>JAFXNQ010000019.1 GCA_017529425.1 Bacteroidales bacterium | reverse complement strand
GCTCCCGAAGTCATCCTCCGCAACGAGAAACGTATGCTCCAGGAAGCCGTCGATTCACTCTTCGACAACAGCCGCAAGAGCAACGCAGTCAAGACTGAAGCCAACCGTACCCTCAAGTCTCTCTCAGACAGCTTGAAAGGCAAGCAGGGACGCTTCCGCCAGAACCTGCTCGGTAAACGTGTAGACTATTCAGCACGTTCCGTCATCGTCGTAGGTCCCGAGCTCAAGATGCACGAGTGCGGTCTGCCCAAGTATATGGCTGCGGAGCTCTACAAACCGTTCATCATCCGCAAGCTCATAGAGCGCGGCATAGTGAAGACTGTGAAGAGCGCCAAGAAGGTTGTGGACAAGCAGGGTCCCGAAATCTGGGACATTCTCGAGAATGTGATGAAGGGTCACCCCGTTCTTCTGAACCGTGCCCCTACCCTCCACCGTCTCGGTATCCAGGCTTTCCAGCCCCGCCTCATCGAGGGTAAGGCTATCCAGCTCCACCCGCTGGCCTGCACTGCGTTCAACGCCGACTTTGACGGTGACCAGATGGCAGTCCACTTGCCTCTGGGCAACGCCGCAGTGCTTGAGGCCCAGCTGCTGATGCTCGGCAGCCACAATATCCTCAACCCCGCCAACGGTGCGCCTATCACCGTGCCCAGCCAGGATATGGTGCTTGGTCTGTACTATATCACCAAACTCCGCGAAGGTGCCAAGGGCGAAGGTCTTACCTTCTACGGTCCCGAAGAGTCCATCATCGCCTACAACGAGGGTCGCGTAACCCTGCAGACAAAGATCAAGGTGCGTCTTCCCAAAGACAAGATGCATCCTGAAGCAGGAACCCAGATTATAGAGACCACTCCCGGCCGCCTGATGTTCAACCAGGTGGTTCCGGACGAGGTTCCTTATATCAACACCCTTCTCAAGAAGAAGAACCTGCGTGACATCATCGGCGAAGTGCTCAAGTACACAGGTGTAGCCCGCACATCCAAATTCCTCGATGACATCAAGGACCTTGGATACAAGATGGCATATCTGGGCGGCCTGTCGTTCAACCTGGCAGACGTGATTGTCCCGGAACAGAAGCACGAACTCATAGAAAAGGGTTACAAGGAGGTGGACGAAATCCAGGGCAACTACGACATGGGTTTCATCACCAACAACGAGCGCTACAACAAAGTCATCGACGTGTGGTCCAAGACCAACAACGACCTTACCAAGATCGTGGAGAAGCAGATTGCCGCCGACGACCAGGGCTTTAACCCCGTATATATGATGCTTGACTCCGGTGCCCGCGGCAGCAAGGACCAGATCCGTCAGCTTTGCGGTATGCGCGGCCTGATGGCAAAACCCCAGAAATCCGGTTCTGCCGGTGCAGAGATCATCGAGAACCCTATCCTCGCAAACTTCAAGGAGGGTCTGAGCGTGCTCGAGTACTTCATCTCTACCCACGGTGCCCGTAAGGGTCTGGCCGATACCGCCCTCAAGACTGCCGATGCAGGTTACCTGACCCGCCGTCTGGTGGACGTATCGCACGATGTGATTATCAACGAAGAGGACTGCGGTACCCTCCGCGGCCTTGTGGCAACCGCCATCAAGGACAAGGACGAGATTGTGGAGACTCTCGGCGAACGTATCCTTGGCCGTACTTCGGTTCACAATATCTACAACCCGCTCACCGGTGAGCTTATCCTCGAAGCTGGCGAACAGATTACAGAAGCTATCGTGGAGCAGATAGAGAAGCTCCCCATAGAGCAGGTAGAGATACGTTCCGTGCTCACTTGCGAGTCCCGCAAGGGTGTGTGCGCCAAGTGCTACGGCCGTAACCTGGCCACCGGACGAATGGTTGAGAAAGGTGAGGTTGTGGGCGTCATCGCTGCACAGAGTATCGGTGAGCCTGGTACCCAGCTTACCCTCCGTACGTTCCACGTCGGTGGTACCGCCTCCAACGTGGTTTCCGACAGAGAGATCAAGGCCAAGTATGACGGCCGCCTCGAGTTTGAGGAGCTGCGTACAATCACCAAGGTCGATCCCGACGGCAAGCAGCACACCATTGTTGTGGGCCGCACCGCTGAGATGACCATCAAGGATGCCACCACCGGAATCACCCTCTCGCAATACAACATCCCTTACGGCACAGAGCTGTTCTTCGCAAACGGAGACGAGGTGCACAAGGGCGATTTGATCTGCAACTGGGATGCTTACAACGCACTGGCAATATCCGAACTCTCCGGTACAGTACGTTACGACAACCTCATTGACGGTGTCACCTACCGTGAAGAGGCTGCCGACGAGTATTCTGTTCACCGCGAGAAAGTTATTATTGAGAGCCGCGACAAGAACGTCACCTCTTCCATCCATATCATCGACGATGCCGGCAACGATATCATGCAGTACAACCTGCCTGTAGGTGCCCACATCAATGTTGAGAACGGCCAGAAGATATCTACCGGTGACATTCTCTTCAAGATTCCGCGCGCTACCGGCAAGGCCGGCGATATCACCGGCGGTCTGCCGCGCGTTACCGAGCTGTTCGAGGCCCGCAACCCTTCCAACCCCGCTATCGTCTCCGAGATTAACGGTGAGGTTTCCATGGGTAAGGCCCGCAGGGGTAACCGCGAGATTATCGTCACTTCCCGCAGCGGTGAGAAGAAGACCTACAACGTGCCTCTGTCCAAACAAATTATGGTTCAGGAGAACGACTACGTACGCGCCGGCATGCCGCTGTCCGACGGAGCCGTCTCCCCCAGCGATATTCTCACCATCCTCGGTCCTGTCCGCGTTCAGGAATATATCGTGAACGAGGTACAGAGCGTTTACCGTATGCAGGGTGTGAAGATCAACGACAAGCACTTTGAGGTTATCGTACGCCAGATGATGCGCAAGGTTCAGATTGTGGATCCCGGCGACACCAAGTTCCTCACTGAGCAGTTGGTTGACAAGTGGGAGTTCATCGACGAGAACGACAGCATCTTTGACAAGAAGGTCGTTACCGACGCCGGTGATTCCACCGAGATGCATCCGGGCCAGATTGTTTCTGTCCGCGCACTGCGCGACGAGAACTCGATTCTCCGCCGTCAGGACAAGAAGGTTGTGGTTGCACGTGACGCCAACCCCGCTACTGCCAATCAGGTACTGCAGGGTATCACCCGCGCCGCACTGCGCACCAGCAGCTTCATGTCGGCCGCATCCTTCCAGGAGACCACCAAGGTACTGGGTGATGCAGCCATCCGCGGCCGCATCGATATGCTCGAAGGCCTTAAGGAGAATGTGATCTGCGGTCACCTCATCCCTGCCGGTACAGGCCAGAGGGAATATGAGAAACTCATTGTTACCTCTGCAGAGGATTACGAACGCATGACCCAGCGTTAACCGCTGCCGGCCATCTATTCAAAAGAGCCGTCCGACAATGTTTCGGACGGCTTTTTTGTTCTTGTCACACATATTGAGTATTTTTGAGATAAATAGTCTCATTTATGAAGAAGTTGTTGTTACTCATAGCAGCCCTGACAGCAGTGATAGACTCATCTGCAGCAAAAAAGGCTAAACTTGAACCTTGGCAGGATCCCAATGTGTTTGAAGAGAACCGCCTCCCCATGCGGGCGACTTTTGTTACCGACCAGCAGCGGACTCTCTCGCTGAATGGCATCTGGGAATTCCACTGGAACGAGAGCCCGGATGTCCGCACCAGGGGCTTTGAGGCTGCAGGATTTGACGATTCATCGTGGGACACCATGCCTGTCCCCGGCCTGCTGGAGCTTAACGGCTACGGCGAACCTCTCTACGTGAACATAGGTTATGCCTGGAGAGGCCACTACAAGAACAATCCCCCCTATCCGCCTACTGAACAGAACTATGTGGCTCAGTATCGCCGCACCTTTGAACTACCGGACGACTGGAAAGGCAGTAATGTTTTCCTGTGCATAGGCAGTGCCACAAGCAATGTGAGGGTGTGGGTCAACGGTCATCCGGTGGGCTACAGCGAAGACAGCAAACTTGAGGCGCGTTTCGACATATCAAAAGCAGTCCGCGCCGGCACCAACTCCATCGCGATGGAGATATTCCGCTGGTGCGACGGAACATATCTGGAGGACCAGGACTTCTGGCGCTTTACCGGCATCGCCCGTGGCGTTTATGTTTATTCGCGTCCCGACGAACGTCTGGAGGATATAAACATAACTGCCGATATGAACGGTACGTACAACATCAAGGCTTTGGCGACCCCCGGCATCAAAAAGATAGAGTACATAATCGTTGATGCAGAAGAGAGTGAGGTGGCTTCCGGCAGCGTCAAGCCGGGCCGCGGCGGGGTGGCAAAGTGCAGAGGTACGGTTCCGGATCCCTGCCTCTGGAGCGCCGAAACCCCAAATCTGTATAAGTTGAAGGTTTCTGCCTATACATCAAAAGGCCTCGCCGAGAGCACAACCATCAACTTTGGATTCCGCAGCGTAGTGATCAAGGACGCCCAGCTGCTGGTGAACGGCAAACCCGTCCTGATCAAGGGTGTCAACCGCCACGAACTTAACGAACACAGCGGATATATAGTCTCAAAAGATGATATGCTCCGCGACATCCGCATAATGAAAGAGCTCAACATCAACGCCGTGCGCACCAGCCACTACCCTAACGATCCGGTATGGTACGACCTGTGCGACCAGTACGGCCTCTATGTGGTTGACGAAGGCAACATAGAGTCGCACGGAATGGGCTACGAAGATGCCACGCTTGCCAAACGGCCGGATTTCAAGGCAGCCCACCTGATCCGTGACCAGCGTATGGTATATCGCGACATAAACCACCCGAGCATAATCATATGGAGCCTGGGCAACGAGGCGGGCAACGGAGACAACTTCATGGCCTGCTACGACTGGATCAAGAACTACGACCCTACCCGTCCCGTGCAGTACGAACGGGCTGAGGAGGAGCGCAACACCGATATAGTGTGCCCGATGTATGCCACGGTAGATTCCAACGCCCGCTATTGCGCCAAGAACCCGCCGCGCCCCCTGATCCAGTGCGAATATGCCCATATGATGGGCAACTCTGGCGGCGGATTCAAGGATTACTGGGACCTGATCCGCAAGTATCCCTGCTATCAGGGTGGCTTTATCTGGGACTTTGCCGACCAGGCTCTGGAACTGAATGCAGCCAATACCTCCGGGAAATATTTTGTATTTGGCGGTGACTTCAGCAGTTACGATGCAAGTGACGGCTCTTTCAACTGCAACGGCATTGTTGCCGCCGACCGAAGCTGGCATCCTCACGCCTACGAGGTGCGCTACCAGATGCAGAATATCCATACCTCCGCCGGCCGGTTCCCGTTCACGCTCAACGTATACAACGAGCAGTTTTTCAGGGACTTGTCGGCATACAATATGCACTGGTCCATTGTTGATATCGATGGAGCCATCTGTTCCGGGACCCTGGAAAACCTGAATGCCGGCCCGGGCGAGACCGTCCATGTGAAACTGCCGGTTACCAGAAGGCAGGCGAAGGAGATTATGGAGAGGGAAACACCCGGGGATATCTTCATCAACGTCTCCTGGGTACTTAAAGAGCGGGACGGGCTGCTTCCTGCAGCCACCGAGGTGGCATACGACCAGATACTTGTAAAGGCTGGCAACAAGGCCTATTCAGGGATTATACCCAGCATCAAGGGGGACACCGTTGCCAATCAAAAGATAGAAGAAACCAACGAATCGATTATCCTGAGCGGCATATTCTCTGAAAGTCTCACCAGCAATGCCGGTTCGCTCAGGGATTTTGAATGGAGCGCTGTCTTTGATAAATCTACCGGCTTCTTGTCAGATTACAGAGTAGATGGCCGGCGCCTGCTGGCAAATCCGCTTGCCCCCTGCTTTGAAAGGGCTCCTGTGGAGAACGATATGGGTGCCCGCCTGACTGATGCCGATGTAATGGGCCTCTGGCGCAATCTCAATCTGGAGATCGAAAGCATCGAGGCGAAATGTCACAATGATATCTGGACCGTCACGGCCACATATAAACCCGTTGCCGGCAAGGCCGGGATAACAATCATGTATGACATCTCCTGCTATGGCGTGATTAACGTGAATATGATTATGGAGGATGCAGGCGGCATAGAGAAACTGCCCGACCTGTTCCGCTACGGGATGAAGTTTGCCATGTACAAACCGTACGGTACCATCGATTTTTATGGAAAAGGACCTTGGGAGAACTACTGCGACCGCAACTCTGCAGCCTTGACAGGGCGTTACGTCCAGCGCGTTGCCGACCAGTATCACTATGGATACGTCAGGCCTCAGGAATCAGGCACACACACAGGGATGCGGTATCTTAAGATACTGGACAACTCCGGCTGCGGGCTGGAGATAACCTCCTCCGAAGAATTCTCCGCCTCTGCCCTGCCGTTCTCTATCAGCCAGCTGGACTGCATGGAAAACGGTACACCGGAGCGCGAAAACAAGAGCAACACCCAGGCCGGCGAGTCGCGCCACTCCATGGACCTCGTGCCCGGCGATTTGACATACGTGAACATCGACCTGGCCCAGATGGGTGTCGGCGGCGAAGATTCCTGGGGACGCTGGCCGCGGGAGCAGTATCGCCTCCACGCCGCTCCACGCACCTTCTCCTTCTCCCTCCGCCCGGTGGTTAAATGATAATGCGCCCGTAAAACTATGATAGGGATATACGATTCGGGCCTGGGCGGCCTCAGCGTCCTCAAAGAGATGATAGCTCTCCCGGTGAAGGGTGACTACCTTTATTTTGCCGACAGCCGTCACTGCCCTTATGGTCTCAAGACAAACCGGTTCATACTCACCCGCGCCAAGGCGATATCCACGTTCCTGATCAGCCAGGGGGCAGATATGATTGTTGTGGCTTGCAACACCGCGACCGCTGCAGCCATAAGCACACTGAGGGAGACATTCCCCATCCCGTTCGTGGGAATGGAACCTGCAATCAAACCGGCCATACTCAACACCCGCACAGGAGTGGTAGGGGTGTTGGCCACCGCGGTGACCTTTACCGGAGAGCTGTACCACCATACGCTCGCGCAGTACACCGCCGCCCAAGGCGACGTAAAGGTGATAGAACAGGTCGGCTACGGCCTTGTCGAGGCCGTGGAGCAGGGTCGCATCCACAGCGAAGAGACAATAGCCCTGCTGCACAGTTATATTGACCCGATGCTGGCCGCCGGAGCCGACCACATAGTGTTGGGATGCACGCACTACCCTTTTCTCACAGAGGAGATTGAGAAAATCACCGCCGGACGGGCGAAAGTGGTGAATCCCGCCCCGGCCGTGGCAAGGCAGGCAGACAAGATTTATAAGGAGACTCCCCGCACCGGTGGCAAATGGCAGTTCTTTACCTCCGGAGAGTTCTCCCAGGCAGCGGCAGCCACAATAGAGGACATCTGCGGCGGGCATGATTATTGCCTTAAAGAGAATATTTTGTAATTTTGCACATTGATGAAGCGCATCTTACATATCGTCCTGACAGCCGCCCTGCTGGTCTTCACCACCGGATGCGACAAATGGTGCAATCCCTCAGCTGAAAAGCGGATGGTGCTGCTTTATATTGCGGCTACAGAATCTGCTCTCTCACCGTATGCAGATGGAAACATCACCGACATGCTCAGTGGATATGTGCCGTCCAAGGGATCCAAGGAACAAGAATTACTGGTATTCTTCCAGAACCGGGATATCAACACCTCAACCCAACGCAGCGAAGCCACCCTCTCCCGCTACTACTCAGACCGTTCAGGACGTGTAGTACAGGATGTTATCCGCACCTGGGGAGAAGACTTTGACTGCTGCACCCCGGAATCGTTTGCCGAGGTATTGGCCACTGCAGAGGAAACATGCGATCCGACTTACCGTTGCCTGCTGTTCTCTTCTCACGGAACAGGGTGGATGCCCGTCGGTTACTTTGACGGCGGGGGTGAGGCAACCGTTATGCTTCGCGCTCCTTCAAAATCGACAGCAGAGAGCGATGTTTCCAACCTGTCGCGCATCGGAATCTGTGAAAGCATAGGCTACGACGCCCCCACCAAGAATGAGATTGACATCAGGGATTTCGCTACAGAACTGGGCAAGTACCACTGGGAATCGGCCCTGCTGGACTGCTGTTATATGGGTACCATAGAGGTGGCATACCAGCTGCGCAACTGCTGCGACTGGGTCATTGGCTCCCCTACCGAGATACTTATCACCGGCTTCCCATACCCGTCAATCCTGGACCAGTTGTTCAACCATCCCGGCCGGGAGGGGCTGGAGACTATCTGCAGGGAGTATTACGAGCTTTATCAGGGGCAGAGCGGACAACTGCAGTCCGGCACCATCGGCCTTACCAAGTGCAGCGAACTGGACCGTCTGGCAGAGATTTGCGCAGCTATAGTAAGAGAAAACCGCGACGCGATGGATGGTATTTACCGTAACGGTGTACAGCACTATTTTTATAAGGCCAGCAAAGATTTCTTCTTTGACTTCTCGCACTACTTTGAGCAGTTCGCCCCTGAAGACAGCTTTACAGAATTCACAACCCAGTTGAATCTTGCAGTACCTTACAAAAACTCCACGGCCAAGTTTCTGGGAGTGGAGATGCAACACTACAGCGGGCTCAGTTGCTATATCCCCAGCACAAAGTATCCCAAGTTGAATGCATATTACAAGCAACTTGCTTGGAATCAGAAGGTAAAAGTTATCGAATAACGATTTTTTTTATATCTTTGCCGTCCCTGATCAGAAAATGCCTCGGGCATTTTGGTGCGATGGGGTCTGCGGAATATGGCCGCAGGCTGAGTAACACATTTTAAATCAAATACAAATGAAACATTTGGCTATCTCCGGTTCCAAGAGGACCGTAGGACGCAAAGCTGACGTGCGTGAAGTACGCGCTGCCGGCAAAGTCCCCTGCGTTGTTTATGGCAACGGTGTTGAGAACATCTCTTTTGCAGTAGATGAGAAAGAACTCAAGAACCTTACCCACACCCCCTACTGCCACATAGTTGACCTCGATGTTGACGGTCAGAAATTCATCGCTCTCCTGCACGAGGTTCAGTATCACCCCGTAACCGACAGGGCTCTTCACGCAGATTTCCTCGCAGTAAGCGAGAGCAAACCCGTTGTCGTGGAGGTTCCCGTCATTATCACAGGTAACTCTGTGGGCGTACGCGCCGGCGGCAAACTTCAGGTATCCCGTCGCAAACTGAAAATCAGCGGTCTTATCAAAGATCTGCCCGATGACCTCACAGTAGATGTAACTCCCCTTGCAATTGGCAAACGCATCACCGCAGGTGACCTCAAATTTGACAATATCTCTATCGTAAATCCCAAGGCTACCATCATCTGCTCCTGCTTGTCTACCCGCAACGCGGTGGCTGCTGCAGAGGAGTCTTCTGAGGGCCAGGAGTAATCTCTTAAAGAGGTTGTGCCATGGCCGCGTCGTATCTCATAGTGGGTCTGGGAAACATCGGCCCCGAGTACGCACTGACAAGGCACAATATGGGTTTTATGACATTGGATGCCTTTGCTATGGCATCCAATGTTGTTTTTTCCACAATGCGCTACGGTGATATGGCCGAGGTACGGTTGAAGGGGAATACCCTCCACCTGCTCAAACCCTCCACCTACATGAACCTCAGCGGGAAAGCGGTCGCTTACTGGTACAAGCAGCTTAAGATCGCCCCGGAAAACCTGTTGGTGGTAGTGGACGATCTGGCACTCCCCTTTGGTACTATGAGGTTGCGCAAGGCGGGGAGCGACGGCGGCCACAACGGTCTCAAGAGCATAGATTATCACCTGATTACCAATCAGTATGCTCGGCTGCGGCTGGGCATCGGAAACGGTTTCGCCCCTGGCGGACAGGTAGATTTTGTACTGCACGAGCTGCTGCTGGAGGAGAAGCGTATGCTACCGGAAGTGCTTAATAACGCAATCGAGGCCATCAAGTGTTTTGTACTTGAAGGCCCCGACAAGGCGATGACCAGATTCAACCGCAAGAGTACGCCCCCTGCGGCAGATCAGTCAAAATCTTCAGAAGAGAACTCCTCTTCCAAGGCAGAATAAAGGGTGTCCATCTCGCGACGCTCTTTTTTTGTAGGTCGTCCGGCACCACGGTCCCGCACCACAAAGAACGATTCGTGAGGGGCGTGCAACTTTGCCAGTTCGCTCTCTGGCGTGAGGTTCTGGGCATACTGCTCCACAAGGGCAGCCCCCTGGCGACGTTCTATGGGCTGAAGCACCTTGTATTGATATAATACCGCCCCCTTGCGGACCTGAATCATATCGCCCGACTTAACCTCTCTCGAAGGTTTGGCGTCCTGGCCGTTGACCAGCACCTTACCGCCGCGGCAGGCGTCAGTAGCATCGCTACGGGTCTTGAAAACCCTGATGGACCATAGATACTTGTCCAGTCTTGTAGAATCAGCCATACAGATTAATTATCGATATAATCGTCTTTTTCGTCCTCTATCTTGCGAATATGGGCTTCGATAAGATTGGCCCCGTCCGTTGCGGGGGTAAAGCTGTATGCGCCCATAGCCGCAGGTATCAAAACGGTGGCGCCGGCGGCAAGAGACTCCTTTCCTCCCTCCCAAGAGAGAGTCGCGGCACCGGACGTGCACATATACAGAACAAAACTGTTGAATTTATCCGGGTCGGCCTCATAACGTTCCTTTAGCGGCAGGATGCTGATGGTAAACCACTTGCAGTCGCAAACCACCCCTTTGGCTGCTGCCGCGGGACGGAACAATTCGCCGGCCCTGTACTTTTCATAGTCTATACAGTCTATCGCCTCGTCCAGATGCATCTCGCGGCGGGTAGCCGGGTTGTTCTCAAAACCCCAGTCATAGAGACGCAGCGTAGCGTCGCTGTTCTCCTGGATCTCCGCAATCACGATGCCCCCCTCAGCGGCATGCACAGTACCCGCCTTGATATAGAAGCAGTCACCCGGCTTGGGATGATATACGTTCATAAGGTCCACTATGGAGCCGTCGTGACACTTCTCATAGAATTCTGCTGCAGAACTGTCACGGTTAAGACCCATGTATACCTTTGCATCGGGCTTGGCATCCACCACATACCAGAATTCGTTCTTGCCCAGGCAGTCGTAGCGCTCGGCCGCAACAGCATCGGTAGGATGCACCTGTACAGAGAGACGCCCCTCCACGTTGAGATATTTGACAAGCAGCGGGAACTGATTGCCAAAATATTCATAGATATTGTCCCCAACAAGGTCGCCAAGGTAGGTCTCCAGAATGTCACTTATACTGTTCCCGGCAAGAAATCCGTTCACTATGGGTGAACTGTGGTCCTCGCCAAACTCGTAGAGTTCAAAAGACTCGCCGATGCTCTCCAGGTCAACCTTGTCTTCCTGGCCGGGGGCGGCCTTTTTCCCTAGTTTATTCTTCAGGGCATTCCCGCCCCATCGCTTCTCCACTTGAAGCGGGGCGAATCTCAAAGGATATAATGCTTTGGTCATCTTTGTAGTTACGATAAATGAGATAAATAGATGCGGCCGTAATCAGCGCGCTGATAATAAGGAAGATAGTATACCACGGCTGCGGAATCACACTCGCGTATGTGGCATCTATAGGCAGGTCGGGGAAAAGGCCCATCATAACCTGCGAGAGGGTGTTGTTCACAAAATGGATTGTAATGGTTGCCCATAGACTGTGGGTCTTGTAATATACCCAGCCCATGAATAAACCCAGGCCAAAGGCGGCCGTACCTTGCTGGAGGTTGCCGTGAAGCAGGGCGAAGATCAGGGCCGACACCACTATTGCCACCCAGGGTTTGCTACGGGTAAGCAGGCCGCGGCAAATCAGGCCACGGCATAGCAGTTCTTCGCAAATGGGGGCAAGTATTGATGCGGCGATAAAGGTATCCACCGGCCTGGACGAGTCAAACATCTTCTCAAAAGCAGCCCCCATAACATCTGACATCGGGAACAGGGCCGTCAGAGGCTCTATCAGGGCCGCCAGGAAGGGGGTTGCGACAATCACGATTGCAAACACCGGGAACATGGAGTTAAACCGGCCGCTCCGGGGTTCATCAAGCGGAACAAAGCCATAACCTGCAGCCTGATTCCTGCGAGAGATCAAAAAGGCCCACAGTAAAGGCAGGACCATTGTAGCGGCATAGGTCAAAGATGACGATTCAATCCCGGAGAGGAAGATTGCCGATGCAGCCACCGACCCGACAAAAAAAATCACCACAAGAATCAGGCACTGAGCCCAGGAGGGCAAATAAAATCTCATCGCTTTGCTATTTTTGTTTCAAATTTAATAAATTTGTACATATGACCATTTTTAAAAAAGCAACGGAGAAGATATCCGAGTTGAAGGCAAAAAGCACGGTTGTGCGGATTTTGCTGAACAGATACTTCATAGCACTGCTGGTGTTTGTACTGCTGATACTCTTCAACAGCCGTACCAGCCTGCACCAGATGTTGCAGAGCATGAATACAATCCGCCGTCAGAAGCAGCAGGAACTCTATTATAAACAAGCCATTAAAACCACTGACGAGAGGATAAAACAACTTACATCCAACAAGGATACCCTGGAGATGTTTGCCCGTGAAAACTACTACTTCCAGGAAGATGGAGAAGATGTGTTCATTGTTGAACATGAAAAGGAATAACATATGAGAAAGTGTTTGAGAGCGATTCTGATATCTGCAGTGACACTTGTTGCGGCGTTTTCCTGCATTAAGCCGGAAGACGATATCTCCTACCAGGAGCAGCGGCAGCGCCAGGCTGTCATCAAGACTCTGGATTATCTCTGGGACAAGATCATGAGCAAGGAGTATTACTGGAACGAGTCTATCGAGAAGAAGCCGTTCACTTACGATACCAAAATTGATGAGTATGTTTTCATCAAGGAGTATTTTGAGTCGCTGCTTTATGAAAAAGACCGCTGGAGCTGGATGATCGACGGCAAGACATTTATGGACGATGAAACCGGCATCCAATACGGCACCTACGGCGTAATGGTTGGGCAGATGATAGAATATTACCATGATTCTGGCATCTATATCTGTTTCGTATATTCTGGCGGACCCTTTGACCTGGCTGGCGTAAAGCGCGGCTGGAAAATAACCGGGATTGACGGAAAGGCCACCGAAGACTGGATTAAGAATAATAAAACGGCCTTGGAAGATATCTTCAACTGTCCCAGCACAACCCAACCTCACTTGTTTGACTTTGAAGATAACGAGGGGGAGCAGCACCAACACTCCATAATAGCGGCAGAATCGCTGCTTGTCCGTCCCGGACTTGTCACCAAAATATTTACCGCAAAAGACTACCCTGGCCTCAACGCTCCGGTAGGTTACTTTAATTATCTCAGTTTCAAGGCCGACAATGACGTAAATGGCAAGAACATGATGGATGACATCACAGAGGCGATGGATTATTTCAAGAGGCACAATGTCAAGACTCTGATACTGGATTTACGCTACAACGGTGGCGGCGACAGCCGTGCCAGCAATCTCCTGGTGAGCTATCTGGCCCCTGCAAGTGCCAGGGGGCAGGTTTATGTGAAGCGCACACACAACAAGATTAATCGCGCCTCTGACGTTGAATCAACGGTGGTATCTCCGTCACAGGCAATATCCAGTATTGAATCCGATAAGTATACTGACATCCATTTCTCCTGCAAACCCGATTCACCGGAATTCGAGCACCTGTATTTCATCACAGGCAAGGGTAGCGCTTCCGCCTCCGAGATGGTTCTCAACGGGCTTAAACCCCTTGCAGATCTCCACCATGTAGGCAATATTACATACGGCAAGCCAAACGGTATGTATGTGTACCTGTATCCTGCGCACCTTGCGGCGTATGACAAGGGGGACTACAGCGCTCTTCAATATGTATTTCTCCCTATCTGCTTCTACAATACCAACGGTTTGGGAGAGAATATTCCCGACACAGGGATGATTCCGGAGAACCAACGGCCCGACGACCTTTACCACGATTTTGATGCAACTGAGGACAATATCTCAGCTTGCCTGTACCATATTGTCCATGGCTCTTATCCAGATTTGCCTGAAGTCGCCCCTGAGACTAAAGCATCTTTCTGCTTAGATGCCCATCTGTATTCGTGGGAAAAAGACAAAAACTACGGCAGATATACCGTAAAACGCGATTTTTAGGCACATATATTTGCATTTGTGGTTTTTTTGGCTTAATTTCACAATCAAGAATAACAATCAACTAATTACTAACCAAATAACTTAATTTATCATGAAAGAACTCGTTGCACAGATCAATGCTGAAATTGAAGCTTTCCAGAAGAACGCTGCCGCTCAGGCAGAAAAAGGCAACAAAGCTGCCGGTACCCGTGCTCGCAAGGCTGCCCTGAACCTCAGCAAGCTTATGAAGGACTTCCGTAAAGCATCTGTTGAGGCTGCCAAATAAATAAGACTCAACTTTTAACTAGATAAAGGATCGGTCAAGGCTTTGACCGATTCTTTTTTTTGCCGTAACTTGCGGCATATTTCTATGGACAGCAGTTGGTTCATATATGCACTCGGATTTCTGGCCCAGGGACTCTTCTCTGCCAGAATGATTGTGCAATGGATCATCTCTGAAAAGGAGAAGAGGGCTACCTCCCCCACCATCTACTGGCTACTTAGCCTGATTGCCTCCATTTTGTTTTTCATATACGGCTGGCTGCGGCAGGATTTTGCAATAATGCTGGGTCAGGTCATAAGTTATTACATATACATATGGAACCTGAAGACAAAAGGGATCTGGGAGGGAATCCACTCTTCAATCAAGTACCCCGTGCTGCTCGTACTGTTTGTACTGCCGTTGGTTGGAATCACATTCATGCTGATGCATACGGGGACCGTTGAGAGGCTCTTTCAAAACGAAGGCATCCCGGCCTGGCTGATTGTATTCGGTTCTGCCGGGCAAGTCATTTTCACCTTTAGATTCATCTATCAATATCTATACTCCCGCAAGAGGGGCGAAAGCCTGCTCCCTGCCGGCTTCTGGATCATCAGCCTTGTAGGATCGGCGGTAATTGTTACCTACGCTTTCATCCGGCATGATTGGGTGCTGGCCATAGGCCAGTCGGTGGGCTTTTTCACCTACTCGCGAAACCTCTATTTAGCTTTAAGACATCATGAGACTTCCACAGGCCGAGCTTGAGATAAGCCGCGGCGCCGCAACACATAACTTCAAGTATTTCAAAAGCCTTTTAAAGCCCGACACTAAAGTGCTGGTGCTGGTAAAATCCAATTCTTACGGGCATGGCGGAGTGGAGTTCGCCAGGCTGATGCTGGACGCCGGCGCCGACTATCTGGGCATCGCTACCCTGCAGGAGGGTGTGAAGCTGCGCATGGCGGGCATCAACGCCCCGATTCTGGCCCTCTCCACCGGCTGCGACTGCTTCTCCGACATTATCCAGTACGACCTGGAGCCCGGCATACCTTCCGTGGAATACCTCGGCAAGCTCAAGATTATACTCAAGGCGCTGGGAATCAAGAAATACCCCATACACATCAAGCTGGACACCGGCATGCACCGGCTGGGATTCGAGAAAGAGGAGATTCCGGCCTTGAAAAAGATGCTCGCCGACTGCGAGGAGGTTCAGGTACGCTCCATATACTCTCACCTGGCAGCTGCCGACGAGCCCCAGTGGGACGATTTCACCCTGGGACAGATAAAACTCTTCACAGAGCTTGCAGATGATATCGAGGCCAGTTTGGGCTACCGCCCCATGCGCCATATCCTCAACTCCGCCGGCACCGAGCGCTTCACCCAGTATCAGATGGACATGGTCCGCATCGGCGTGGGGGTATACGGCATCAGCGCCGTGGGCAGTCCTCAGATAAAGCCGGTGGCATCACTCAAGTGCCCCATCCTCCAGATCAAGGAGATCAGCGAGGGGACCATCGGTTATGGCCGTCACGGCGAGCTGAAGCACGTTCCAAGCAAGATAGCGACCATCCGCATAGGGTATGGCGACGGCATTGACCGCCGGCTGGGCTACGGCAACGCCTCATTTATGGTGAATGGCCACGCAGCCCCCACCATCGGCTCCATCTGCATGGATATGTGCATGCTGGACATCACAGGCATAGAGGCGCACGTGGGTGACATTGTGACTGTATTCGGAGACAACCCCACGGTTCAGCAGCTGGCTGACAAGCTCGGGACCATCCCCTATGAGATATTCACCGGCATCGACCGCCGTCTCAAACGAGTAATTGTAAAATAAACCATGAACCGCACCGCAGCTTATCAACTGACCATCGCAATTCCGGTCTTTAACGAAGAAGGGAACTTGCGCGCACTGGAAGATGCACTGGCGGATTATCTGCCTAAATGCCTTATGAAGGCTTGCGTGCTCTTTGTCAACGACTGCTCTACCGACGGCAGCCTGGAGATGATCAAGGCGATATGCGGCCGGCACAGCGATTTCTTCTATGTCTGCCACACTCGGCGCCTGGGCTGCAGCGGGGCTATGAAAACCGCCATAGACGCCATAGACTCGGACTATATGGCCTACACAGACGCCGACTTGCAAACGGTGCCGGAGGAGTTCAACCTTATGCTGCCATACGCTTCTGATTACCCTCTGGTGGCCGGGGTCCGCTCCAGCCGCGAGGACGGGTGGCGCAAAAAGTTGCAGTCGCGCATTGGCAACGGTTTCCGCCGGATGATGACCGGCGACGGGGCCCGCGACAGCGTGTGCCCTATGAAGGTCATCAAAATGGAATATGCCCGCCGCCTCCCTATTTTCAACGGGATGCATCGTTTTCTCCCGGCGCTGGTGATGCTGCAGGAGGGTGGATGTTACAAGGAGGTCATGGTGACCCACCGCAGCCGCACCGCCGGCAAATCCAAGTTCAATATGTGGAACCGCCTGCGCGGCTTCACCGACTGCTTCATTTACCGCTGGATGCGCCGCAACTGGGTTGATTACAAGCGCGGCGAGAATAATCTTGAGTAAATGATAAGGGAGACGCTCAGGAAGCATCCGCTAGCGGCGGTGTTCGCATTCGTAACGGTGTGTGAGCTGCCCATGATGATATTCCGCGACCCCTCTCCCAGCAACGAGCTCCGTTATCTTAGCATTGTGGAGGAGGCCCTTCGCGAAGGACACTTCTTCTGCTTCTACAACCACGGCATACCCTACACCGACAAACCGCCCTTGTTTTTCTGGCTGATGATGTTCCTGCGCCTTTTCTGCGGCAGGACCTGTATGTGGCTGCCGGTACTGTTCACCGCTCTGATTCCATCGTTCGTAACGGTGGCGGTTATGGACCGCTGGCTGCGCCTGTCGTCAGCCATTTCATCCCAGCCAGGCGCAGAGAGAGGGACATCAAGGCCGGAATGCCCTGTGCTACAGACACAGGTCTCTCCACTCGCCCGCATATGTGCAGCTTCCATCCTGCTTTCGAGCTTGCTCTTTGCAGTGCAGACCTTCTTCCTGAGGATGGATATGCTTATGACGATGTTCATAGTATTGGAGCTGTTCACCTTCTGGAAGATGTACATCGGCCGCGACGTCCGCAAGGCCAACCGATGGCTGCTGCCCCTCTATATTTTTCTAGCCCTTTTCACCAAGGGTCCGGTGGGCTTCTTTGCCCCCGTTGTGGTTATCATCGTATTCCTGGCTCTCGAAAAGCAGTTTCGCCGGCTGCCGGAGTTTCTGGGCTGGCGGCAGTGGCTGGTTATGCTGCTGCTTTTTGGCGGATGGATACTCGGGGCCTGGCTTGAGGGCGGCGGCGAATATATCCGCAGCCTGCTGTTCCACCAGACTCTGGACCGGGCGGTAAACGCCTTTACCCACAAGCAGCCTTTCTGGTGGTACATCCCCACCCTACTCTACGCCGTGCTGCCCTACACACTGCTGATGATTACGGCGGTGGTTTACCTCTACCTCCAGCAATGGAAAAAGCATCGCGCCAACCTGCCTGAATCCACCGGCAGCGATACCCTCAACAAGCTGCTGCTCACATCCATAGCCGTCGTCTTTATAATGCTCTCCGCCTTCAGCGGCAAGCTGGCGATATACCTGACCCCTGTCCTGCCGCTTATGGCATATCTGGTTCCGGCATTCTCCACGGCCACCGCCGGCTGCCGCGAAGGTCTCAAGAAGGCTGCGCTGATGATTCCCTCCGTCATTATCGCACTGGCAGGCCTGGCACTTTGGACAGTATATCTGCTTAAGGGAGTCGAACCCTTCTCCAAGATAGCCTTCGCGCTGGCAATCAACACGCCGTATATCTTCAGCACCACGATTCTCGCCACGGCCGCGGTTCTGCTGTCGGGCTTTACCGCAGCAGGCATCGTGACTGCAAGGGGCGGCTGGCAGAAGGGCGCCATAGCAATGGCTGCTGCCCTATATCTGGCAATCTTCGCCTTCGGCTGCACAGTAAACCACGTCAATGAATGGCTGGGCTACCGCAGCGTCGCAGAAGAGGCTCTGCGGCAAAGTTCCGGAACCGACACTTACAACACCCTCTTCGTTTCCCGTCCCGAGAATATGGACATCTACCTCGGCTGCGACGTCATAGACTACAAAGACAATGTCGAGGCCTTCATATCAGGCACCCCCATCGACGGCTCCCCGTCAGATCCATACACAGGCGACCACCGCGGTGAGGTACTCATAGTCCCCACCTCACGCCTGGGCGACTGCCCCCCCCTTTTCGAATACCTCGAGAGCAACGAAGGCACAAGCATCGGCCCCTTCAGCGTCTTTGCCCTCTAGCACCAGCCACATGCAATTAAGCGGTAGGGGTAAGAGCCGCAAGCTATTCCTCGTTTTTCAACATCTTTTTACTTTCACGAACCAATCTACGCTCAACCTTTTTTACATCTTCTGCAGGCGGCAAATTTTCAGGGGTAATACCTCGCTCAGTGAGCATCTTGCGGACAGCAGCATTGTTATCAATATGCTCTTGCGTAATTGAGGTCTCACCTTGCAAGTCCTTTGTCTGGACGTTCACACTTGTCATCTCGGCCGCAAAATCCTTGGCCTTGATACTTATTGTCGGCAGGAAGTCTGCTAATGGTCGGCTCTGTGGCATTCCCATTCGTTGTTTCATCATACTTGTACTCAAACGGAACAATGCGTGGTCGCCCTTACTCCGTATAATTGCAAACGTATGGTCATCAACTCCACGCTCATAGAGAATCCCAGATAGTTTCTTTTCAGTTTCTTGTAGTTTTGTACGAGCTTTTACGCGTTCCACATCTAAGAGACGCTGCTCAATAAGCTCTGCCCTGCGTGTCTGGATAGCAAAATATGTTTGGGCAAAGGCTATTTCCGGTTTACGTGAATCTCCATTCTGCGCCACAAGATAACACGCATAGCGGGTAAGCATAATGTCATCCACCTCCCGCTGCGCTCCTTTTCCAGCAATTATCATCTTATTGACGTCAATAAAATGATCTGCGACAAGATGTCCCACATTTTCACAAGAATCCTTTGCCCTAGCTGGTTTTATTACCTCGCTAAAATGTATCGAACACTCATTTCCGTTTTTAAAAACAGAAATAAAAAAGCTAACTTTGCAGACGCCGGATGCGGGTAATATATCCGCTCGGCAGACATAACCGATGAAAGTGTTTCGCTTTTATCCTTGAATGGAAATCCGGTAAATTTCTACAAACACAGGGATAAGCAATTCGTTCATCGCTTGTATGGCTAACCGCGTTTTTGCACGCGCCACCATACGGGTGTGGAGTATTGTTTATTTGTGTTTGGGCTTACCGGAGCCTCCATTCAGATAAACAAATCGCTCCACACTTTTGTTTTGTACATACAGTTCAGGACATATTCTGTGACTGAGTGATGATGGATCACTTCTTGGTATGCTGTAATAACTATCAGTAATACAATAAAATAACAAAAACCATAAACATTATTTATATGAAAAAGAACTATCAAACGCCCATAGTGGAGATTATGCATTTTGATTCAGAGAGTGTAATTATGAACGGCTCGGAGGTGACAGGCACTGTACAGGGACCTGGCACTGAGTATCCGGACTAACCGTAAAAAAGACAAAGTTATGAGATATATCAAACTACTTGTGGCATCGGTAATACTGGTGTCAATGACCGCTTGTCTCGCAGACAAGACTGAATTGGAGATGCAGGGATACATCAAAACCATCAACGTCGTCGGTCCCGGTGAAATAATGTTCGAGCAGATAAGCGGTGCCGGTCAGACAAAGGCGACATCCGTGGACGACGGTATCGCACTGGTGTTCAAGTGGGCGGCGGGTGACACCCTCGGCATCTTCCCCAACAAGGGCGGCCAGGTTGAGTTCCCGATTACGACACAGGAGAGTTCCACCAGCGCATCGTTCGACGGCGGCGGCTGGGCACTGAGGAACAATGCCTCTTATGCGGCATACTATCCGTTCAGCGTATGGAACTGTTTCCAGAGCAACAAGACCGTCATTATGGATTATTCGGGACAGGTACAGAACGGCAACGGCAGTTTTGCACACCTGTCGGCATACGATTACCTGGCCTCGGCCAAGACAACGCCGGAGAACGGCAGCGTCACCTTCCAGATGGACAGGCAGGGTTCCATCCTCTACATAGACATCGTAGTACCTGAACCCGCAACCATCACCTCACTGACCATTTCGTGCGATGAGGCCATCTTCGTGGAGAAGGCTGCGCTGGACATCTCCGGAGATACTCCAGAGGTTACACCGATTGAAACCAAGGAGTCCCTCACCCTGAACTTTGAGAACACTGCCACTACAACGCAGTATGAGACAGTGCGTGCATATATGGCCGTCCAGCCGGTGGACTTCAGCAGCAAGACCGTGACCGCCACGCTGAGGACCAGCGCAGGCATCTACACCGCTCCGGTAGTCTCCCGCGTGATGAACAAGGGCAAGGCAGCTTTCCTGCGCTTCTCAAACAGTTTTACCGGTAACACAGTCCCCGGGACCGCCGTCGACCTTGGCCTGCCTTCCGGCTTGAAGTGGGCATCCTGCAACGTCGGTGCGAACGCTCCCGAGGAATACGGTGATTATTTCGCTTGGGGAGGTACTGAACCCCAGAGCGGTTATGATTGGACAACCTGTCCGTTCAGAACAGGTGTCGATTCATGGAATACAAACCAATTCTCTAAATACAACACAAAAAGCAATTATGGCCCGATTGACAACAAGACCGTTCTGAATCCCGAGGATGACGCAGCTACTGTGAATTGGGGCGGCAGCTGGAGAATGCCCACCGATGAGGAGTGGACAGAACTCAGGACCAAGTGCACCTGGACGCGGACCACACAGAATGGAGTAAACGGATATCTGGTTACCGGTACAAATCGAAACAGCATATTCCTGCCCGCTGCTGGCCGCCGGTACAATACCTACCTCGGCACTGCGGGGTCCTACGGCTACTACTGGTCCTCTTCCCTCAATACGGGCAGCCCGAACGACGCGTACGACGTTTACTTCAATTCGGATGGAGTCTACAGGTACAACTGCAACCGTTACTACGGGCACTCATTCCGTGCAGTCACAGACGAAGGCGTCCGTGTATCAGTGACAGGTGTCTCTCTTAATAAGAATAAATTATACCTTGTTGAGGGTGGAACGGCAATATTAACGGCAACCGTTACTCCGTCTAATGCCACACAAGCTGCAGTTATCTGGACCTCAAGCGACACATCCGTGGCGACCGTTAATTATCAAGGAGTTGTTTCCGCAGTTGGTGAAGGCGTAGCCACAATAACTGCCACCACATACGACGGAGGCTTCACTGCGACGTGTTCCGTAAGCGTGACCGTTGTTCCTCCCGCGCCGGGTGCCGAAAATGGTTATGAATGGGTTGACCTCGGCCTTACATCCGGCCTCAAGTGGGCATCCTGCAATGTCGGTGCGAACGCTCCCGAGGAATACGGTGATTATTTCGCCTGGGGCGAGACGGAGCCGTATTACAGCAGCCAGGACCCGTTGACTTGGAAAAACGGCAAGACAGGCTATAACTGGGCATCATACAAGTTTGAGCTTGGTACAGATTACCACGGCCCATTCTCCAAGTATGTTACAAATTCTTCCTACGGCACAGTGGACAACAACACGGTCCTCGATCCCGAGGATGACGCTGCTAGTGTCAACTGGGGCGGCAGCTGGAGAATGCCCACCGATCAAGAGTGGACAGAACTCAGGACTGAATGTACCTGGACATGGACCACTCAGAACGGAGTCAACGGAAGGCTCGTCACCGGTCCTAACGGCAACAGCATATTCTTGCCCGCTGCCGGCCTCCGGGGCAATGCCAACCTCGGCGTTGCGGGGGCCTACGGCAACTACTGGTCCTCTTCCCTCGATACGGCCTTCCCGATCCGCGCGTACTACGTATACTTCGGTTCGGACCGTGTCTACAGGAATTACTACGACCGCTACCACGGGCTCTCAGTTCGTCCCGTCACAGAATAAAGTCGGGCAAGGCAATAGCCAGCCCGACAGCTGCCTGCGTATGCGGGCAGCATCAAAACCTCCTGTTATTGGGGCGACAGTCCCCTCAAGAGAATACGACCTGTGGCCGTCGAAAATTTTTGAACGATGACGAAACTGGAAATATGCACAATTGAAGACGCCAATCCGGGCAGGGTTTACCTCTACCCGGAGGGTGCCTTTTACAAGGCGTACCAGAAGAGCGCCTGGCTCCTGTGTACAAGGGTGCATCCGTTCAAGGTGAGCGCCCGGCCGCTCAAGGGGCTGGAGGGCCCGCTGCTGAGCGTCGGGTTCCCCCAGTCATCACTGGACAAGTTTTCCGCCGCCAGCGCAAGAACACGTTTTGTAAAGCGCTCTGTTACTGGCTTATAACAATCCCGGATATGCTTTATCTCCTCCACCGGACTGGTTAAAGCGTGTCCTGCTCACGCATATATCTGTATTTCAAGAGGTTACCAAAATCGCAGATGCTCTTGTGCTTGGATTGACCGCATTTGACAGTGCGTTTCGGGCGTTCATTATTGCCGCCATATCCTGTCCTGCCAGAGCGCCGGGAGATCCGCGGCGGTCACAACCGTCCCATGCGGCAGTGCTCGCGCCAAAGGCTTTAGGAAGGAAAAGGGTTGCGCTCCCGCCAAGGTTTCTTGGAGCCCATAACAAACCGTAGGGGCGCTTTGGCTGGACCGCCGGCGACAGAGCAAGGTGCAGACAAATACCGTAGCTTGAATGCTTTCATGGGCAGATTTTTGCCCAGAAAGCATTGCAAGCGGAAGTCGTCTGCACCGAGCGGTCTATTCAGCTCCAGAACCAATAGTCTGAAGTTTTATTTGGAGTCATTGTAATTATGACTATATTTGCATTAGAATGAGAGTTGCATATAGGCGCGGAATTTCAAGCTCCGCAACCGTTCACCTTTTATGAAGCCGCAGATACCTGCGGCTTCAGTTTTTCCAGAATTTGTGCAATGAAAACGGCTGAGGCGAAACACGCTGACACACAGTCAGATACAAAAACCAACCCACATAAAAATTGATGTGACCCCTAAAAGTTGGACGGTTTAACATTATCTACTAGGCCTTCGATTGGAATAGAGCTCGGTATTGCACCGGGCTCTTTCCTTCTAGCCTCAGTTTGATTCTATCGTTGTTGTAATACCGGATATAGTTCCGGAGGGCAGTCTTGAACTGATCGACAGAGTCCCACTCCTGCAAATATAGCAAT
>JAFXNQ010000018.1 GCA_017529425.1 Bacteroidales bacterium | reverse complement strand
TTTTCTAGCCTTACCCAGATAAGAACGAACTATAACATAACAAAAGAGGATGACCTCAAGTCCTAAGACTTTTTAGTCACCCTCTTTTTGTGCCCAGAACAGGGCTCGAACCTGCACAATCTTGCGATCACTAGTCCCTGAAACTAGCGCGTCTACCAATTCCGCCATCTGGGCTTAGCGGATGCAAAGATATATCAAAAAAAGATTTTTGCAATAAAAAAGTTTGCGCACATTGAAAAAAGTTTTACATTTGCAGTCCCGAAAGGAAAATTCCTCATTAGCTCAGTTGGTTAGAGCACCTGACTGTTAATCAGGGGGTCCTAGGTTCAAGTCCTAGATGAGGAGCAGGGAAACGGACGGCAGTTTTGCCGCCCGTTTTTTGTGTCCATATTTGCGTTTGCTATAGTAATGTTATATATTTGTAGTATAAAATATAACATTATGATAGGAACAGCATCAGTGAAGGTACAGACCGCCTTCAGATTAAGCAAAGAGTTGATAGACCGCCTGAAGGTTAAGGCACAGAAAGAAAACAGGAGTCTTAACAATTATGTTGAGACGGTCCTGATGGATATTGCATACGATGAGCCTAACGACGAAACTGTTGCGGCTATTGAGGAGGCGCGCTCGGAAAAGGTTCTTGAGAAAATGGATGTGGACAAATTGGAGGATCTTGTAGCAGAATGAGGCACAACATCGGATAAAACTTGTACGTCTGGGGACACATTCTGAATTGTTCAAGTAACGGCTCGAGCCATCCGCGGTTGAAGTCGATGTATTTCACAACCTTGCGATAGTCACGCCAGTGGCAACCAATATTTACGGGGAGTGGAAGTTATTTTTTGCAGAGTTGCGCATTTAAGTCTGTGAAAAGCACGCAATCTATTGCTATGAAAAACTTGTTTAGACTGATTTCTGTCGTGGCCGCTCTCACCTTGGCTCTTGGCGCAAATGCGCAGCAGGCCTCGTTTACTGACAGCCACCAACATTCGCTGGAAATATCCACTGGCTGGCCTTTTCCGATGATGATTTCTTTGCATTCTGATCCCAAACCGGGCTCTGAGGAGTATGCCAAGTGGATGCAGATGAGGAATGACGGTCAGACGAGAGTTGAGACGATGTATCCCAATATTACGGTGATGTATTCCTGGCGTATTGACAAGAACTGGGAGATGTCCATCTTCTGTAATGCCCACGGTTATACCTACGCAGTCCGTCAGCACCCCAAGGGGTACACGGAAGGCATGAATTGGAACTATGACGTTAACACAGTTACAAAAGTGCTGGAGCGTGGCTATAAGAATATGGCAATAGTTCCGGGCGCTATCCTTAAATATTACTGGTATAACAGAGAGTTCTGGAAGTGGTATTCCGGTCTCGGTGTCGGCTATTTCGTCTATGGAGAAGTACCATTGGTTGACACCCGAGTCGTTCCTGAGCTGATTCTGGCCGGCACTCATTTTGGCCGCCGCCATCTCTACGGCGTAGCAGAATTCACTCTCGGCCCGACCGGCCTCGGCCCTCAGATAGGACTCGGCTACAGGTTCTAGAGGGAATTTATTATTTCAGTATTTCGCAGCGGCCAGAAGAAGGCCCTCTGCACCCTACTGATACTTAGTGAAATTATACTTATCTCTCAACGTTGCCTTTGTCGCTTCGTCCTGGTGGGTAAAGTAACCCTTGAATCCCGGGCAGAAGTTGATATGCCACCGCCAGAAACGGCCTAAGACCGATTTGGGATTCTTGTCGTAATGCGCGCGGAACTTACAGCTCTCGCAGGGGTAATTCTTTTCAGTCATTATTAGCTATACTTAAACAATCCGTACAAATTTACGACAATTTGACTTTCCTAGTAGCAGCTTAATACAAACCTTACCCATATCGACTTCATTTTTCACCGGAAAAAGAATATCTTTGTAGGTTACAATAACTGCGTATGGATATTTCTGTCTTTTCCAAGTGCCTCAAGGATCTGCTGCTGCGCAACGACGAGATTGTCGTGCCGGGGCTCGGGGTCTTTACCGCCCAGATTGTGGCGGACGAGGTTAACGAAGACGGAACTGCCCGTACCCCCTATCGCAAGATTCTGTACAGCCCCGTCCAGAAGCCGGAAGACGGCATGTTTCTCAGATGGCTGGCAAAATATCTGCCCGAGGGGAGTGATGCAGAAAGCGAGCTTCAGGAGTTTTTGCTCGATTTGAGCGGTGAACTTGAAGACAACCGTGCGGTTGAGCTGGGCGATTTAGGCCAGCTTCACTCCTCTGCCCACAAGATTTATTACTTTGTGAGCAATACCGACGTCTTTGAGTATCCCGACGTGCCTGGCCAGGAATCTATAGGCGCCCTGTTGCCGGAAGAATTTGCGGAGGAAGACAGCAAACCGATAGAGCTTGACACCGAAAAATGGATTAAGCAGGACGACAATACAAACACAGTTGCCGCCGAACAGCCTGCTGACAAACCCGCTCACGTACCTCAACCGGTGCAAAACGAGGAGGAGGTAGCAGACGAAGATGAAGAACCTGCCCCCAGCCGCTTGAGCATACTGATTGGCAACATCCTGCTGATATTATTCGTAGTCATTATTTTCCTGATGATTGCCGTTGCTCTGCTCAAGGACCTGCCGTGGATGAGCAACCTGCTGGACCACCTGTTATATACCAAAGAAGAACTTCAGATACTGGGCAAATAAGCGATGATAGACCACGCCACAAAAGAGAGGATAATGGATGCCGCCCGGATTGAGGAGGTCATCGGCGAGTTCGTGACGCTGAAACGTTCCGGCGCGAACTATGTCGGCCTGTGCCCGTTCCATCCGGACAAGCACCCCTCTATGAGTGTGTCGTCAACCAAGCAGTTCTTCAAATGCTTCTCTTGCGGCCATTCCGGCAACGTAATCTCGTTCCTGATGGACCACGAGCACATCAGCTACCCCGAGGCGCTCAAGTATCTGGCCAAAAAGTACGGCATAGAGATAGTGGAGAAAGACGAGACCCCGGAGGAGGCTGCGCAGCGTATGCGCAACGACAGTCTTTTGATTGTGAACGATGTGGCCCAGAAGTTCTATCAGGAGGTACTGTGGGATCCGGAGCGGAGCCACATGATCGGCCTGGGGTACTTCCGCCAGAGGGGCTTCACAGACGAGACCATCCGCCGATTCGGCCTCGGTTATGCCCCGTCGGGCTACGACACCTTCACCCGGTTTGCACTGGACAACGGCTATAAAGAAGAGTATCTGATAGAGACTGGCCTGAGCATCAAGCACGATGACGGCCGCCTCTCCGACCGCTTCTACGAGCGGGTAATGTTCCCCATCTACTCTCTCGGCGGCAAAGTCATCGCATTCGGCGGGCGCATAATGTCGTCAGAAAAGAAGGTTGCAAAGTATGTCAACTCCCCGGAGTCGTCTATATACAGCAAGAGCCGCTCCACATTGTACGGTCTTTTCCAGGCCAAGAATGCGATTGCCCGCCAGGACAAATGCATCATGGTGGAGGGTTATGCCGATGTATTATCGATGCACCAGCGCGGCATAGAGAATGTGGTCGCCTCCAGCGGCACCGCCCTCACAGAGGGGCACATCAACCTGGTGAAACGCTTCACAAAGCGGATTACCTTCATTTACGACAGCGACCCCGCCGGCATCAAGGCCTCCATGCGAGGCATCGATATGGTGCTGGAGGCGGGCATGGAGGTCAAGATTGTGCTGCTGCCCCAGGGCGAGGACCCCGACTCGTTTGCCCAGGCCAACGAGAAGGCCGACATAGAGCAGTATATCGCCTCCCACGAGCAGGACTTCATCTCCTTCAAGATCAACATCTTATCCAAAGATATCGCCGAGAACGACATTTACGGCCGCACCCAGATGATAAGCGACATAGTGCAGACTGTATCTGTAATTCCGGACGAGATTACCCGCAACGTGTATATAGAAAACGTAGCGGGGGTCTTTAACCTGCAGCGCGACTCCCTGTTCATGAGGATCCGGCGCATGCGCCAGAAGCGCCGCGAGCAGATGGAGGCCCGCAACAACTATAACCGCAGCCGCGAAAACGCTCCCGAACCGGCAAGCGCTGCAGAGGCCGGCTACATACCCGACGAGCAGGGCCAGTATCCCGAATCTGAAGCATACGAAGCCACCCCCCTGAAGCGCGAATCCGGAAACATTACCAACGATTATCTGGCGGTGTGCGAACGCGAGCTGGTGGAGATGCTCATCAAATGGGGCGAATATACCATCCACTGGGAGAGCAACATGAACTACGGCGAGGAGAAGATCCCGGAAGTCACAGTGTCGGAGTATATCCGCTCCCAGCTGGATGAGGACGCTCTGACCCTCCAGAATCCTCTGTACAAGAAGGTATACGATGCGTATTATGCCCTCGAGAAGGTCCCGAGCGACAATTGCGAAGAGACCCAGGGGCATGTGATAAAGTATTTCACCTTCCACGACGACATGGATGTGATGAAATTCACCACCGAGATGCTCTCTGAAAGCTATCCCATCACCATAAAAAATTTCAACGCCTCCCTCACCAGCGAAGAACACCGCCTCTACAAAGATGTACCCAGGCTGATGCTGCAATACAAATCGCGCATCGTGGGGCTGCAGCAGACAGAACTGCAGAAAGAGATTGCCCAGGCGGGCAAGGCGGGTGACGACGCCCGTCAGAAAGAGATGATGAGGCATTTTCTGATGCTCGCCCAGGTACGGGCACAACTGGAGAAAGAACTAAAAAAATATTAATATGGCAAACGACTACAAAAGAACACTTGTAACCTGTGCACTTCCCTACGCAAACGGACCTGTACACATCGGACACCTGGCTGGCGTTTATGTGCCCGCCGACATCTATGTGAGGTACCTGCGCATGCGCGGCCGCGATGTACTTTTCGTATGCGGCAGCGACGAGCACGGCGTCCCCATCACCATCAAGGCGCTGCAGCAGGGCTGTACTCCACAGGATATAGTAGATAAATATCACGGCATCATCAAAAAGGCATTTGCCGACTTCGGAATCAACTTTGACATATACTCCCGCACCACCAGCAAGGTGCACGAGGCCACCGCATCTGACTTCTTCAAGAAACTCTATGACGAAGGCAAGTTCATTGAGAAGGAGAGCGAGCAGTACTACGACGAGCAGGCGCACCAGTTCCTGGCCGACCGCTACATCATGGGCACCTGCCCCAAATGCGGCAACGAGCGGGCATACGGAGACCAGTGCGAGAAGTGCGGCTCTACCCTGAGCCCCGATGAACTCATTAACCCCCACTCCACCATAAGCGGCGCTCCGCTGGTAAAGAAGACCACCAAGCACTGGTATCTCCCCCTGGATAAATATGAAGACTGGCTGCGCGAGTGGATTCTGGAAAACCACAAGGAGTGGAAAACCAACGTTTACGGCCAGTGCAAGAGCTGGCTGGACGGCGGTCTGCAACCCCGTGCCGTGAGCCGCGACCTTGACTGGGGCGTGCCCGTCCCGGTAGAAGGTGCCGAAGGCAAGGTGCTTTACGTATGGTTTGACGCCCCCATAGGCTACATCTCCAACACCAGGGAGCTGCTGCCCGACAGCTGGGAGAAATGGTGGAAGGACCCCGAAACCAAGCTGGTACATTTCATAGGCAAGGATAACATCGTGTTCCACTGCATAGTGTTCCCCTCTATGCTTAAAGCCTACGGCGGATACATCCTCCCCGACAACGTCCCTGCAAACGAGTTCCTGAATCTGGAGGATGACAAGATATCCACCTCGCGCAACTGGGCGGTATGGCTCCACGAATATCTTGAGGAGTTCCCGGATCAGCAGGATGTGCTCCGCTACGTACTCACCGCCAATGCCCCGGAGACCAAGGACAACGACTTCACCTGGAAAGACTTCCAGACTCGCAACAACAGCGAGCTGGTAGCCATCCTGGGCAACTTTGTGAACCGCGCCGTGGTGCTCACCCACAAGTATTTTGAGGGTCGCGTACCGCAGAACATCAAGCCAGAAGCGATTGACGCAGAGGTAATGGGCCAGATACCCGCCATCAAGGCCGCCATTGAAGACAACATAGAGCACTACCGTTTCCGCGAAGCCCTCAAAGAGGCTATGAACCTCGCCCGCCTGGGCAATAAATATATCAGCGACACCGAGCCGTGGAAGGTAGCAAAGACCGATATGGAGCGCACCGCCTCCATCCTCTACAACTCCATCCAGATTTGCGCAAACATCGCCATCGCGTGCGAGCCATTCCTCCCCTTCTCTATGGATAAACTCGCAAGGATGCTGAATATGACCAGCCGCGAGTGGGACGCTGTAGGCAGCGGCGAGATTCTTGCCCCCGGCCATCAGCTGAACGCTGCAGAGCTGCTGTTCGCCAAGATAGAAGACTCTCAGATCGATGCACAGCTGCAGAAGCTGGCCGACACAAAGAAGGCCAACGAAGCCGCAGAAGCCGCTGCAGCACCCGCCGGTGCCCCCGAAGCCGCCAAAGAGCAGTGTACCTTTGAAGACTTTGAGAAGATGGATATACGCACCGCCACCGTACTCGAGGCAGAACGGGTGCCCAAGACCGACAAACTGCTGCACCTGAAGATTGACACCGGCCTGGACCAGCGCGAAATAGTCTCCGGCATTGCCGAATACTATACCCCGGAAGAGATGGTCGGCAAGCAGATCTGCATCCTCGCCAACCTCCAGCCCCGCAAGATCCGCGGCATAGAGTCCAAAGGTATGATTCTGATGGCCCGCCAGAGCGACGGCAAGATGCGCATCGTCAGCCCCGAAAAGCCCCTGGCAAACGGGGCTTGCATAGGTTAACCTTCTAATATTTTGATATCTATGAAGACAAGTACAAAAATCTGGCTGGCCATTGCTGGCATCCTGCTTGTGGTCCTTGGTGTATTATGCATCTGCAGACCCGCCGCAACACTTTTCACCGCAGCCTGGCTCATCGGCTGCCTGACCCTGTTTGCCGGTATCTCCAAGTTGGTTTTCACTTTCCGCACACAGGCTTTCCTACCCAATAGCGGGAGCCGTATGCTCAGTGCCATACTTCAAATCATACTGGGTCTCATCTTCCTGTGCAACAACCTTTTCCTTGCAGTTTCCCTGCCGGTCATCTTTGCAATGTGGGTGCTTATAGAGAGCGTAATCATTGCCGTGAACAGCTTTGACTACAAGCGTGTTGGCTTCCCCGGATGGTGGGCCATCCTGCTGCTGGGCATCTGCGGTGCCGTACTGGGCGTTATGGGATTGAGGAATCCGGATGTATCAGCAGCAACCCTCACCACCCTCATCGGCCTCGGCGTTATCGCCATGGGTGCCGCCTACCTGTTTGCCCTCATAGGAATCAAAAAATTCGAGAATCTGATCAGGTAGCAAAAACCTCAACGTAATCTAAAATTAAAGATAGCCACGAACAAATCGCGGTCCGAATGGGCTGCGATTTGTCGTTTGTATTATTTCGCTTTTTTAATCAAAATATAGGGTTACTTATTTAATTGTTTGGTATTATTGGTAGAACGGACAAATTACCGTTCAATAATGACCGTATAACAATGTCTTATTATAAGTAACCTATGAGAAAATTACTTTCTGCCTTCACTCTGATTCTTTTGAGCCTTAGCCTGACCTCTTGCGGCGCCCTTTTGACCGGGATGCTTATGGGAATGTCTTCTTATCCTGCTAGCTATAATTCATGGAATACTCCTTCATGGGATACACCATCATGGGACAGCCCTTCGTGGAGTAATCCTACGTGCTTTCCATACCAGCCGCCTGTAGCGCCTAGTTGGGGCAGCACTCTTGGTTCATATTCGGTTCCTGAGAGTTCATCTTCATTCTCATCATCATCTTCTTCCTCCTCATCACCAACTTCTACTCATGAAGACCATTCTACAAAGAGCACAAAGCTATGCCCGATATGCACTGGTCTCGGAAAATGTGAATCATGCCATGGCTCTGGCAAACGCACTGATAATATGTTTGGCACGGGCACAGACTATTCAAAAACATGCGGTGTTTGCGGAGGCAATGGAATATGTCCTCATTGCCATGGAAACGGCCGCCGATAATTAAAAAAAACAGATTCACCAATGTCCAGAGGACAATCTCCGAAAAGTCAGTATATCCCCAACTCTATCGGACAGGCCCTCTTCCGAAGGACTGTTATCCGTGAACTCTATAATCGGCCGGCGGCTCCCGTTAAGATTCCGGAGGCGGACTCCGTCGTACAACTTACTTTTTGATATATTTCTCCGGGCAGTATGTTATCAGTATTATAATAATCTTTGCGAGTATGAAAGAAGCTAAACGTCACGGGTTTATTACATTTTGGTTATGGTTGTGTGCCATTGCTAACGGTATAATGTCTATCTTTTATTTATGGCACCTTTTTTCTTCAAAAGGCCTTTGGTCTGGTACGCCGGAGCCCACCTGGCTTAGGTTATCTTGGTTGTTTAGTTCGCTAATCAATTTGTTGGGTTTTGTTTTGCTCCTTGAATGGAGAAAGGCTGGTTTTTATGTCATATTAGGGGTTCAGTTAATTGGATTAGCTATAGCTCTATTTGCATCTGTCTTTGCTAATGTTGTGAATACTGTCCCCTCAATTTTTTCCACTATTGCAGGCATTGCTATCCTGTATGGGATACTCCATCTTCGGCATGAGGGGCTTACCTATTGGGATGCAATGGACAAGGTTATACATGTCGACTACCGTGAATAGAATGGTGCGTTAAAGACCTTGTGTTAAATTTTCCCGGACAGCATTGATAGTTACGAATAAGTAATTGTATTAACTCACTTTTACAAAAGTGTTTTTCGGTCAATATTTCACTTTTACAAAAGTGTTCTTATATTTGTATCGTAAAAACATAATAACATGGAATTATCTGATCTCCGGCCTATTGCAGATTACTATCACAGCAAGTTAGCACAGGTTGCGCCCGACTTTAAGCGCTACCTATATACTCAGATTAACTGGGACGCACGAGTCATAGGGATAAAAGGAGAAAGGGGCGTTGGGAAAACCACCATGCTTCTCCAGCGGATAAGGGAAAAATACACCAATCCTGATGACACTTTTTACATATCGCTGGACCACTATTGGTTTAAGACCCATACTCTGCAGGAACTTGTAACATTCCTGTACAATCACGGCATAACTGAGATCTACATAGACGAGGTTCACAAGTATCAGGACTGGAGCTCAATCCTTAAGAATCTTTATGACCAGTATGCAGACCTTAGGATCGTTTATACCGGTTCTTCTACGCTTGAGATCGATTATTCCAAGGTGGATATGTCAAGAAGGCAGACTCTTTATACATTAAAAGGTATGTCATTCCGTGAATACCTGGAATATGAAGGTGTCATTAAGATGAATCCAGTTGCGCTTGAGTCGCTGCTTTCAAGCCACGCGTCCATTGCTATGGATATCATATCCAAGACCAAGATACTGAAGGAATTCAACAGGTATTTGGAGCATGGTGTATATCCGTTCTACAAGGAAGCAGGCAGTGATTTTCTTGTACGGCTTAAAGAAGTGGTCAACACAGTAATCGAAAGCGATATGCCAGCTGTGGAGAAGATAACCTATGAGACCATAGAGAAGTGCAAGAAACTGTTTATGATTATTGCAGAAAAGGTCCCGATGCAGCCTAATGCTGAGCGCTTGGCCGCGTCACTGGGCACAACCAGGGATACTTTGCTCAGAATTCTCTACAAACTGGATAAGGCTGAGATACTGGAAATGCTGACGGTTGAGCTCAAGAGCTACAAGAAACTGGTGAATCCCGCCAAGATTTATTTGGGAAATACCAATCTGATGTATGCATTTACGCCTAAGATTGAGATAGGGACCCTTAGGGAGACTTTCTTCATCGACCAACTCTCTGCAGTCAGCACTGTTCAGATGCCGGCAAAAGGAGATTTCCTGGTAGGCGGGAAGCATCTATTTGAAATAGGAGGACCGGGTAAAGACTTTGAGCAGATAGCTGGAATCCCAGACAGCTACATTGCTGCAGATGAGATTGAAACCGGCTACGGAGCCAAAATCCCACTCTGGATGTTCGGCCTCCTGTATTAATGTTACAGATCTCACCCCGGAAGAGCCCCTCGCCAACGGCGCCTGCATAGGCTAGCAGTCACACTTCCGGTTTAGCGATTTACAAATCGCGGCCCTCAAAGGCTGCGACTTGTTGTTTTTCACTTTTAAATCTAAATAAAGGGTTACTTATTCTGTTGTTTGGTATTATAGGTAGAACGGACAAATTACCGTTCAATAATGACCATATAACAATATCTAATAAATAACCTATGAGAAAAATACTTTCCGCCTTCTCTCTGATTCTTTTGAGCCTTAGCCGGACCTCTTGCGGTGCCCTTTTAACCGGGCTGCTGATGGCATTTGCTGTTTGCAGTTGCCAGGTCAATGAAGCAGGCAGATTCGACCCCGATGGTAAGGTTTTTACCGCAACCGCAACTGTTACTGACTTCGTGTTTGACGGTGCAACCAAAACCTCGTTCTCAATCAACGACAACAAGATGACGTTTGCGTTCGAGGATGATGACATCCTGCGTATTTATCCTTTAAACCCCACCGGAGACGGCCTCCGTTTCACAATGAAGGATAACATGGGTACTTCCTGCGTATTTGACGGCGGCGGCTTTGGCCTTTATAATGGCAAGTCGTATGCTGCATTCTATCCCGGAAGTGATGAGATTGTACCTGACGCAACTGCGATTCCCGTGGACTATACCGGCCAGTCGATGATAACAAAAGAAGCCTGGGACCTCAGCGCAGTTGACTATCTGGCAGCCAGCATTCCGGCAGTTGAAGGCGACTGCAGATTCTCCATGAAACATATCGGTGCACTCATGATACTGGATGTTACCTTTGAAGAAGCTGGTACTTACAACGAGCTCACCCTCACCTCTGATGGCACCCCCTTCATCACGAATGGAACTATAGACCTGACCGCTTCTTCCGTTGCTATCACCGGTACAGAATTTGCCGAAACTGTCACCCTTGCCCTCGGTGGCGCAGACGGCATTTCCGTTGAGGCAGGCGAAACTGTACGCTTCGTCATGATGATTGCTCCCGTAGATATGTCAAATAGCACCATCCTGATGGAACTCAAAAACGGTGATAACGTTATCAGCGCAGAGATTGAGGGTAAAAACTACCAGGCCGGCAAGGCATACAAAGTCATTTATTCGGAGGGAACGAACACAGATATAATAGAGGGGTCGCGTCAGGATGTGATCACGCGGGACGATTTCGGAGGTTCCGGCGCCTCAGGCGATGATATGAGCGGGGGTAGCGGCGCTTCTCATGGCGACGAGGATTCAAATAAAAATGGAATCAGCTATGTTTACGGTAAGAATACGGTAGCCGTGACCAATGCAGTGATGGAAAAAATCAGCAATTTGACAGAAAACGGCTTTTCGCTTCCCACAGACTCTCAGGGCCGTTCTTCTATCGGGCGCGGTGATGTGTTCGTTTTCCCTAAAAGCGAGCAGTTCCCAGGCGGTTATGCGGCAAAGGTTACGGATATCACACCTGGCGGCGACGGTTATTACTACAGCACAACATTGGCGACTATCGACGAGATATTCGACACTCTGCACATGGAGCAGTCGGCGATGGATTTGACTCCCTATATTGAGAAAATAGTGGGAGAAGATGGCAATGAAGTGGAACTGGTTAAAACCAAGGCCGGCTTTTCACTTTCGATACCCGAGATCTTCGGCGGTCTAAATGGCCTCTCCATTGACCTAAATGACAATGTAGGAATAAGTCCATCAGCAGAAGTTAGTTTCAATATGGACATAGCCGCCGACGTCGAGGCACATAAACTGACCTACGCCAGAGCGAACGTCAATGCCTCAGCAAGGTTGTCTGCTGACGTGGCCATAAAGAAAGGGCTTGCGAAGACACTGAAGAGCAAACGGTTCAAAATTATTGTCGCTGCTATACCTGTCGGACCGATTATCGTTAACCCTGAAGTCTATGCCTCGTTTGAGCTCAAACTTACCGGAGAGGTAAATATGACGTTCTCCTTCAACTACCAGAAATCATACTATGCTTACACTTACTACTATGGCGGCAATGTGTATTGCAGTGCTGGCGAGGCAGAAATTCCAGATAAAGAGGATCCTTTTGCAGTGTCGGGCAATCTCTCCGGCGGAGTTGAATTTGGGCCAAATATCGAAGCCGGATTGAGCCTGTATGGCGGAGCGCTTGGCTTAAGCGTCAGTTTTAATCCTCATGCAGCATGCGCATTTACCGGCTCTCTGCCGTTTACCATGGAAACAGTAGCCAATATGGGGCGCTCTGCCACGTGGCTCTCTAACGCATATTACGAACCTTCTGCAAAATTCAGCTTTGGAGGTGCAGTTGATGTCGCTTATATATATCACAAAGAATTTGACTTGCCGGATAATGTTGAATTGAGCTATTCTTTCGGCAAAACGTTTGTTATACCCAAATTGGGTGCAACTCTTGATATCAATGCCAGCAAAGACGGGTACGCAAGTATCTCTACAACAATCTATAACAAGGCCATATTCGATGATGGTATATTTGTGAATATCAGAAAGGATGGCCCCGATGGCCAGTTATTATATAAGCGTCCGTTCACAATCTCCAGAAAGCCAAAGACTGAGGGAGATGAAGTTAACATATCCACCTCAGTGAGCGGACTTGGACCAGGAACCTACTATGTAGACGGCCCCTTTATTACCATTTCTGCCTTCGGATACACCAAGGATGTTGCAATGACACCTGTGCAAGGCACCAATAGATATATCGAAATACCCGAGGAAGATGAAGATGAAGATGGAGGAGTGGGTGGTGTAAATAATGGTGATAATCATGGTGATAATCATGATGGGAATGATGGTGAGAACCATGGTGGAAATCATGACGACGATGACGACGATGACGACG
>JAFXNQ010000002.1 GCA_017529425.1 Bacteroidales bacterium | reverse complement strand
TGGATTTGGGCCTCAGTGTGAAGTGGGCTTCGTGCAATCTCGGAGCGGATGCCCCGGAGGGGTATGGCGACTATTTTGCCTGGGGCGAGACCTCTGCCAAGCAGGAGTTTGGGTGGAGCAACTACGCCTTCTGCGGCGAGGGCCCCTATGGCATGACCAAATACAATGCGGGCTTTAAGCTGAACTATCTGGCTGAGGCAGAAGATGATGCCGTAGCTGTACGATTGGGCGGAGGCTGGCGTATGCCAACATTTGTGGAGGCTAACGAACTGGTTCATGAGTGTGACTGGGCCTGGACGGAGTGCAATGGCGTTCCGGGGTACAAGGTAACCAGCAGCTCTACCGGCAACAGCATATTCCTGCCCGCCGCGGGTTATAGAGAGGGGACGGAACTATGCTTTACCGGCACTGCCGGTCGCTATTGGACCGCCACTAGGCATCCATATCATCCCAAATGCGCGATGAACCTGTTTTTCAGCTCGGAATACTACTACGCCTATTTCTACGAGCGCTTCCGCGGCTATCCCGTAAGGCCTGTGAAGTTGTAGAACGTGGCATCTCTGCCGCTGATCTTCAGCGCATTACACAAAGTCGCTTGCGTATTTTTACGCAAGCGACATGTTGTAAAATGCTGACATACAGGGATAAACCTGCCACGATACGGACAGGATGGTCAGTCAGATGGTTATTTTCCAAAATTAACGGAGGCCCAGGGGAGGGCATAGTGTAGCACCATGGGCCAGTAGTACCAGTTGTGGTCTCCGTCACGGACGCGTAATTCGTGCGGAATACCTTTCTCATGCATCTTGTAGTGCATGTCCACAGAGAGGTGCAGCAGCCAGTCGTCGTCGCCTATGTCAAAGGTCCACTTCACCGTTTTGAGTGCAGCCACCGTTGACTCGTCGGCATTGGCGACAAAGTCAATAGCAGAATTCTCATGCACCGAGCGGCACACTACAGCAAGCTGGTCTTCAGCGTCGTTCCAGCCTACTTCTCCCTTTTCGTCAAGCCAGGGGCTCATAGCATAGCAGCTGGAGAACATATCGGGATGGTGCTGGCAATATACGGTGCTGCCGCCGCCGCCCATAGAGAGGCCCATTATCGCGCGGTGTTTCTTGTCGCCGATGCAGCGGTATTTTGACTCCATCTGCGGCATCAGTTCCTGGAAGAAGAAATCTTCGTAATTGCGTCCCGGGGTGTTGAAATAGCCGTTGAGCACCTCCCTGGGGTTGTGGTGCCCCGCATTGGGCATGATAATCACCATCTCAGCGGCATCGCCAGAGGCTATCAGACGGTCGGCGATGGTCTGCATATTGCCGTGACCCGCCCAGCCCTCGTAAGTGTCGGAGAGGCCGTGCAGCAGGTACACTACTGGATACTGCTTTCCGGAATCGTCAAACCCGTCGGGCAGATAAACATTGCATTTTACTTCGCACCCAAGAATCTTGCTGTCTATGCTGTCGGTAACCACTTTACCGGCAAAAAGGTGTGCGGATACAAGGGCGCACACCAGTAAGAGGAATATACGTTTCATTATTTGAGGTTGTTAGGAACAGGGTTCATGGCACCTTCGCAGGTGCAGATATATGTCGATACGGCCACGGCGGTCTCGTGTGCCTGAGGCACGCTCTTGCCGTTGAGCAGCGAGCCGATAAAGGCGCCGGTAAAGCTGTCACCGGCCCCCACGGTGTCCACTACCTTCACATCGGGCGATTTAAGGTAGGAGATGCCGCCGTCGTAATAGATTCCGCTGCCGTTGGCTCCCAGGGTGAGGATAATCATCCTGATGCCGAACTCGCGCATCAGCCAACCGCACTGTGCCTCGGTCCCGAAGCATGGGATGGCGAACTTGTGCGCCACGGTCACCATCTCCTCATCGTTGATCTTGAGGATGTCGCAGCAGCGGAAGGATTCCTCCAGAATCTCTTTGGTATAGAATTGCTGGCGGAGGTTGATGTCAAACACCTTGAGGCAGTCGGCGGGCACGGCGTCAAGGAAGCGGCGGATGGTATCGCGGCTCACCTCGCTGCGTTGTGCCAGAGAACCGAAGCACACTGCCTGACAGTCGGCGGCGATAGCGGCCATCTTCTCTGTGAAGGGGATATAGTCCCATGCAACGCCGGTTTTAATCTCGTATTGCGGCACGCCCGCGGCGTCTACAGTAACTTCTACAGTACCTGTGGGATAATCCACCGTCTCCATCAAAAACGGAAGGTCGTGCGCTTTAAGCTGGTCTGCCAGCTCCCGGCCCAGGGCATCGTCGCCCAGGGCACTCACGGCGATGCCGTCCAGGCCAAACTGGCGTGCATGATATGCAAAGTTAGCAGGGGCACCCCCAAGCTTCTTACCCGAAGGGAGTTTATCCCAAAGAGCCTCTCCGAGGCCTACAACATATTTTCCCATGATTATTTGCGGATTTTAGTGACATAGAACAACAGATACAGCACACCTACGGTCATAACGGCGATGGCGCCGGCCTGGCCCACAGCGTCCGATGCGAAGCCCATCAGCATCGGGAAGATGGTGCCGCCAAACAGACCCATAATCATCAGGCCGGAAACCTCATTCTGCTTTTCTGGAACAGAGAGAAGTGCCTGCGAGAAGATAATGGGGAATACGTTGGAGTTGCCCAGACCAGCGAGGGCGATTGCTGCGTAAAGAACCTCCTTGCTCTGCCCGAAGAACATGCCAATCATGGCAACCAACAGGAGCAACGCGCTGATAAAGAAAAACTTGCGATTGCTGAAGCGGGAGAGGATAAACGAGCCGGAAAGGCAACCTACAGTACGGAAAATAAAATACAGACTGGTGGCAAAGCTGGCCTTGTCCAGGCTCATGCCAGCGCGCTCCATCAGCAGCTTGGGGGCGGTTGCATTGGTGCCCACGTCAATTCCTACATGGCAGATGATACCGAGGAACGAAAGCAGCACGAAAGGAACGCCGAGAAGCTTGAAGCAAGCTACAAAGCCCGATGCCTTGTCGGCCACCTGCTCCCGCTCAATAGGGGTGCCTGCCAGCAGCACCGTGGCCAGAATGCCGATAATGCCATAAATCGGGAACAGAATCCTCCAGCCAAGTCCGAACGATGGAATGGCTGCTGAAAAGCCCCACGCTGCAATGAGCGGTGCCATGAACGATGCGATGGCTTTCACAAACTGCCCGAAGGTCATGGTGCTGGCCAGTTTTTCGCCCTGTACCAGATTAGATATCAGCGGATTGAGAGATGTCTGCATAATTGCGTTGCCAATGCCCAGCAGCGAGAAGGCAGCGAGCATAATGCCGTAGCTGCTGCCAAAGAACGGGAGGATCAGCGACAGTACTGTTATCACCAGCGAGAGCAGCACTGTGTTCTTACGGCCGATGCGGTTCATCAGCATACTTGAAGGCAACGAGAAAATCAGGAACCAGAAGAATACCAGCGACGGGAGGATATTCGCCTTTGCGTCGCTCAAGGCCAGATCGGCCTTTACATAGTTCGAAGCGATGCCCACCAGGTCCACGAAACCCATGGCAAAGAAGCAGAGCATCACCGGAATCAGCTGAAGTTTTTTGTTCATATTATCTGGAAAAAAGAATTATTCCGCTTAATTGATTCCAAATATAAGAAATATGGTGCAACTAACTGTTGCAACGGAGCAAAAACTGACGTATCTTTACTTAAAAAACCATCCGTATATGGGCAGAAACCCGCGTAAATCCCCTTCGTTGTTCAGTCTGTACCGGGAAGGCTTCCGCAATATGACGTGGGGCAAGCCTCTGGTGTGGCTCATAGTGCTCAAGCTGATTATACTTTTTGCGATCTTGCGGGTGTTTTTTTTCAAGCCGGCTATGGCCGGATTGAGCGAACAAGAGAAGATCGAGGTGGTTTCCGGCCGCCTTGTGGATACTGCTGACGAACACTAAACAAATAGTTTTTATGGATGTAATAACCTGGTCTCGATTGCAATTTGCAATGACGGCGGCATACCATTGGCTTTTCGTCCCTCTCACACTGGGCCTGGCACTGGTGATGGCCGTTATGGAGACAATCTACGTTGTCAGAAAGGATGACTTCTGGAAACGGGCGGCGCGGTTCTGGATGAAAATCTTTGCCGTTAACTTTGCAGTAGGCATCGCCACAGGCATCATCCTGGAATTCGAGTTCGGCACCAACTGGAGCAACTACTCCTGGTTTGTGGGCGATATGTTTGGCGCCCCGCTCGCCATAGAGGGGATATTGGCTTTCTTTATGGAAGCGACATTCTTTGCAGTAATGTTCTTTGGATGGGACAGGGTTTCCAAACGTTTCCATCTGGCATCAACCTGGCTCACCGGCATCGGAGCAACTGTTTCTGCCTACTGGATACTGGTGGCCAACGGCTGGATGCAGAATCCGGTGGGGACCACTTTCAATCCAGATACTGTCCGCAGCGAGATGGCTTCTGCGGCTGCTTTCTGGGAGGTGGTAACCAATCCGGTGGCGGTATCCAAGTTCTGCCACGCGGTCTCCAGCGGCTGGGTCACCGGCGGCATCTTCGTGGTCGGGGTGAGTGCCTGGTATCTGCTCCGCGGGCGTGAAAAAGAGTTTGCGGTAAAGAGCATACTCATAGGGGGCATAGTCGGCCTGGTGGGCAGTGTTGCCGTGATGCTGTCGGGTGACTCGTCAGGCGTCCACGCGGCGGAGTTCCAGCCTATGAAACTGGCGGCCGCAGAGGGTCTTGAAGATGGCGGGCGCGGTGCGGCATTTACCATAGTGCCGGGCATAAAGATTCCCAAGATGCTCTCCATACTTGCCACGCACAAAGTTGATGGCTATGTACCGGGCATAAACGACATTCTCAAAGGTTATACCGACGACGACGGCAATGTGGTTCCGTCGGTGGCGGAGAAGATGTCCCGAGGACGGGCGGCGCTGGATGCGCTGGCAGAATACCGTGCGGCGCGCGGCAACGATCCCTCGGGTGCGGCTGCAGCAAGGGCCCGTCTTGAAGAGAATGTGCAGTACATGGGCTACGGGCATCTCTCCAAGCCAGAAGATGTTGTACCGCCGGTGGGCGTGGTCTTCTGGGCATTCCGCTTTATGATAGGGCTCGGGATGTTGATTGCGCTTGTGCTGTTACTGGCAGCATTCTTTGCCTGGAAAGACCGCCTGGAGGGGAAAAAGTGGCTGCTTTGGGCGGCGATTATCTGCATACCGCTGGTGTATATCTGCGGCCAGGCAGGATGGGTTGTGGCCGAGGTCGGTCGCCAGCCGTGGACCATACAAGGCCTGCTTCCGGTGAACGTGGCCATCTCCAGCCTCAGTGCCGGAGCTGTCAAGACCACATTCTTCGTGTTCCTGGCGGTGTTTGCACTGTTCCTTGCAATTGAAATCAGAATCATGATCGGGGCTATCCGCAAGGGGCCCGAAGATATCAAGGACTAAGCCATGACATACGAATTCCTACAATCTTACTGGTGGGTGCTGGTCTCCCTGCTCGGCGGGCTGCTGGTGTACCTGATGTTTGTGCAGGGGGCCAACCTCCATCTGGGCAACCGCGTCCTGAGCGAAAACCAGAAGCGTTTGATACTCAATTCTACAGGACGCAAATGGGAACTGACCTTCACCACCCTGGTGACCTTTGGCGGAGCCTTTTTTGCCTCCTTCCCGCTCTTTTACAGCACCAGTTTCGGCGGAGCATACTGGGTCTGGGTCCTGCTGCTTATAACCTTTGTGTTCCAGGCGGTTTCTTACGAATTCTGCCATAAGAAAGAGAATCTGCTGGGTGTACAGGGTTTCCGGATAGCCCTTATGGCAAACGGCTTCCTCGCCCCTTTCCTGGTGGGTACGGCCGTAGGGACCTTCTTCACCGGATCGGATTTCACGGTGAACAAGGTCGCCATCGCCGATGCCGCATCCCCGGTAATAAGCACTTGGGGCAATGGCTGGCACGGTCTGGAAGCCCTCGCTCAGCCCCATGCTGTGCTTTTGGGCTGCACGCTTATGTTTCTTACCGCGATGTTGGGTGACCTATATGTATTGAACAATGTTGATGACGAGACTGTCCATGCCCGGATGCGGAGTTCAATCAGGGGACTTTTGATACCCTTCCTGATAGCTTTTCTGGCCTGGACGGTTATGTTACTTCTTAAAAAAGGATTTGCCGTGGATCAGGCAGGGGTGGTCTCTATGGAACACTTCAAGTATCTTCACAATCTGTTGCAGATGCCTGTGGTGCTGGTGATGCTGCTCGCAGGCGTCGTCCTGGTGTTGACTGGCATAATAAAAGGCGGCTGGTCGCCTTCCCGCAAGGGAATCTGGTTTGCCGGAGCCGGCACCGTGCTGGTGGTAATGGCGGTATTTTTCCTGGCCGGTTTCAACGGCACCGCCTATTATCCATCCTGCACAGATCTGCAAAGTTCCCTCACCATCGCAAACAGCTCTTCCAGCCGGTTTACACTCCAGGTAATGTTCTGGGTGTCGCTGCTCATCCCGTTCGTGGTGGCATATATTGCCTACGCATGGCACCAGATGGATCGAGGCAAGATTTCATCCGGAGAAATTGAAAAGACAAACGATAAATACTAAATAACAGGCATATGAAAATATTAAGATTACTGGCCCCGATAGCTTGTATCCTTGTTATGGCAGGGTGCAAGAATAGTTCAACCACAGCCATGATGACCCCCAGGGTTCCCGTTTATAATTCCCAGGGTATTCCGGGACCTGAAAACAAGGGCGATATCCAGAAGATTTTTGACCACCCGATAGTTGTCAAGGATGGTTGGCTGCAACCCTGGATGGACTATGACACCCTCATGGTGTGGTCCATGAACTTTCTCATAGACGGACCCAGGGTAGAGACCCCGGACGGGATACTGCCCGGCTACCTCGCGACAGCTTCTTACGAGATGTGGGGGATGGTGTTCCCAGAAGTCTTGACAGAAGACCCGGAAGCACCGGAAAACAATAACATCTGGCGGGGCCATATGATTCCCAACAACCAGGGGAGCAACGCATATTTTGCGATGAAGCTCTTCCGCTATTACTATCCCTATACCGGAGACATCCGGGCGCTGGTTCCCGTGAAGAACCTCCTGGACAGGATGCTGATGTTCATCACTCCCGACGACTGGGCGTGGCCGGGGATGGTCCGTACCCAGGACAACGACAATCCCGACGGAATATGGCTGGATGAAAGGCTCGAACCCGACAAGGCCGGTATGGTGGGCATCGCGTTTATGGATTATGCGAAATATACCGGAGAGGAGAAATACTTTGCTATGGCAGAGCACATTGCCGACCTGCTCCTGAAGCACATCAAGGATGGCTCCGAGAAAGAGTCGCCGCTCCCCTTCAGGTTGAACATGCGCACCGGCGAGACAGAGGACGCCTATACAGCCGATATGATATTCGTTGTGGAGTTCTTTGACAAGATGCTCGCTTGCGGCACCTCCCTGGACAAGGAGGAGCTCAAGGCAAAGAGGGACCTCGTGTTCAATTGGATAATGGAATATCCCATGAAAACAGGTCTATGGTCAGGGTATTTCGAGGATGTTCCCGAGAATATTGACAATATAAACCAGTTCTCACCTATGGAGACTGCAAGGTACCTGCTCGACAATCCCGATGCCTGCGGGGATTACAAACAGGTAGTCCTGGATCTTCTCGCATTCGTAAAAGGGCGCTTCGGCGGCACTGTCCGTTACGGCGGAGTCAGCGTCAACGAGCAGGACGCCTGCTTCTATGAGATGGGAAGCCACACCGCCAGATACGGCTCCGTGATGGCACGCTGGGCAGGTGAAACCGGATGCGAGCAGGCTAAAAAAGAGGGCCTCGCCACCCTGGCGCTTGCAGAGTACATAGCATACAATAAAACATCCAAGGGCAACATCTCTGTCAACTCAGTCGGTCTCAATTGGGCCGGTATCTGGAATTCCGACAGCTATTTTGACTATCTGCCCCATTTCCTGGAGGGTATGGCAGCCTGGCCGGAGATAATCCCGGAGGGAACAGACCACATATTCAGCACCACAAGTATGCTCAAAGATGTTGAATACGGTTCCGGCAGCGTAAAATACACCGCGCTTGATGCAGACGGCACCGAGAAGATAAAACTCTCATTC
>JAFXNQ010000017.1 GCA_017529425.1 Bacteroidales bacterium | reverse complement strand
GTTGGACATTACCAAATGATAAAAAATCCTTAAAGCAAAATGATTTCGAATGTTCTTTAGCAATGGCTGATAAATTATTTTCTAAACAAATATCACCCGAAGATCATGATGAGTTTATTTTAAAACCGGGACATGACCGTCACGCTGGGCAGCTCAACCGCCATCTTCGCCGCCAATGCCGCCTCCCTGGAGAGCAGGGTATGCTTCGTCGGGATGATCGGCCGCGATCCATTCGGCGCACTTGTACGCACTTCGCTTGAGGCACGGGGTGTCGACACCCGTTATCTTGTAGAGGGGGATGTCCCCACCGGAGCGTCTATATGTATGAGCTACGGGGAGGATCGCGCAGTGCTCACATATCAGGGAGCAATGGACGTTATGGGCCTTGGCGATATCAATCCGGAAGTGTTTGAAGAAACGAAACACATCCACCTCAGCTCGATTTTTATGCAGTCGGGCGTGCTCCGCGATCTGGAAAAGATTCTTGACCTGGCCGCCGCGAAGGGCATTACGGTCTCTTTAGATACCCAGTGGGACCCAGTCGAGAAGTGGTCTTTCGATTATAATCGGCTCCTCCCAAAGATTACGGTTTTTATGCCCAACGAGAAGGAGCTCCGGTGCCTGACCGGCAAGGACGACCTGGAGAGCGCCATAGCAGAGGTCCGGCCCTACCTTGGCTTCGCGATGATGCTTAAATGCGGCAGCAAGGGATCGGTACTGATAATGAAGGACGGAAGCCGCACCAATCTGCCCGCATTCCTCAATAAGGATGTGGTGGACGCCATCGGTGCGGGCGACAGCTGCAACGCCGGCTTTGTAAGCGCTTTTGTGAAGGGGCTGCCGCTCAGGGAATGCCAGCGCACCGGCAATCTCACCGGCGCCGTGAACACCACCGCCGCCGGCGGCACAGGCGCATTCGCATCACTTGAGGCGGTCCGCAAGGTATGCCTCAACCGTTTCGGACAAGAGATCAACCTCTAATCTATGAAAACTCTAATAGCCATCGTGGCCTCGTCGCTGCTCATTGCCAGCTGCGCACCCAAGCCCACCGACTGCGTGATGAATAAAGGCAGTATTGCGCGCAACATCACCCCTATCGTCTCCACACAGAGCCCGGAAGGGTTCGAAGGTCTCACAGTCCGCTCCGTAGCTTTCGTAAATAATGGCACCAAACCGGTCAAGGTCACCGCTATAGAAACGTCACGCATAGTGGTGAAAGGGAAAAAGATTTGGTCTTTCCAGCCCACATCTTCCGGCGACCGCCTGGATTGGGCAATGCCCGTCGGCAAGCGTTTCAGCAAACGTAATTACCTGGGAATGAATGACTCCGACTATGGCGGTGGCATACCTATGGTGTGTCTTTGGACTCCGGAAACAAATCTCAGCACAGGGCTGGCAGAGCCGCATCTCAGGCTGGTGTCGATGCCGGTCAGGCGCAGGGGCAACCGCGCAGAAGCCTGCATCCGTCAGGACTTTGAAGATCCGGTAATCCTGCAGGTTGGCGACACTCTCAAGGCCTACGACCAGTTTATTTTGACCAGCAGCGGCGATTTCTTCAACCCGCTTCGCACCTTCACCCAATATATGCAGGCCACTCACGGCTTTGAGCCGCCTGTTTCGCCAGAGCAGGCTTTTGAGCCAGTATGGTGTGCGTGGGGCTACGAGCGCACTTTTACCGTATATGAGGTAATCGGCACTCTCCCCAAGGTTGTGGAACTCGGCTTCAAATGGGTGGATGTGGACGACGGCTACCAGGTCTGTGAAGGCGACTGGGAGGCCAACGACCGTATCGGCCCCGATGGGATGCGCCGGATGACCGATGCCATCCACGAGGCGGGCCTCCTGGCAAAACTCTGGTGGGCCCCTATGTGCGCCGACCCCGGCAGCAGCCTGGCCAAAAACAACCCGGAATTGCTGCTGGTGCAGAAGGATGGTACCCACGAGGATATCAGCTGGTGGGACAGCTGGTACCTCTCCCCCATCCACAAGGGGACAATGGCATACACCCTGAATCTGGTGGACCTTTTCCTTCAGGAGTGGAACTTTGACGGATTCAAACTGGACGGCCAATATTTGAACCTCTGCGCCCCTGACTACAACCCCACCAGCGATATCGCCTATCCAGAAGAGGCGTGCGAGCGTTTTCCCGAGTTTGTCAAGGGGGTGAGCGAGCGGGCCTCCAGGGACAAACCGGGTGCTGTGGTGCAACTCTGCCCGTGCGGCTGCGCGATCAACTTTTTCACCCTCCCCTATTTTAATCAGGCGGTGGCATCCGACCCGACCTCAAGCGCACAAATCCGGATGAAGCGCAAGGCCTATGCCGCGATGTGCCCAGACCTTGCTTATTATGCCGACCACGTGGAGCTGAGCGACGGCGGACTGGATTTCCCTTCGCAGGTGGGAGTCGGCGGCGTTATCGGGACCAAGTTCACCTGGCCCAAAGCTAATCCTGACGCCACCGAATCCGGCGGCAGTCTGCTCACAGAAGAGAAGGAGGCCCTGCTGCGCAAATGGGTCCCGGTCTATTCTGAAAAGATGCTTTCTCGCGGCAACTACCTCAACCTCTATGACTTTGGCTTTGACTTTCCAGAGGCGCACGTGATAGAGAAAGACGGCGCAATGTACTATGCCTTCTACGCCCCTGAATGGAACGGTGAACCAATTAAGCTGCGCGGGCTCACCGCCAACAGGGAATACACTGTTACGGAATACGCCACCGATGAAAAGCGCAACTATTCCATAGACGGGAATAATCCCGTTATTTTTCCTACCTTTGAAGGTAGTTACCTTATAGAAGTCAAATAAAGATACATATCGTTATGAAAAAGCTACTCTGTCTGCTGTTGATCATTCCGTTGCTGTTTGCATGCAACCCACAGAACAACCCTGACAATCCAACCCCAGATGACCCTACCCCGGTAGATCCAGTCGATCCTGCCGATGACCCTTATGCAAAAGCCGCGAAAGAGGTTAAAGACGGTGATGAGATATTAGTTACCAATGCCGCGGTAGAAAAGTTCCTCACCGAGGTCAACTATCCCGACAAAGACTGGTCGTTTACCTCTATCTATGACTACTACGGCGGATTCAACGGCGTCAAATACGACAAGGACGGCAACCCCAGCGAAAGCGGTGAAGTTGTCACCAGTCCCAACTCCGACAAACCTCAGGAATACAGTATCCGCTGGAAAGAGGATATGGATGCCGGCGCTCTGGTGTTCCATCTTGAAGATCCGTCCTGGAGCAGGGATACCGTCCTGTCGGAGGGCACCTGCTATGTCAATATCACCAATCTGATACCCAATGCCCGCTACAGCTACAGTGTTACCGGCGCGGACGGCAAGGTGATGACAAAGGGAAGCTTTAATACAAAGGGGCATCTCCATCAGGTGTTTTTCAAGAACGCGTGCCGTAACGGCCGCGACCTTGGCGGCTGGCAGACCCTGAGCGGAAAAACGGTGAAATACCGTATGCTTTACCGCGGCGGCCGTATGCAGAGCGAAACGGTCAACGCCAAGGGGAGAAAGGAGATACTTTACGAGGGCATCGGCGCCCAGCTGGACCTTCGCGGCACAAGCGATGTCCTTTCAGACCCTGTTTACAAAGGGTTGGAATTCTGCGCGCCTGTCATTGAACAGGGTGGCACCACAATGCTTAAGGATGACGCGGCAAAGACCAGACAGTGCTTCGAGTTCATCGTGAACTGCCTCAGGGCCGGCAAACCCGTCTATTACCACTGCTCTCTTGGCCGTGACCGTACCGGCACCCTCACCATCCTTCTGCTCGGCCTTCTGGGTGTGCGCGAGGGTGATATCTCAAAGGAATATGAAGTGACATATTTCGCACCCCTCGGCTACAGCGTCTCCAGTTCAGAAACCACAAGCAAAGATGCCAACGGCAACTGGCATTTCCAGAACAACCGCACCAAATGGGTTTACAGTGATGTGGCGCCTTATTTCTGGAACCTTGCGGGCAGCGGCACCTTCGCCGACGGCGTTGAGAAATACCTCCTCACCGTTGCAGGCGTCAGCCAGCAGGATATCGACGATTTCCGCACAATGATGCTTACCGATTAATCATTAGTCACACAATATGAAAAGAATTCTGTTTGCACTCACGGCTATTGCGCTTATAGCATGCGCATGCCAACAACAACCGGCCGACCCGTACGGCTATACCATCAAAGACAACCAGATTGTCTATAACACCCCTGAGCGCCCTGCAGACCAGCAGAGCATGCTCGGTTTTGCAGCCGAACCCATTGAAAACGTCCGCGTAGGCCTTATCGGCCTGGGCGACCGCGGCACCGGCGCAGTCTGGCGCATGCCTTATCAGGAGTTTGCAACTGTAGTTGCCCTCTGCGACCTTTACCCTGAGAGGGTAGAGAGAGCACAGAAGGTTCTTGAAGATCTCGGCGCTCCCCGCGCAATTTATGAATTCAGCGGCGAGGAGGGTTACAAACAGCTCTGCGAACGGGACGACATCGACCTGGTCTATCTGGCTGTACCCTGGCAACTGCACACTCCTATCGCAATCTATGCGATGGAACACGGCAAGCACGTGGCCATCGAGGTTCCTGCAGCCACCAGCATCCAGGAGTGCTGGGATCTTGTCAACACATCTGAGCGCACCCGCAGGCACTGTATGATGCTCGAGAACTGCTGCTACGACTTCTTTGAGCTCAACTGCCTTAATATGATCCAGCAGGGGCTCTTTGGAGACATAGTACACGTAGAGGGTTCTTACTGCCATAACCTGACTGACTACTGGGACGGCTACCAGGGTGACTGGCGTATGATTTACAACCGTGCACACAAAGGCGACGTCTATCCCACACACGGAATCGGCCCCATCTGCCAGGATATCAATATACACCGCGGCGACAAGATGGATGTGCTGGTTGCTATGGACAGCGATCCCTTTGCAGGACAGGCGATTGCCGACAAACGCTACGGCGAGGGCACATACCAGTATGCAAACGGCGACCACACCACCACTATGATCCGCACCAGAAAGGGCAAAACCATTCTGGTTGAGCACGATGTGGTTACCCCCCGCCCTTACAGCCGTATGTATCAGGTTGTGGGCACAAAGGGCTTTGCCAACAAGTATCCCAACGAGGGTCTCGCACTGGGCAGCGACGATGTGGTTAAAGTTGCATACGACAATCTTGATGCGGAACAATATATGAGCGAAGCCGAACGCGACGCCATAATGGAGGCATACAAGCACCCCATCCTGGCAGACCTGGAAGAGGTTGCCCGCAAAGTGGGCGGCCACGGCGGAATGGACTTCATAATGGACTACCGACTCTTCTACTGCCTGCACTATGGCCTCCCCCTGGACCAGGATGTTTACGATGCCGCTGAGTGGAGCTCCCTTGTAGAACTCTCCGAGGTATCCATAAAGCATGGCTCGATGCCTGTTGTAATGCCCGATTTCACCCGCGGCGAATGGGACAAGACGGACGGCATCACCTTCGCTTTTGCCCAGGCCGAGCCTGAGGCAGAACCCGCTGCAGAGGTGCCAGCAGAATAGCCCGTAACAAAAATAAGGTTCAACACACATACCTATAGGAATGCCCGGTTCTCGCCGGGCATTTTCGTTATACCACTTTTTGTGTACATTTGTCGTTATGAAAAGACATATACTGATTATTGTGTCTGCGCTGGTGAGTCTGGTAGCCATGGCGCAGGAGAAAGATGAGCGGCTGATGGCCGATATATGTGAGAACCCGTTCCGTTGCAGCGTAGTGCTAGACCCTTATGAGGTGATTCCTGCTGCTGAAACGCCCGTGCCCAAAGGCTACAAAGCGTTCTACATAAGCCACTACGGCCGTCACGGTTCCCGCAGTGACTGGCCTGCAGACGGCTACCGCGGCGCCCTGGATATGTTCACCCGCGCCCATGAAGCCGGCCTGCTCACCCCCGAAGGAGAGAAAGCCTGGGGCATGCTAGCCGAGATTGTGCGCCGCTACGACGACATGGGCGGCCGCCTGACCCCGCTGGGAGCCGTGGAGCATCAGGGCATCGCCCACCGCATGTTCTTGCGCAACAAAAAACTGCTCTCTGGCAGCAAACGGATACGCGCCGTCTCCAGCACCTCGCAGCGCTGCATAATAAGCATGACAGGCTTTACCAGTGAACTGCGCGCCCTCAATCCCAGGCTGCAGATAGGCTGGGACACCGGCGACAAACTGATGCGCTACGTGAGCGGAGGCGACACTCCCGACATCCGCCAGGACGTGCAACCCTTCGTACAGGCACACGCCGGGGCGCACCCGATGGACACCGTCACCTTCATGACCAATGTGTTCACCGACCCCGCCGCGGGCTGGGCACTGACAGGCTCAGCGCAAGACTTTGCAAAGCGCACATTTGAGGTGGCCATAGCCAGCGGTGCTTACGAGATGGACGACACCCTGCTCAGGCTGTTCAGCATAGACGACCTCTACTGGCACGCCGAGAACTCGGCGATGCTGCTCTACCTGCTCGAATGCAACTCAGCGGACTTCGGCGACCGCCGCATGGCACTGCCAGAAGTTGCTGCCATCATGAAGGACATCATAGACAAGGCTGAGGAGGCCATCGCGGGCGGCAACTATGTGGCTGACCTCCGTTTCGGTCACGACACCCACCTGCTGGCAATCCTGGCGCGACTGGGAATCGAAGGCATCGGCGAGCGGCTCACTGTAGAGCAGAGCGCCCACTGGCGCGGCTGGATGTTCAGCCCCTTTGCCGGAAACCTGCAGATGGTATTCTACCGCAACAAGGCGGGTGAAGTGCTGGTGAAACTCTATGTGAACGAGCGCGAAGTGCGCCTCATCACCCTCCCCGGCGGCCCATACTATCGCTGGGAAGAGTTCAAACAGACTATTCAGTAATCCAACAAGATACTGCCCGACAGAATGCTCGCGGCTATTCGGCGACGGCGTAGGGGTGTACTGTGCCGGGGGTGTCGAAGGTGATGCGGGCGTCCTCTTCGCGGACATCATCGTCCTTGTAGGTGATGGTCCACTTTGGCATAGTCATCAACTCCCAGATGCGCTCTGCCGTTGCGGGCTCCGCAAAGCGGATCTGAAGCGCCGGCTTCAGCCTGTCGTTGAGCAACACATAGGTGCCGATAACGCCCTCTTCTTTAGACAGGTGATTGCTCAGGAACGGCAGCGAGCGGGTGATGATGGGCTTCTCGTAGCGGTCGTCTTCAAATTCCAGTATAAACTGAGGCTTATCCGCATACACCTCCGTGCGCTTGCGCACCACCGTGGTGTCGCCAGAAGGATACTTGCCGTTGTACTCCGCCTTGAACGGGCTGAACATACGCTTCAGGAAATCGGCGGTAGCCACGGTATCGACACCAGGTTCCATACGTACGAACTCCAGCCCCATGGGGATCTCGTTAACCTTACCGTTGGGCAGGTTCATCACCAGCGCCTTGCGGTTCACAATCTCCTTGAACCAGGCCTCATCTGATTCGGCGGCAGGATCCATGAATACACGCACAACAACCGGGCAGTCGTATTCCGATTCCACGCCGTAAACCGGACGCTCCTCATCGCGGAACTGCAGGCCAAAATAGTTCAGGTCCATCTTGTCGTGCATCTTCTCTACCCGCAGCGTAACCACCTTGAGCAGAGGTGTCTGATCCGGATCGGGGGTCGCAATCTTAAACTTGGAGGGGACGAATATCTGTTTCTCAATTTTCTCGGCATTGGTCACCTTGGGGTCGTAAGATACCTCAACGGTATGGCTGCCGACATATGTTTTGACGCCATGCACGCCAGGCACCTTTTCCATCTTGGCCTTGAACGCCATTGAACTGCCAAAGCACTTCACGCTCTTCAAGCCCGACACCTTTACAGTCTCCAACTTCATTCCATCCTCTATCCCCCAGGTTTCGCTGATGGTGGGAAGTTCAAACCTGCCGCCCACGATAAATGCCGCAGCCAGCAGAAGCGCCGCAATAGCGGGGGCGATAAATTTGCGCCAGCTCTCCTTCTTAGCCACAGGAGCCACCCCCACGTGCAGCGCACTGGTGGGGCAGGCCGCCACGCACTCACCGCAGAGGGTGCAATCCACGCTGGTCACCTTGCTGCCAAACGAGGGAACATCAATATTATAAGGGCAGTTCTTCTGGCAGGAGTAGCACTTGCGGCCGCAGCTGTCCTGATTTACCATAACGTGCAGAATCTGCATCTTGGGCTTGCTGTGGAACACCTCCAGCGCCCAGCCAAGAACGCAGAACGCCCCCAGCAGCCAAGGCCAGAGAATCTGCAGGCCGACCAGCGCGAGAGCCCACCAGAGCAGCACCAGCGCCAGCAACCAGGGCCAGAACTTGAATGTGTTGGAGACCGCCCCCAGCGGGCAGATATACTTGCACCAGAAACGGTTGATAAAGAATCCCAGTATCACCACGATACCCAGCGCCACCAGGCTCATCCACAATACTATCTCCCCTTTGAAACCGGTAGCCACCGCATAATAGGGATCCATGTGCTTGCAGAACAACTCACTGGAGGCGATTGTCATATGAGCGATCCAGAACAGCAGGCCATACTTTGCCATGCGGAGCACCTTATCCAGCCAACTCCCGTCCTTGACATTTATCGCTTTGATCTTAAGACCCTTGCGCGCTTTTAGCAGCAAATCTTCTAAAGTACCGATAGGGCAGATATATGCGCAGAAGAGCTTGCTGAACAGAATCACAGCTACCGCCACCGCAATGCCCATCACAATTTGCACCGTAGTCATGGAACATGGCAGCGAGCCGCGCTGGATATAGGTCGCCAGCGCCTCCAGGCCGCCCATGGGGCAGTAAGCCTCCGGATTCACATCTCCCGTGCGAGGGAAAAGTTTCGCGATTGCCCCGCTCAGAAAAAGTATGATAGTTGCCAATGTACCCCACTGCAGGAGATACTTGGGCCAGTTTGTCTTGAAGGTCGATTTCTTTGCCATATAATAATCTGATATTTTTTCGGTTTGGCGAAGGTACGTAATAATCTGTGGACAATTGCAGTTTTTGAGAGAAAATAAATACCTTTGAACTTGTAATAATACGGCATGAAAAAACTTTTGACGATATTATTCTTTGCCCTGCTCTGCTTACAGGCTACAGCTCAAAGAGTTACAGTATCAGGCGTGATTACCGACAAAAGCACCGGAGAGCCGGTGGACTTTGCCACCGTACAGCTTGAATTGACTGAACAATGGGCCGTTGCAGACATAGACGGCAAATTTGTAATCAAGAATGTCCCCACAGGCAAAAACCGTATCAAGATAGACTGTCTGGGATATGTAGAACTCACAAAAGAAATAGAGATTTCTAAAGACATTACAAATTTAAAGTTCGCCCTGCAGGCTGATAACCTGACCCTGGAAGGGGCTGTGGTTACCGCTCAGGAGGATGCCAACTCTGCCACCACCACCCGAACTATAGACAAAACGGCGCTGGACCACGTGCAGGTTATGAATGTTTCTGACATCTCCAGCCTGCTGCCGGGCGGCGCCACCTCCGATCCGGCGCTGACCTCTGAAAAACAATTCAGCATACGTGCCGGCAGCGGCGAAGGCGGCAACCCGTCGTTTGCCACAGCGGTAGAGGTCGACGGCGTACGCCTGAGCAACAACGCATCGTTCAACACCTCCTCCAGCACCACCAGCGCATTCAAAGGAGTGAGCACCAACAACATAGCCTCATCTAACATAGAGTCGGTGGAGGTTATAACCGGCGTGCCCAGCGTAGAATATGGTGACATGAGCTCCGGCGTGGTCAAGATCAACACCCGCAAGGGCAAGACCCCGTGGATTATAACAATGTCCACCAGCCCCAAGACCAAACAGGTATCCCTGAGCAAAGGTTTCGGTCTTGGAGTAAGCAAAAATGGCGCCCCCATGGGCGTAATAAATACCAGCGCAGAATACACCCGCTCCATTTCTGAGCCGATGTCGCCATATACCAGCTACGACCGCAAACAGATTTCACTCACATACAGCAACTTATACAATCGCGGAACACTGCGCGACATGCCACTGCGCCTCTCAGTAGGCATCGCAGGAAACCTTGGCGGCCTCGATAACCGGGCTGACCCTGACAAGATGCTGGAGACCTTTGTGATTCACCGGGACAACAGCCTCCGCGGCAATTTCAATCTCAACTGGCTGCTGAGCAAAAGCTGGATAACCAACATAGAGCTCAACGCCTCTGCAGTGTACAGCGACAAACTGAAGCGGGAAAATAGCAATGACCACTCCCCAACCTCCACAGTTTCCCTGCATACGCCAGAACAAGGTTATTACATGTCTGAGGAATACGATCCCAACGGTGATAATAATGTAGTTCTCATTCCAAAAGGCTACCGATACAATGTCATGGGCATTGACGACCGCCCTCTGAGCACAAAAGTAACCCTCAAGGCCAATTGGGCAAAGAACCTGGGCAAGATCAACAATAAGTTCAAAGTCGGCGTGGACTGGTCCACCGACAAGAACTTTGGCACAGGAGAATACACAGAAGACATGGCCACCGCCCCCTCCTACCGCGAATGGCGGTTCTGCGACGTGCCGACCATGCACAACATCGGCGCCTACGCAGAGGATAACCTCATGCTCAATTTTGGACGGGACTCACGCCTGAACCTGATTGCCGGCATACGTAACGACAACACAGTGATTGCCGGCAGCGCGTATGGTACAACCAGTAGCCTGTCGCCCCGATTCAACGCCAAGTACACCGCATTCACGCCAAAAACCCGGGGTAAAAAGTTATTCAGGGAATTCTCCGTGCGCGCCAGTTGGGGCGTAGCAGTAAAACAGCCATCTTTTGCAGTACTCTATCCCACCCCAAGCTATTTAGATATCCAGGTATTCAAATCGACGGCAGATGCCAACAACGTGGTCTATGAAGCCTACTATGTGATGCCGCGCACCATTGAGTATAATGCCAACTTGCGCTGGCAGCGCAATCGCCAGGCAGAAGCCGGTATCGAGATGGACCTTGGCGGCAACCGCATTTCGTTGGCCGCTTTCCGTACCGTAACTGTGGATGGCTACAATAAAAGTACAGACTACGAACGGTTTAGTTACTACCATACCACTGCAACATCTGTACAAGGGATGGAGATTCCTGTCGAGAACAGGATTTACTCTGTGAGTCCAATTGACGGGACTGTCACCATAAAAGACAAAACCGATGAACACAAGAACATAACGGTGTCTGGCAGCCTGCAGAAACAATTTGTATCAAAATATTCAGAGGACAACGACGACAATCCCGTGAAGCGGTATGGACTCGAATGGGTCATAGATTTCAAGAGGATTAAATCCCTGAACACCGATATACGTCTTGACGGTTCTTATTATCAATACCGCTCGGTTTACACAGATCTGACCGCTTTCTACCCCACCACGCTGTACGCCGTGGACGGATCCCTCAAATATGTAGGGGTTTATGTGGGCGGTAATAGCAATACCAATGGCACCGAGACCCGCAGTGTCAAGACCAATATGACCGTGACCACACATATCCCCAAGGTGCGCATGATTCTTTCCCTCAAACTTGAGGCCAGCCTCTACCGGTGCACTCGCTACTTGAGCGAGAATTCCGATGGATCTCCCCGCAGCATATTGATAACAGACCGCACCAACTTAATGTCAATTGCGGGCGGCTCTTGCGACGACCGTAAATGCTACTCCGTGACATGGCCACAGTACTACTACAGCTACGACGACCCCACACTGAGGCCTTTCGGCCACGACTTCATCTCGGCCTGGATGTCTGGAGATTCTGAACTATACAGCGACCTGTCAAAACTTGTTGAACCTAATACTTCATACAACTTCACTTACCTTACCGACCGCATCAGCCCATACTTCAGTGCCAACATCAGCGTTACTAAAGAGATTGGCGACGTGGCGTCGATATCGTTCTACGCCAACAATTTCTTCAACAACAACGCCCAGGTCTATTCTACAAGAACTGGCAACTGGAGTTCCGCAAGCAGTTATATTCCCAAATTTTACTACGGACTTACTCTCAGGCTTAAATTCAACTAATAATACCAATCACCACAATGAAAAAACTTTTAATGTTAATGACCGCCGCACTCCTGACATTTGCGGCATCTTGCGAAAGGCCCGACCCCACCCCTGTAACCTATCCAATCAGCGTACAGCTAGTAGCTGATGGCGCTAATCTGGCGGTTGCGGGCATCAACGTTACACTCTCTGACGCCAGTGGCGCCGTGAGCTACGAAGTGAAAACTGACGAAAATGGCAGCGCGTCTTTTGAAGTACCCGCCGGCAACTATACCGCATCTGCGACATATAAGACTGCAGAGGACGGCAAGAGGTTTGCCTACAACGGCACCAACAGCAGCATCATCGTCGCAGAGGGCTCCACTGCCTTCAAGATTGACCTCAACAAGGCTGTCAGCCAGCAGATCATAATCAAGGAGGTTTATAACGGCGGCTGCCCCAAGAACGATGCTTCCGGCAACTTCTTTGATGATATGTACATCGTCCTCTACAACAACTCCGACCTGGAGGCTGACGCTAGCGACATAGTATTCTCTATTTGTCTTCCCTATAATGGCAACGGTTCCAACAAATTCCTTGTTGATGACAAATTGCTCTACGAGGAAGCCGGCTGGCTGCCCGCAGCAAGCGCTATCTGGTGGTTTAACAGCAGCGTCACTATTCCTGCATACTCACAGATTGTAATAGCTGTATTTGGTGCAATAGACCACACCCAGACCGTCACTGCTTCTGTTGACCTGAGCAATCCCGATTATTACTGGATGTCCAACACCGAGATTTCTACAGTGTTCAAGAATGCTAAATATACAGTTGCCGAGTCAATCCCTACTGCCCATTACATGGGCGGTTATCCTACATCTGCAGGTAATGCATGGGTACTCTCCAACGCCTCTCCCGCCCTGTACATCGGCAAGATGGACAGAGCTGCCGCCGAGGCTCTTGCAAAGGACGCAGACAATTATGACAGAACCCTGCTGACATCTGCCAAGTTCCCTCAGACCAATGTCGTTGACGCTGTAGAGATATGGTCTCAGGCCAATGTCAGCAAAGGCATTTATCGCTTCCCCGCATCCATCAACACTGGCTACATAGCCCTTACAAACGGACTTGGCCACACCATCTACCGCAACGTAGACAAAGAGGCCACCGAGGCTCTTGAAGAGAATAATGGCAAACTGGTCTATGGCTATGCCGGCGGCACTCTTGACGCTGCCACCAACGTCGGCTCCACCGACCCGAGCGGTATTGACGCAGAAGCTTCCATCGCTGCCGGTGCACATATAATCTACTCCGACACCAACGACTCAAGCAAGGACTTCCACGAGAGAACCGTTGCATCCATCAAGAAATAAATCATTATGAAATTCCGGTTCCCGGCAATATGCGCATTGTTACTCTGTCTCGCGGTAAACGCCGCGGGACAGGGCGGCACGCGCGATTTTTCCTTCGTCTATGACACCAACCCCTACCTTAACCTTAACAATCCCGCAGGCATCTCTTTTTGGGACGGCAAGATTGCTACGGCTGCGGTGTCATTTGAAAAACATAATGGAGGACTGAAGGATATTGAAGAGTCTTCCGACAGCTGGGAGGCTATTGCCGGAACCGAATCTTACTTCCGCGTATCGGAACTCTTATCTTTCCACGGCAAACTCATTTGGAGCGACTTCTCCGGGAAGGATATGGGTGGTCCGATAATGATGAAGCCCGACTACAACCCAGTGGGTTTCTTCGAACTCAACGAGACCACCCTTGGCCGCAAGCAGCGCGAGCTATATACCCTTGGCGGAGAGATTGCCCTGAATCTGGGCGACCGTTGGGGACTTGGGATAGGCGTCAACTATCAGGCAGGCGACCAGACCAAAGTCAAGGATCCCCGGTTCTCCAATATCTGGATGGACCTGGACGTAAATGCAGGTGTGACGTTTACGATATGTGACTGGCTCACGCTGGGGACAAACGCCAGATGGCGCAACACCCTGGAGAACGTCAAGGGTCACATCTACGGCACGACCGACAAGCAGTATTTCATCTGCACCGACAAGGGGGCCTTTCTGGGCACCGTGGCAGAACTCAACGGCGATTACAACTATATCCCCGACTCCACCCCGCGCCCCATGAACAACGACTACTTTGGAGGGGCGCTTCAAGCTGTGCTGTTTGGGGGTAAGTTCTCCAACGAATTCACCCTTCTGAGCCGCACCGGCTACTACGGCAAAAAATCTTCCACAACTGCAACATTCTTCGAATTCGGAGGATTGCAGATGGGATATAAAGGGATTGTCCTGCTGCCCGTGGGGCGCTACATTTTCCGTGCGGAGCTCTCTGCCGGCATAGAAACCCTTAAGAACAACGAGAACCAGTTCCACTACTCCACCCCGGAAGGCGGCAACACAATAGTAGAATACACCGGACAGAACCATGTCGGCGACCGGCAAAAGCAGAGCGCATCACTCGATTTACGCTGGTACGGCGGCGTTGAGGGTGACCGGGCCTCATTCACTGCAGGTGTACGCGGGGGGTGGGATTCCATGCAGCAGACCACGACCCTGTACCCTTTCTGGCGCAATCAGGTTATCCGGCATATAAACGTCGGGCTTTTCTGCCAGAAGAACTTTTATGCAGGGAACAATATCTTTACGCTGGATGCTTCAGGCGACTTTCTTGCCGGCAGCGGCACCAAGAAGGACGACGGTTCTTACGTCCCGGATGCCACATCCGTCACATTACGCAGCTTTGACGACTATCTTGACAAGCATTACGAAGCTCAGACCGCACCCCGTGCCGGAGGCTCGATAGGCGTCACATACACCAGGCCGGTAAAGTCCTTATCCCCCTGGATCAAGCTTTCTGACAATTTCACCACCCTGCTTGCAAATCCCGATTTTCTGGAGGGCAAGACAAGGAATATCTTAACGGTCAGCATCGGCTGCACGTTCTAACTTCTCTACAATGACTTTTAAACGTACCCCGCTACTGCTGTGTGCGCTGCTCGTGGCCTTTGCCGCCGGAGCGCAGACAATCCCTTCTGACCCCGAAATCAAGGTCGGCAAGCTGGATAACGGCCTGACATATTACATTTGCCACAACTCCAACCCCGCCGGTTGCGCTGAGTTCTACATCGCCCACAACGTGGGGGCACTTCAGGAAGAGGACAACCAGAACGGCCTGGCCCATTTCCTGGAGCACATGGCCTTCAACGGCACAAAGCACTACCCGGATAAGAAGCTACTGGAATTCCTGGCAGAGGAGGGAGTCCGTTTCGGATATAATGTAAACGCATACACCTCCAAGACGGAGACGGTGTACAACCTCTCCAACGTGCCGCTGGTTCGCGACAGTTTTATTGATTCAGTACTGATGGTACTGCACGACTGGTCCTGCGACATATCCTGCGAACAGCAGGCGCTGGACGACGAGCGCGGCGTTATCAGCGAAGAGTGGCGTCTGGGCGACGACTCCCGCAGCCGTATGGCGGAGCAGCAGACAAAACTCATCTACAAAGGTTCCAAGCAGGCGGAGCGCAACGTAATAGGCACTCTGGAGGTAATCAACGGCTTCAAGCGCGAAGAGATACTGGATTTTTACCACACATGGTACCGGCCCGACCTCCAGGCCATCATCGTAGTGGGTGACTTTGATGTGGACTCTATGGAGCATCGCATCCGCCGCCTGTTCTGCGACATCCCCGCCGCGGTAAATCCAGAGCCCAAGGGGAGTTATATCCCACCGGCAATAGAAGAGCCGGTGTTTAAAGATATGACCGACAAGGAGATCCGCTACCAGGCCTTCAAGCTCATCTGGCGGCAGGACAATCCCTTCAAGGACCGCAGCGACGAGAGCTATTTCAAAGACGAACTCTGCCGGATGATTGTAACCTCGGTATTGCAGGACCGGTTCAAGGAGCGCACCAAAGACAAGGCGTGTCCGGCTCAGGCTGCAACCATAGTAACTACTGCATACCGGCCCGATATGTACGTGTCGCTGGCCACCCTCACCCCGCGCAAAAAAGAGAACCTTGCGGAGTGCCTGCGGTTCATCGAGCGGGAAATCCGGAGGGTGCTGCTCTATGGCATCAGCCCTGCGGAGTATGAGATTGCCAAGCTTAACGTTGGCGACCGGCTCAAACTGAACATCGACCTCAACCGGGAGGATCTCAAGAACCCGGAAATCGTCTCCATGGCACTCAGCAACTTTATAAACGGCACACCGCTGGTGCTGCCCGGTACTTTTAAGGAGATACGGCGCAGCATCCTCAACTCAATCACCTTTGATGACGTTGCGCCTTACCCTTCCATCATGTTTGCCACCAGTGGCCGCATCTATTCCAACTGCTACAATAATGTTGACGATGCCGGCATAGCCCCTTCGCGAGAGCAGATGCAGCAGGTTATTGCGGAAGTGGCCTCAGCAGAGGATATCGCCCCCGAATTTCTGGAATATCCCAAGATGGATATGTCGGTCTCTGCCGCTCCGGGACGCATCCTTTCGCAGAAGAAGGTCAGCGGCACCGATATGGAGCTTTGGAAGCTCTCCAACGGGGCGTCTGTCTATTACAAGCAGGCGGCGCCGGTAAAGCGTGGCTATCACCTGGCGATGAATTATATCTTCGACACCGGCTACAGGGTGTTTGATGCCGACAGTATCACCCCTGCACGGTATGCCCTATCCTACGCCAAGCGAAACACCGGCTTCGGCGGCGTGGGCAAGTCAGACCAGAAGAATTATCCAGAACTGAGCGGTATCAAGTTGATGCTGATGGGCAATTCCAAGGATGCCCGGCTGCTGGTGACCAGCGATAACGAAGATGCAGAGAATGCCTTTAAGGCGGCATTCCGCCAGATCAGCGACCCTTGCTTCGACAGCGAACGGCTGCTGGAGAGCAGCAAGGCAGGATCGCTCAAGAGCCTCGGCAAAAAAAAGACACCAAAGGATCTGTTCGAGACCCGCTGCGAAAAAGAGCTTTACGGCAATCACCCATGGCTTCAGGAGCTGGATTCCGCCAGCGTGCAGGCAGCCTCACTGGCATCGGTAGAGGATGCCTACCGCAGATATTACGGAGATATTCCTGCGCTCAAAGTAGTTATCTGCAGCGACGCTCCGCGGGCAGAGATAGAATCGCTGGTGGAGAAGTATATCGCCTCGCTGGATGTGGATTATCCATACTCAAAGGGTAAGTATCTCCCCGCGAAGCCGGTAATCAAGGAGAGGCTGGACATTTTTGAGACCACGGCTCCTCTTTCCGAGCCCCTCACCCAGATCAGCTGGAACCTGTATTTCAACTGCGACCGCAGCATCCGCGAACGCGCCGCCATAGAAATCCTGGACTATATTATGTCGGCCCGCTATCTGGATCTGATCCGCGAGAAACGCGGCGGGGCTTACAGTGTGCAGTTCGCCACGGCAGTGGCCTCAGAGAAGGGCCTCCCCTCCCACTCCCGCGTCAATTTCCAGACCCGCCCCGAGATGCGCGACCTGCTGCTGGGCGATTTGCAGGACGAACTGGATCGTATGTGCAAGAGCGGCCCCACTGAACAGGAGATGGAGCATGCCGTGAAATATCTCGTGAAACACTACTATGAAGCCCAGGACCAGCGTGAACGCTCCGTGGGCCTGCAGCTGGACCAGATGGAGGAATTCGTCCGCTTTGGCACTCCCTACGGCTACGACTACGAAAAGACCGTCCGCTCCATCAAGCCCTGCCACATACGCCGCCTTGCCCGCAAGATAAACGCAGGCCGCAAAGCTGTTCTGATTTACGAAGAAAAATAAGACAGGAATCCCTATAAATCGATCTCTCCGCTATAACCGGTGTGCCAGTCAAGTGTCACGCTCACCCCGACTGTCGAGTCCTCCGGAACCACGCTGCCGTCCGGCATCACCTTGGCTTTTATAATCTTGAGTGTACCGGCCGGTAACGGGTCAATAAAACCAAGTACCGTTTCTGTAATAGAGCCATCAGCACATTTCGCATAGACCTTGACCTCCCAGATGGCATTTGAGACGTCCCGAGTGGGAACATTGTCTCTCGACGGGAAATTAACAGTGGCCAGACACATCAAGCCGGGGCCCGACGGTATGACGTCAGAACGCACCACAACCGGACTGAAGGTGTAGGTACTGTCGCACACCTGAAAACCATCCGCAAAGTCATCTCCGAACATTTTCAGGTCCTTGATATGGCTCCCCAGAGTATCGGCAACCAGAGCCACTGCACAATTTGCCATATATAGGGTTGCGGAGAACTCCTGTGTCTCACGCTCCAGCAATTCCAGAGGCAGGCGACAGGTAAAAAGGCCGCTCTTGTGGGAAGGCACGGTGTCCCGTCTTGGCTGCTCCAGACGGGCTTTGTGACAATATTCACCGTCATTTATGACAGCTACGGCACTGCTTCCGACATTGGCATACGCCAGATGCATATAGCTGCCCGCCGGCAAAGAGAAGGTGTAACTGGCCTTGAGAGCCTCGACTTTCAGTACATCCTGCAAGGAGCTTATCGAGTCGGCCTGGGCCTCATAAAAAGAGAGGTCCATACCATGTATCATATCGGAGAATATCCCTCCCATATAACCCCTAAGCGACTCTGCCAGGCCAGTATACTCGGAGCCGCCGAGCTCTTTGGCTATCTCAGCGTCCATACGGGCATAGAGTCCCTCTTCTATCTGATAATCTATGCGATAGACACCTTTGCAGTCGCTTATGTCCTCGTCTATGAGGCAACAACCTGCCATGGTCGTCAAGGCCGCAAGACACATAATGAAATATTTAAAGGAACTATGCATCATTTCAGGTTATTATATTCTTCTATGGCTCGCAGATACTGTTCATGGGCAGCCCTTTCTGCGGAGTATTTCTTCCAGTCGGCCAAAAGCGCCTTGCACCCTTCGTCACCACGGGCCACAGCAGTTTCGAGCACCTCAACAGCCTCAGTCTCGCGTCCTACGCTCAGCAGAGCGGTTGCATAAGCCTGGTCGCTGCGGTTATCACTGCGCAACTGCTCCAGTTTCTCAAGTGCAGACTGCACGTTGCCCGTCTCAAAATCTGAAATGGCATCGTTGATTGCGCGGGCACCTTCGTCCGGCACATAATCAAAGTAGATGCGTACATAGCCGGAGTTACGCTGGTCGTGCAGCACTGTGGGGAGAAGTACTTTCCAGATGCGCCCCCCGGCAAGCGATTTGAGCTTGTTTTCCCGCTGGTTTACATCTTCTACAGTATCTATCACCTTGATAATCTGCTCGAGGTCAGCTACAGAGAGGGCGTCGCTGCCACCCTCGGCAATCATGTCACAAACCTGGTCGCGCAACTCGGTCCACGCCTCGCCGCCGGCAATCAGCTCAAAAATGTCATCCTTGAGCGGAAGACGCTCCTGGATATAATTCTGAAGGGCCACCGCACGGTCGCGGGATAGTTTCTGGTTGTGCTTTACAGAGCCCTCTACAGATGCAAGACCTATGATTTGTATACAAGAAACACGACTGGTGGTGTCGGCCATGATTTGTCTGGTGAGATCCAATATCTCGTCCAGCACGGGACCGTTATCACGGGAATAGCCACCCTCTGCAAAGCTCCGCTTCAAGAGAGATTTGTCAAGCTCGAAGAATACATAAAGGGCTCCCTCCTCCTTGCGCAGGATGCGGTCGGGAGTGTAGGCGCGATACTGGCTGGAGGGCTGCAGTACCGGATGGTTCGGCAGCAGGTCGCCGGCCTTACCCATATAGTCGGCTACGTTGGGTATTGAAAAAATGAACGGTGCTGGCTCGGGAACCGCCTGCGGCGGAGCGGGAATAACCACCGGCGGAGCGGGGAGAGGTTCGGGTTCCGGACGACGCGGACGTGTGTTATAGGCGATGTTCACGCCCAGCTTGGGTACCACTCCGAGGCCTTTGCGATCGCCCAAGGCTTTGCCGCAATGAGCACAGGGATATCGGGTTGCATCTACATAGCCTACAGCCGCACCACCCTCTAACTCAAGACGCCAGCGGTTGCCTAACCACCAGGAGTAGCCGGCCGCCAGGCCAGCACCCCAGAAGTTGCCCTGCAGGCGCTCTTCCCTCACCTCCGGATAGAGACCGAAGGGGAACTTGACATTACCAACGTTGAAATGGGTCCAGAGCAGGTCTGCGCCCAGGAAAAAGCCGTCGTAAGTCTCATCAAACCAATAACGCATTCCGGGGACGATTGCAAAATTGCGCCACTGGGTGGTATTCTCCTTAATGTCGGTATCCCAGGGGAGAAAGCGGGGCCAGGTCTTGATACCGCCACTTACCCCCACGGTGACGTGGTCACTCATAGGAATATCTACCGACAGATTGGGTTCTGCCGCACCCCACCAGAGAAGGTTGGTACGGACTGCAATGCCATAGTTGTACGATGAATCGGCAACAGAAACGGTATCCCGAAGAGATTTCTGCACTTCACGTGCCGGAACGGCACCGACTGGTAACACTAAAATCAACAGAGCCAGTGTAATAGCCAAATGCTTCAATAACCTCATGAACGATTTTGCTTTAGGACTGGCTAATTTACAAAATATGTTCGATTATTCCTCCTGTGTGCTTGATTTGTTACGAGCTTTTATTAATTTTGGATAATTACATTATCAAAAAATTTCTTTGTTCCGATGAGACGTTTGCTCACACTTGTTACTGCAGTCGCTGCACTCTTTTTTGCAACAGTTTCTGCTTCTGCCCAATTTTTCAATCACGCCTCCCTCGGCATCGGGGTAGGTGGCGACGGTCTGTCAATCGAAGCCGGGGTTCCGATGGGGAGTTTGCTCCAGCTTCGCGTCGGCGGCAGTTTCGTGCCTCCTTTCGGGATCAACAGGAACTTCGAAAACGTAAAATTCGCCGGCGCGGAACCGGTAGACCTGCATCTTAGGGGCCAGGCCTCTCTCAAGAGCTTCAACGCTATGCTGGACTTCTTTCCGGGGAAAAAGACGAAGTTCCACTTTACAGCCGGCCTGTTTGCATGCAACGGCCATATTGCAAAGATATTCAACACCGAGCCATACCTTGAGCCTGAAGACTGGGGCTCAGCCGGAATTCAGGTCGGTGATGTCCTTGTAACTACTGATGAATACGGCACATCTGAAGTAAATCTGGACACCCGGAAGGTCATGCCCTACTTTGGTATCGGCGCCGGGCGCGCCTGCAGCGACAGGGCCGTTTCTCTTGTATTTGACCTGGGAGCTTGCTACTGCGCGGGCGGTCTCCGCGCCGGGACATGGGGCACAAATGTCAAGACAGGCCAGAGAGAGTATGTACAGCTCACCAGTGCCGACGTTAACAATAAGGACGAAGGGTGGATCGACAAGGTTGCCGGATACTCAAAGTTCCTCCCCCTGATGAAATTCACCCTGTTCTTCAAACTGTTCTAAAGAGTTCCGCGAAATGAAACGCATTGTTGCAATAGCCTCCTGCATTCTGATTGCCCTGGCCGGGTGTACCAAACCGCAGCAACAGGACATTTCTGCTCTGGACGCCCCCGTCAACAAGAGCTACCACGCAAGTCTAACCCTGACCGACCAGTCGTTTGAGGCTTCGCAGAAGGCCGGCATCGTACCCAGGACCATAAGCCTCACATCGGGTGGCAAATTCCTTCTCGGCTTCTACGACACCGAAGCTGCAAACCCCGAAACAGCCAGACTTAAATATAAATCCGGCATATACAGCGTAACCTCAGGCAAAGCACCCAGCGCCGGTCTTGTCTTCAACTTCCCGATGTTTGGCGACCTCATTATCAATAAAGGCTCAGGCAGCAACTGGGACATATCGTATATCCCGCCGGCAGGGACCACCTACAACGGCTCTGCCCTGCTGGATACCGACAATCTCTCCGGCCTCACCGCAGATAACCTCTGCCGCAGCTGGAAGCCCACCGAACTTATAGTAAGCGCCTCCGGCGACGGCATGGCGGCCATCGTGGGCAAAAAGTTCTCCAACGATATCAACGAGATAATCGCCTACCTCAACTCCAAGGGGATGAAACTGAATCCGGATGACTACTCGCAATATACGCTGGAGTCCATAGACTACACAGAGAACGGCCTGCTGCTGATTAACTTCAAGGACTTTGCGATATCCCCCTTCGTGGGCAACTTCACGCTGAAAGATTCCAATGACGACAACATCGCCTACAACTTCAACCTCGCCTGGGAGAATAACCTGATGATTCCGGTGTCCGGCCTGGGCAGCGTGACCGTGACTGACAACCAGATGACCCTCTACACAGAGTCGGACGTCACCCTTAAGGAGAAGAAATACCATATCGCAGTATCGATTATCAGCACTGAGATAAAATAGGGACTGGTTCCAGCCCTTTTTTAGGAAGACTATGCCTGCTGTCCGTAAACCGAAGCACGGAGCAGCGTACTGAGGTCTGCAAGAGTCTTGCAGGCCTCCTGTTGTTCCGGAGTGATTATGGGGCCTACCCCCATCCGGATGGTTTTATTCCGCTTATTCATCACCTCATGCGGCAGCCGCGTGACACGCAGCTTCCAGCCGTGCACTGCACCCAGATAGTAGAAGAAATTCGAGTTGCCGTCGAAAAAGCGTATGGGCACAACCGGCACATTAACTTTTTTTATCAGTTTGATGATAGGCATTTGCCACTCGCGGTCCCGGACCTTGGGCTCCTGGTATGAAAAGCCGTCGGGGAAATATCCGCAGGAGGGCACCTCTACAGTAGGGGGAGTGCCAAACAAAAAGTCAGACACTGCACCGGAGGGGAAGAAGCCCAACGGGTGGCCTTCGCGCAGATGGCGCATCGCCAGCCTGATGCCGTTTATGCTCTCTGTTTGCGGGCCGGTGCGCTCGTCAAGAGTCGGCATCACCGATATAAAACTTGGGCGCAGCCCCTTTACGCGCATCAGGAACTGATTCACCAGCAGCTTGTAATCGGGATAAAGGTGCCCCATCAGATCCACCAGTATCACCCCGTCCATACTCCCGATTGGATGGTTGCTGATGGTAATGAAGGGCCCCTTGAGTTGTTCGAGGCGTTCCATTCCAGTCACGGTATATTTAAGGTTGAGCCCGTTCACCAGGCCCGCTGCTGTATCAGGGCCGGTGGAGCTTTCTGCACCGTCATAGAGATGCTGCACTGCTGTTATTTCAGATATGTTCAGCAGGAATCTGGCTAAAGCGTTGCCACACCGCCCCCGCAGCAGAGGGGAGGCCTTCTCCATGTCTGAAATAGGGAGAAGTTCAGCTGCCATTGCACATCAATTGTTTTTCTTTGGCGGGTCGGCCTTTGCGTAGAAACGGATGTCGCTGATAATGGTTTCGACCCACATCAAACCCAGCACTACCACCACTGCAAGGGCAATCCAATCAAACACTCCAAACACAAAGCTGTTGTTCAGCACTGTTATGGGGCATGCATAGTTTCTGATGGCCGGCACAAATATAAACAGCAGGCAAACTATTATAATAACCAGCCGGAATTCTGTTGGGCCAAACTTAGCGTATGTCAGTTTGAATTCGCCACGCAGGTGACTGTTCATGCTTACGTTCAGAGTGAGTGCCAGATAGCAGATAAAAGCCGCCAGAGCTAAGTTTAGGTGTACCAGTGGAGAGAGTCCCAAACCCACAAACATCAGGATTTCATTCACCACATCCATGGTGTGGTCCAGATAATAGCCATACACCGGACGCTGCGTATTGCGCACGCGGGCAATGGTTCCGTCCAGCGAGTCTCCGAACCAGTTTACCACCAGCCCGGCTATCGACAACCAGAGCCAGTTAATGCTGTATGCGGTGAGGATAAAGCCAATGCAAATCATCACCGAACCCACGCACCCCACTAAGGTCATCATATCGCTGGTAACCCAAGCCGGCATCTTGCCCGCCATATACACCAGAGCCCTCTTTTCCAAAGTATTCAGAATGGAATTCTGAATTCTGACCGATTCCTTTAGTTCCATCATATTGTTTTCAAAAAGCTTATTGCGAATATAGTGATTGTTCCCCAAATTACATAAAATTTCTATATTTGTGAGTGCCACAAACACTGTTCAGTTATGAGAGGAAAGAGATCGGTATGGGATACCGTCAAACTTGGTTTCCGGGCAATTACCTCTTTGGGAGGCCAGATAGACACAGAGGCAGCAGCTGAGAAGATCCGCAGCGGAGTCGCTATCCGTGGCGCCAACGTCTGGATTCTGGCCTGCTCCATAATCATCGCCTCCGTCGGACTCAACATAAACTCCATCCCCATCATAATAGGTGCGATGCTCATATCACCCCTGTTGGGGCCTATTTTCGGAATGGGGCTCTCTTTGTATATCAACGACCGGGATCTGCTCGTTGGCGCCCTCAAGAACTTCCTGGTGATGGTCGGCGTCAGCCTGCTGGCCGCGACTGTCTATTTTTTGATCTCTCCGCTCAGGATGGCTAATCCCACCGAGCTGCTGGCCCGCACCACCCCCACTATTTACGACGTGTTCGTCGCATTCTTCGGCGGCATCGCCGGCATCCTGGAGCTTAGCCGGAAAGACCGGGGCACGGTTCTCTCCGGGGTAGCCATCGCCACAGCTCTGATGCCCCCGCTCTGCACCGCCGGGTTCGGTATTGCAAGCGGCAACATACGTTACGTGGCGGGGGCGTTATACCTCTTCCTCATCAATACGGTGTTCATCCTGATGGCAACCTATTTCACCGCCAGATATCTGCGGTTTGAAAAGGTCAGTGACGCCACCGGACAGAGCCGCAGTTTCCACACATTATCCACCGTCATTATGCTGGCCATCATTGTCCCCAGCGTAATCGGTGCGTTCTCCCTTATCCAGAACAACAACACAGAGCGCAACGTACTTGCATTCATTGAAGACAACAAGACATTCGGCCACGCCTATATATACGACTATACCATTTCCGGCGGCGATGCAAAGATATACTTCGCAGGAGAACTCACGGACAACGAGATTGCCTATCTCAAAAAGGATGCGCAGCGGCTCGGCCTGAATCCGGACAAGCTGGACATCTATGTAAACTCTTTCGGGGCCAAGGCCGACGAACTTCTCAAGAGGGTTTACGACCACGCCGACGAGACTATCGCAGCCAAGGATGCCCGCATCGTGGAACTGGAGAACGAACTGCAGCAAACCCACGGGGAGGCAATTCCATACACACAGATCACCAAAGAGCTCAGATATAAGTACCCCGCCGTCAGCGGCCTTGCTATTTCACGCGGGTCCGCGACCCGCATTGCCGGAGACAGCATCGCCGAGTCGCCCGTGACAAGTGCCATCGTGCAGTCGTCCGAGGCCTTGTCCGCGGAGCAGATTGCAGAGATTACGCAGTGGCTCAAACTCCGTATGGAAGACACCACGGTGGTAGTGAACAATATCGTTGAAACAAAATAACCTACTTATACCAATAAAGATGAAAAAGACTTTGAAGTTTCTCTCCCTGGCCGCCATTGTACTGGCGGGCACATTCTCCGCTTTTGCGGCCGACAAGAACATTCAGGTGATGTCACCCGACGGCCATCTGGTAGCCAGCATCACAGCAGGTAAGACCCTCTCCTATTCCGTGTTCCACAATGGAGACTGCCTGATGAAGGACTCCCGCATCGGGATGAATCTCACCGACGGAACAGTGTATGGAGGAGGCAAGCTGCAGAAGTTCTCCAGACGCAGCGCAAACGAAACCTTCAAAGCCATCGCATACAAGAAGGCCGAGGTTCGCGATCATTATAACGAACTGACGCTCAGCTACAAGGATTGCGACGTCGTTTTCCGCGCCTATGACGATTGCATCGCATACCGCTTTATCTCCAAGAGCAAAAAACCCTTCAAGGTAAAGAGCGAGACTGCAGAGTTCAACTTTGCGGGGGACTGGAACACCTGGGCCGGATTCTCCTGGAACGGGTTTGAATCCTCTTTTGAGAATATATATGAGTATTCCGCCCTCAGCGCAATCCACCCCGAGAAGCTGGCCTATCTGCCGCAGATGATCGATGCTCCCGGCGGTGTCAAGATTAACATTATGGAGTCTGCGCTCTACCACTACCCGGGAATGTATCTGCAGGGTGACGGCACCAGCAAACTGCACGGCGTATGGGCTCCCCTGCCCAAGGACTTGGAGCAGGGCGGCTACAACAACATCCAGGAGGTCATCAAGAGCCGCCACGACTATCTGGCAGAGTGCAATGCCGGTGAGAAGTTCCCCTGGCGCATATTCGCTGTCAGCACAGAGGATATCCAGATGGTGAACAACGATATAGTCTATCGCCTGGGCGACGCCCCCAAGGGCGATTTCAGCTGGGTCAAACCCGGCAAGGTCGCCTGGGACTGGTGGAATAACTTCTATGTGACAGGTGTTGACTTCAAGGTCGGCATCAATAACGATACCTACAAGCATTATATCGATTTCGCTGCAGAGAACGACATCGAATACATAATAATGGACGACGGCTGGAGCACCGAGGGCAAGGCTGACCTGTTTGACATCGTTCCCGCCATTGACCTCGAAGAGCTGCTCTCTTATGCAGAGGGCAAAGGCGTCGGCATAATCCTCTGGGCTGGATATTACGCCTTTGCGCGCGATATGGAGCACGTCTGCAAGCACTATGCTGCAATGGGAGTGAAGGGCTTCAAGGTCGATTTCATGAACCGCGACGACCAGCTGATGCTTGACTTCTATACCAAGGCTGCAGAGACAGCTGCCAAATATCATCTGGTGCTCGATTTTCACGGAGCCTTCAAACCCCACGGCCTGAACCGCACCTACCCCAACGTGCTCAACTACGAGGGTGTTTACGGCCTGGAGAATATGCGCTGGACCGGTATCGAGGTCGATATGCCGCTCAACGACGTGACCTTCCCCTACATCCGTATGGCTGCCGGCGTGGTCGATTACACCCAGGGCGCTATGCGCAACGGCTCGAAGAGCACCTATCTGAAGAGCCGCGAGACTATGAGCCAGGGTACCCGCTGCCACCAGCTTGGCGAGTATGTGATTTTCGAATCCCCGCTCTGTATGCTGTGCGACGGCCCCTCCGCTTACCGCAAGGAGCCTGAGTGCCTGTCGTTCATATCCCGCATCCCCACCGTGTTCGACGACTCTGTGGGCATCGGGGGCGAAGTGGGCAAATATATCCTGATGGCCCGCCGCAGCGGCGACACCTGGTACGTGGGCGGCACCACAAACTGGGATCCCCGCGACGTATCCATCGACCTGGGCTTCCTGGGCAGCGGCTCGTGGAAGGCTGAGATCTACCGCGACGGTGCCAATGCCGACCGCCACGCCACTGACTACAAACACGAATTCAAAGATGTCAGGGCCGGCGACAAACTTGATATCCATATGGCACCCGGCGGCGGCTTCGCGGTTATCCTCACACGGTAGCCGGGGCTGGCCTGTACCGGCAATCCGGAGTTGAATCATTATGAAAAGGAATCTCTTCACTATTGTGCTGCTGATGGTGATTGCGGCACTCCCGTTGAATGCACAGAAAAAGTTTGTAGCGGAGAAACTGGAGAAATGCGACCCGTATATGAAACTCCAGGGTGGCTACGGCTATCTGGTAAATAGCGGCCCAAAGGCAGACGTCTGGTGGGCAGAGGGTGTGTACAAGCCTATGAAGGACACCCCGGTGGCAATACGCAAGGGGCGCGAGGTGACACTTACGACTGCAAAAAACGAATATGAATCGTTCATTGTCGTGGTCAATCCCAAAACTCCCCTGGAGGATGTCAAGGTTGAAGTCAAAGGGATGCCCAGGGGCATCGAGGCAAAGGTGCGCAAAGTAGAATATGTCACCGTCCGCACCCCCAGCGACAGCTTCGGCTACACAGGCCAGTGGCCCGATCCGCTGCCGTACTATGACTTGGCAGAGGACCTGCCTGCAGGCGAAAACACCTCCTTCTGGATTACCCTGAAGACTCCCGGGTCACGCCGCAAAGGGTGCTACCGGGGCCGCGTGGTGCTCACAGCCGCCGACGGCTGGAAGGTCACCATCCCCCTGAATGTGAATGTCCGCTCCTTTGCCCTGCCCGAGACACCCAGCGTTTCCAGCGGCTACGGCCTCTGGTTCGACCACGTGATACAATACGAGAATCTCAAGACCATAGAGCAGCAGAAAGAATCTTTCTATAAATATCTGGACGCCTTTCTGGACTATAAGATCTCGCCGTACAATCCGTTCTGGTACGCTCCCATAAAGACCACAATCAATCCCGACAATACTGTCGACCTGGATTTCACCGAATTCAACAAGGTGGCCGCCAGGTATTTTGGCGAAGGCGGGTTCAATTCTTTCGTGATTGACGTCGAGGGGTTGGGCAGCTGCGGCCCGGGCGGCTATACACGCGGCACTTTCGGCGGCTATGAGTTAGGCACCCCGGAACACGAGGCGCTTATGGCCGATTATCTGCCCAAACTTCAGGACGGGCTGGAGAAGGCCGGCGTGCTGGACAAATGCTACATCTACTGGGGAGACGAGCCGCTGGAGCCCGCCTACCCATATATCCGCGAGGTGCATACGCTGATGAAGAAATACGCCCCGCGCATCCGCACTTTTATGACGGAGCAGGTCACCTGGCTCGAGACTCCTTCAGATTTTGACGTAGGAGACGTGACCGACATCAGCTGCGTGAGCTGGAACTGCTTTGACAACCACCCCAAGGTGTTCGACTACAACGGCCCGGGGCAGGAGGTATGGAGCTATCTGTGCTGCGCCACCAAGTATCCCTACTTCACCAACTTTGTGGACCACAACGGAATAGACCTGCGTCTGTGGCTCTGGGCTTCGTATATGTACGGGATGAAGGGAATCCTGATATGGAGCGCCACCTGCTGGAACTCAGACTGCATTATGCCGGAAGGTCAGTTGCTGGATGTCTGGGAGACCCCCGATTGCTACGGAATCGGCAAGACCGGACCCGAATTCTTTGCCTGCGGCGACGGCATTATGTTCTATCCCAACAACCGCCACCCCAACGAGGACAAGACTACCGCCTTCACCGGCGAGCCCATTCCCTGCATCCGTATGGAGATTAACCGTGACGGCATAGAAGATTATGAATATCTGAAAATGCTGGAAGAGCGCATCCCGTCTATGGACGAGACTGATGCCGCAGCTGCCCGCGATCTGCTGGTTCTGCCCGAAGCAGTCTTTATGGACGATGATGCAGAGCATCCGGACAAGTACTATATCCAGGATCCGCAGTTCCTGCTGGAGCGCCGCGAGCAGATTGCCAGTCTGATAGAGAAATACATATAATGCCTGCCGAACTACCATACACAACTCCAAAATACGAAGTCTCCACAGAACGGAATGTGGTATATGCTCGGGCTATGGGGTATCGCAAAAATGCTCCGGAAGATTCCAACAGCGCCCTGCCAATCAGTTTTTGCCGGAGCAAAATGACACTTCTTGACCTGGACATGGACATCTATCTGCCTGTCGGGGATAATTCAGCGAAAAGGCCGCTGCTGCTTATGATGCACGGAGGGTCATTTTTCGTCGGCAACAAAGAGGAGAAGGGGCAGGTCGCCTGGTGCCAGTATTTCGCATCGCTGGGCTACGTGGCAGTCTGCATAAACTACCGGATGGGCTACAATCTGGGCAAGAAGTCATATTGCAAGGCAGAAGATCGCGCAGTGGAGGATGCCGGCTCAGCTCTTAAATACCTGCTGGGGAGGGAAGATTTGCACATTGATGAGGAGCATATTTTCGCAGCCGGGACCAGTGCCGGAGCAATTGTGGCGATGCGGCTAGCGTTCCACCCCGACGTGGGAGGTGGCCGTGAGGGGGCTGACAGGAATGCCGCTGAGGGCGCTGCCAGGAGTGCAGCCGGGGATGACTCCAGAAGAAAGCATCCGCGCATCCGTGCCGTGTGCAACTTATGGGGCTCGGTCCGCGACCTGTCCGTTCTGGAGAACGCTTCCACCCCTATCCTGTCGTTCCAGGCAACCGGAGACCCTATAATGCCCTACGGCGGGGGCTATCCGTTCAAGAAGTTCAGTTGGGGTCCGACAAGATTATTTGCACCCTATATGTACGGCACCAAGGCTATACATGACCGCGCGCTGGAGCTGGGTATCCGCGCCGAACACCACCCATATCCGCTGGCCAAACATCGCCTGCATATGAACCGAGAGGGCAACTTCACCCCGTTTTTCTACGAAATCCGCGACCGGATGGCCGCCTTCTTCGCTGAAGAATTCTCTTAAGCCGTCTGATTCCGGGCGCTTTGCTTAATCGTGCCCACGGTTTATTCTTGCACCAACTTGTCGGTATAGAGAATCCCTTTCAGATGGTCAGTCTCGTGCTGGAATATCACTGCCGTGAAACCCTCTACTCGCTCCGAAACCTCCTGCCCTGTTTCAGGCGAGGTATAGCAGATGTCGATGTCCCGCCAGCGAAGCACTTTGCCGCGACGGCCGGGCACGGACAGACAGCCTTCGGGGCCAGGCTCGGGTTCACCACGAAAGGCGGTGATGCGGATATTGGGATACACTTCGAACGGATCGCCTTCTTTATCAAAGCGCTGCACGGCGATGACATTGCGCGACAGCCCGACCTGGGGGCCGGCAATGCCGACGCCATCCTGCTCGGGCGAGGTCACGGTAGCGACTAACTTGGATGCAAGCGCTGCATACAACGGATCGGCCAGTTCTCGTGCAGAGAAGTCCCGGCACGCAGTCCGGAGGACTTTCAAATCGGTAGTATCATCTACGGTGAGAACCCGCATAACAGCAGGCTGGGATTCAATAAGATTCCGTTCGGCAGCCGACCAGCCGCCACTGCACCCTGACAAAAACAGAGTTGTCATAGTGATCAATATCAATCTTGCTTTCATGTTGCTAATATAAGAATATATTACTAGTCTTCAACTACATCCAGCCATTGAGTATCCCGCTCTTGCACCGCACCCTTTTCGTTCGTATCTTTGTGATACTATGAAAAAGACTATCTTCCCTATTCTGGCGCTGCTCGCTCTGGCAGCACTCCCGCTGAATGCACAAAAGAAATTCGTTGCAGAGAAACTTGACAAGTGTGACCCGTATATGAAGACCCAGGGGGGCTACGGGTATCTGGTAAAGAATGACTCCAAGGCAGCCGTATGGTGGGCCGAGGGGTGCTACAAGGTGATGAAGGACACCCCCGTGGCTAAGCATCGCGGAGGAACCGTGAAACTGACCACCGCCAGGAACGAGTATGAATCGTTTATCGTGGTGGTCAATCCCAAACAGGAGCTGAAGAATCTCAAGGTGGCCGTGGATGGCCTGCCTTCCGATATCGAGACGGTGGTCCGCAAAACCGAATACGTCAATGTCTTCTACAACAGTGATGATTTCGGTTTCCCCGGCCTCTGGCCCGACCCGCTGCCGCTCTATGATGCTCCCGCCAACGCCCCCGCCGGCGAGAATACCTCCTTCTGGATCACCCTCAAGACCCCGGCAAATCACCAGGACAGCTACAGTGGCCGCGTGACACTCAGCGCCGACGGTGGCTGGAAGGTGGACGTGCCGGTCAGCGTCAAGGTGCGCAACTTCACCCTTCCGCAGCGTCCCAGCGTGAATGCCGATATGGGCCTATGGTTCTGGGAGGTGGAAAAATATGAGAATCTCAAGACCGAAGAGCAGAAGCAGGAATCATACGATAACTATATGCAGGCCTTCAAGGACTACCGCATACAGGTGCGCGACCCCTTCTTCCGCACCCCTGTCAAGTACAACTTTTCCAAGACGGAGTGGACCGGCGGCATTTACGACAGCAGCCGCGCCAAGAAGGGTAAATATTCCTACAGGCTCACCGACAACTCCGTAACCCGCAATACGGAGGGTTCCTACAGCAGAGGCCTTATCCCGGTGGACAGCAGCCACCCGTACAAACTCACGGCGTGGGCAATGGGCGACACCGTGGTTTACAGCCATATGCTGGTGGAGAGTTACGATGCGGACAAGAAGCTAATCCCCTTCCGCAACGCCTTCCAGTGGGTGGATACCGACACTACGTGGGTGCAGCACGAGATTGACCTGCAGCAGCTTGACCCTCGCACCAAATACCTCAAGATACGTATCTTCGGCTCAGGCGCCTACCACAACGGCGTGGAGACAGGCACCATCTGGTGGGATGACATCCGGCTGACAGACCTGTCCACAGGCGAGAACGTCTTCCCCGAAGGCAACTTTGAGATTGACCCCGAATCGATAGAGGTGGACGTCGATCTTACCGAGTTCGCAAAAGCCGCCAAAAAGTATTATGCCGACGACAGTTTCAGATACTTCGACATCCCTATCCCGGGCCTTGGCGACGTAAATTTCAACAATTCCCATCTGGGCATCCTGTGCGGTTTCCAGCAGGGTTCTCCGGAATATGAAATTCTTATGGGCAAGACGCTGAACAAACTTCAGGCAGGTCTCAAAGAGCTCGGGATGCTCGACAAAGCCTACGTCTATTGGGGCGATGAACCCAATCCTCCTGCTTATCCCGTCCTTTACGATACCCACCGGCTGCTCAAGAAGTACGCTCCCGGCATCAAGACCTTTATGACTGAGATGGGCACCTGGAGGGGACACGCCACCGACAGCCTGGACATAAGCGACTGCACCGACATCAGCTGCGTAAGCTGGGACTGTTTCGAAAACCACGATATCATCAAGAACTATCAGGTTCCCGGCAAGGAGGCGTGGAACTACCTCTGCTGCGGCACCAAGTATCCCTACTTCTCCAACTTCATAGACCACAATGCGATTGATATGCGCATCTGGCTCTGGGCCTCTTACCAGTTCGGCTTCAAGGGAGTCCTGATATGGTCCAGCACTTCGTGGAACTCCCCTACGGTGTCACCCGCCGGAACCCTCCAGAACCCGTGGGAAGACCCGTATTGCTTTGGCAGCAACAACCAGATGATACAACGGCTGCTGGCGGTGGGCGACGGCATTCTCTTCTACCCGCACAACCGCCATCCCAACGAGGACAAAACCACCGCATACACAGGCTACCCAATTCCCTGTGTCCGCCTGGAGATACTGCGCGACGGCATAGAGGACTTTGAATATCTGACGATGCTGGAGACTGCCATCCCCAGAATGAGCGCTGCCGACGCGGAAAAGGCCCGCAAGCTGCTGGTACTGCCCAAAGAGGCCTATCAGGATGACAGCCTCACCGAAAAAGAGGCCTACACCATACAGGACCCCCAGATCCTTTTCCAGCGCCGCGAACAGATTGCTACCCTGTTAGAGAAGTACCGATAAATCATCCGTGGCAGCATCCCTACTGATACACAGCGCTTTACAACATATCGCTTGCGCATCTATACACAAGTGATATTCCATAAAGAACTAATAATCAGAATCGTTGCCGCCACGGGCAGAAACCGTCGCAATGAAAGTAGTATGAAACATATATTAAAAACCTTTTTTGCACTTACGTTGGTAATGTCGCTGTCACTTCACGTCTCCGCCAAAGGGTGGAAGGCTGAGACGCTGGACAAGTGTGACCCGTATATGAACCTCCAGGGGGGCTACGGATATCTCATCAAGAATACACCCAAGGCCGATGTCTGGTGGGCCGAGGGATGCTACAAGGTGATGAAGGATACCCCTACTGCGAAACGCCGCGGCGGCACCATCAAGATGAACACCGCCCGCAACGAATACGAATCGTTCATCCTTGTGGTCAATCCCAAACAAGTTCTGAAAGACCTGAGGGTGGAACTCAGCGGCCTGCCGGACGGCATAAAAGCCACTATCCGCAAGACAGAATATGTCAACCTGTTCTACAACAGCGATTCCTTTGGCTTCCCCGGTTACTGGCCCGATCCGCTGCCGCTCTACGACACCCCGGCAGACGCACCCTCCGGCGAGAATACCTCCTTCTGGATAACATTCAAGACTCCCGCGGGGTTCGCCGCCAGGAGCTATACCGGCCGTGTGACGCTCTCCGACGCCTCCGGCTGGAAAGTATCGGCCCCCATAAGCGTAAAGGTACGTAGATTCACCCTGCCCGACCGCCCCAGCTGCAATGCCGACTTCGGCCTCTGGTTCAACCAGGTCATCCAGTATGAGAACCTCAACACCCCGGAGCAGCAGCGCGAGGCATTTGACAATTACATCAAGGCCTTCAACGATTATAAGATTCAGACGCGTGACCCCTTCTACCTGGGCCCGATTAAGTACAATGTAACACCGCCCGAATGGACCGGGGGCTACTACGACAGCAGCACCGCCGCGGAGGGCAAGTACTCATACGTGGTTTCCGACGGCTCCGCCGGCGGCAATGTGGAGGCTGTATGGAGCCCCAGGTTTATCCCGGTAAAGGGCGATGCCAAGTACCGCATCTGCGTCAGCGCAAAATCCACAGAAGAGACCACCACTCAGCTGATTGTAGACTGCTTTGACGCCAATCGCAATCCACTCACCTTCCGCCGCCTCTTCAAGCATCTGGATATGAACACCGAATGGCAGGAGTTCACATTGGAGATTGACCGCTTCGACCCCCGCACGGCATACATCCAGGTGCGGCTCTTTGCGGCCGGATATCTCGCCTCGGGAGGCGACACCGGCACTACGTGGTTCGACGACATAAAGGTAATAAACTGCGCTACAGGCGAGAACATATTCCCGCAAGGCAACTTTGAGGTAGACCTCGACAAAATCAAGGTGGACGTAGATTTCACCGAATTCAACAAGGCGGCAGCCAAATACCGCGATATTGACGGGATGCGCTATTTCTCCGTCAAGATAGCCGGCATCGGCAGCGTAAACTTCAGCAATTCCTGGCCGGGTTCAATAGGTGGTTTCAAGCAGGGCACGCCTGAGTACGAGAAGCTGATGGCCAGCTGCCTGACCCAGTTGCAGGCGGGTCTCAAAGCGGCCGGAATGCTGGACAAGACTATGGTTTACTGGGGCGACGAACCTATGCCGCCGGCATACCCCCTGCTGGAAGACACCCACAATATGATCAAAAGGTATGCACCGGGAATCCGTACCTTTATGACCGAGCTGATCACCTGGCGCGAACGCCGGTACGACACTATGGACATAAGCGGCACCACCGACATCAGCTGCGTAAGCTGGGAGTGTTTCGAAAACCACGAGGTCATCAAAAAGTATCAGCAGAGGCCGGAGCAGGAACCCTGGAACTATCTGTGCGCCACCACCAAGCACCCCTATTTCACCGACTTCATAGATGCCAATGCCATCGATATGCGCATCTGGCTGTGGGCATCTTATATGTACGGCTTTAAGGGAATTCTGATGTGGGCATCCACAGACTGGAACTCCGGGAGCCAATATACCGGCGGTAAGTTGCAAGACCCCTGGGAAGAGCCCTACTGCTTTGCGTACAGCGACCAGCTGACTCAAAGGCTGCTGGCCGTGGGCGACGGCATCTTCTTCTATCCCCACAACCGCCATCCCAACGAAGACCGCACCACACCCTACACCGGCTATCCCATACCCTGCCTGCGCCTGGAAACGCTGCGCGACGGGATAGAGGACTATGAATACCTGACGATGCTGGAGGCGAAGATTCCGGCAATGAGCGCCTCTGACGCAGCCAAAGCCCGCAAACTGCTGGGCCTTCCCCCGGAAGTCTTTATGGACGACAATCTGGAAACCACCGACATCTGGTATATATACGACCCGCAGTACCTGTTCCAGCGCCGCGGGCAGATAGCCGACCTATTGGATAAATACAATCAAACGCCACGATGATGAAGATAAAACAGACAATAACTCTCATTCTGCTTTTGACGGCCGTACTGTGCGGGGCAATCCCTGCCGGCGCCCAGAAGAAACTCCCCGGCGAGATGGACAAGTGCGACCCGTATATGAAAGCCCAGGGGGGCTACGGATATCTTATCAAGAATACTCCCCAGGCAGATGTCTGGTGGGCAGAGGGTATCTATAAGGTGATGAAGGACACCCCTGTGGCAAAGCGCAAGGGCCGTGAGGTGAAGCTGTCCACCGCCCGTCACGAATACGAATCGTTCATCGTGGTTATCAGCCCCAGGGAGGATATGAAGGGGCTCTCCGTAAAGGTAGATGGCTTCGACGATATCACAGCAGCTGACGGCAACCCTGGATTGACGCCGCCGGCCGGCATCACCGCCACGGTCCGCAAGGTGGAATATGTCACCACATATTACACCAACGACAGTTACGGCTGGCCGGGCGAGTGGCCCGACCCGCTGCCGCTGTACGAAGCGCCGCAGGACGCGCCCAAGGGTCAGAACACCTCTTTCTGGATTACCCTCTACACCCCGGCAGACCAGGCTCCGGGCACATATAAAGGCTCTGTGACCCTGTCCGGCGCAAACGGCTGGAGCGTGAAAGTCCCCGTCAGCCTCAAGGTTCGCGACATAACCCTTCCTGCCGTGCCCACCCTCCACTCCGGTTTCGGCTTCCGCTTTGACCACGTGATAGAATACGAGAACCTCAAGACACAGGAGCAGAAAGAAGAGGCTTTCCACAACTATATGGAGATGTACCACGACTACCGCATCTCCCCTTCTTACGCTCCGTTTTATCTGACTCCCGCCAAATTCAGCTATGAGGGGGTCGAATGGAAAGGCGGCAACTTTGACCCCGGCACAAAGACGGAGGGCCGGTACAGCTACATTGTGACAGACGGCGCTTACGACAAGAATGTCTCCGCCAGGGCCACCGGACAGTTTATCCCTGTGTCCTGCAACAACAAATACCAGGTCATCTTTGACAACCGCACCGAGAGCCCCGCAACCTCAACCCTGAGGGTCGATTGCTACGACTCCGGCAAAAACCTGCTGCCCTACCGCAGCCACTACATCCATTTCAAGGCAGGCAGCGAATGGAAGAGCGACACTCTTAGCATAGACCGTCTGCCGAAGGAGGCAGCATACGCCGCACTCCGCCTCTATGGCGCCAATGCAATTATCGGCGGCGAGACCACCGGAAGAACCTGGTACGACAATATCCGCTTCATCAACCTCACAACCGGCGGGAATCTGCTGCCGCAGGGAGGCTTCGAGCCTGACACCACCCGCTTCAAGGTGAACATCGACTGGAGCGACTTTGAAAAGACCGCCGCCAGATACTATGGTGAAACGCCCTGGTTCACCGGCTTCACCTTCGACATCCCGGTGCTGCACAACGCCTGCGGCTTCCCGTTCGGCACTCCTGAGCACGAAGTCATATTTAAAGACTGCGTACAGCAGATAGAGGCGGAATTTGACAAACTTAACCTGCTGGACAAGGCCTACATCTACTGGGTGGACGAGCCTTTCCCGGACGCCTATCCTATGATACGCGCCACCAATGCCCTCATCAAGAAGTTTGCACCGCGTCTGAGACCCTTCATCGCAGAGCAGTTTCCCTGGGTTATGAGCCACGCAAACGACCCACAGGTGGACATCATTGACGTCACCGACATTTTCTGCGTCAGCTGGAACTGCCTGGACGACCACGACAAGATTGCCCGCGTGCATTCAATGCCGGGCAAAGAGGTTTGGACCTACCTGTGCACCGCCACCCGCGCCCCGTTCTTCACCAATTTCATCGACCACGACGGAATAGATATGCGTATGTGGATCTGGGCCACCCGGACCCTGGGACTGAAAGGCATACTGATCTGGAGGAACAACTACTGGACCGCCCTGGCCGCCACCGAAAACGGCGAATTCAAAAGTGTCTGGGAAGAGCCGGCCAGCTTTATCAGCGGCGAGGTCGGCGCAAAGAATTTTGAGATGGACCAGAAAATATGGGGCAACGGCGACGGAATGCTGTTCTACCACAACAACCGCAAGCCCGGCATCGACACCGAAACTCCATACACCTCAAAGCCGGTTCCCTGCATAAGGCTCGAAATCCTGCGCGACGGCATCGAGGATTACGAATACCTGACCCTACTGGAGAAGATGATTCCGCAGATGACCGCCTCCGATGCCCGAAAAGCACGCGGACTGCTGACCCTACCCCGCGATGTCTTCCAGGATGATGACGCCACCCACGACGAAAAGTACTACATCAAAGACCCGCAGTACCTCCTCCAACGTCGCGCCGAGATAGCAGCCCTGCTGGAGAAATACCGATAAAAGCCGCCACGGACGTAGGCCGGCCACTGACAGATAGGTATTTCGCCAAAAATTGTTATTTTTGAAAGATAATGTGTGCAAAAATTAATCACTAAAGCTTAAAATATGGTAACAGAGTATCCCCACTATATTGCCAGTCTGCAGGAGTCAATCCGCAGGTTCTGGGATAAAAAGGCCCTCAACGACGTTGGCGGCGAGAGCTACAGCTTTGGCGAGATGGCCATCCGCATAGAAAAACTCAGTCTGTTCATGTCTGCCGCAGGCATCAAGCCTAAGGACGACAAGGTGGCTATCTGCGCCCACAACTGCGCCCGCTGGGGCATGGTTTTCCTCGCAATCAACACTTACGGCTCTGTGGCAGTCACCATTTTATTTGATTTTACACCCGACAGCGTGTGCAACCTTGTTGACCACTCCGAGAGTGTGGGTCTGTTCACGACAGCCGCAAAATGGGCAAAGATGGATGTGAAGGCGATGCCGCGTCTGCGCTTTGCAATCAACATAGAAAAATGGGACCTGCTCCATGCATCTGACGATGATGTCAAAAAGGCATTTGACGCAATGGAGGATGCCTACGCCGCCAAATATCCAGAAGGGCTGAAGCCTGCCGATGTCAACTATTCCACCGACAATATGGACGAGTTGGCCATCATCAACTACACCTCAGGCTCCACCGGCAACCCCAAGGGGGTGATGCTCACCCGCCGCAACATGAGCGCGATGATAGACTATTGCAACCGCTGGATGCCCATAGCCCCCGACCATAACATGGTCACCATGCTCCCTATGGCCCATATGTACGGCCTGATGATTGAGTTCATGTATCAGGTATGCAACGGCTGCAGTATGTACTGGCTTGGCAAGACCCCTACCCCCGCAATCCTGCTCAAGGCTTATGCCGACTATAAGCCTCACCTCCTTGTCACCGTTCCGCTGGTTATGGAGAAGATTTACAAGAGCAAGATCAAACCGGTCGTGGACAAGCCCGCGATGAAGGTCCTCTGCTGCATCCCCGGCATCCGCCAGGTCATTTTCAAGAAGATCCGGGACGGGCTGTACAATGCCTTCGGCGGCAATGTCACCGAGTTCATTATGGGTGGCGCAGCGCTCAACCCAGAGGTCGAGAAATGGTTCCGCAAGATCAAATTCCCATACACCGTGGGCTACGGCATGACCGAGGCCTGCCCCCTGCTGGCCTATCGCCCCGCACGGGAATATGTCCAGGGCTCCTGCGGCCGTGCAATTGACATCGTAGAGATCCGTATCGACTCAGATGACCCCGAGCACGTGGCCGGCGAGATACAGGCCCGCGGCCAGAGCGTCTGCATAGGCTATTATAAGAACGAGGAGGCCAGTGCCACCTTGTTTACCGATGACGGATGGCTCCGCACCGGCGACCTCGGGACAATGGATGCCGACGGCAACGTATTCATCCGCGGCCGCAGCAAGAGTATGATTCTCTCCGCAAACGGACAGAACATATATCCGGAAGAGGTTGAGGCAGTGGTCAACAATCAGCCGGGTGTGGCCGAGAGCGTGGTGGTAGACCGCGCCGGCAAACTTGTCGCACTTGTTTATCCCGACCAGGCTATCCTTCCCGAGAGCGGCGAAGACCAGGCAGAACTTGCCGAAACTATCCGCCGCGGTGCCAACCGGCTGCTGCCTAACTACAGCCAGCTCACAAAGGTAGAACTCCAGAAGAACCCGTTTGAGAAGACACCAAAGATGAGTATCAAACGATTCTTATATTCTTAAGGAATTGCGCTGGTGGCAATAACACTGTAATTCAGCATATTACAACAACCAACCCCCTTTGAAAAGAGGGGGTTGGTTTGCATAAAAGGTTGAGTATCAGCGCATATCGCGCCAGCCCAACTACTTCTTAAAGTAGCGGTTGTACAGCCCTTCGAAGCCTTTCCCGTGCCGGGCTTCATCCTTTGCCATTTCGTGGACTGTGTCGTGGATAGCATCCAGGTTCTGCTGCTTGGCCAGGGTTGCGATGCGTTTCTTGCCCTCGCACGCACCAGCCTCGGCCAGCATTCGCTTATACAGGTTGGTCTTGGTGTCCCAGACCACCTCGCCCAGCAATTCTGCGAATTTAGCGGCATGCTCAGCCTCCTCCCAGGCGTAGCGCTTGAACGCCTCAGCAATCTCCGGGTAGCCTTCGCGGTCGGCCTGGCGGCTCATCGCCAAATACATACCAACCTCTGAGCATTCGCCATTGAAATGGTCGTGAAGCCCCTTGAGTATTTCGGGGTCCTGAACATTCTTGGCAACGCCAAGCACGTGCTCGTCTGCAAACTGCAGGGGGCCATCCTCATTCTCTTCCAGTTTAATGAATTTCTCTCCGGGAACTTTGCACTGGGGGCATCTCTCGGGGGCGGTGTCACCTTCGTGGATATATCCGCATACGGGGCATCTGAATTTAGCCATATCGATAAATGTGTTAAGTGTTAATAAATATCTGAACAGTCAGTTTGTAAAGTTAATGAGAAAAAATCAAAAAGCACTAATTTCGTATCCGATAATAAACGACAATTATGGACGAGAGCAGGACCATTCTGAGCGAGGCCGACCGGCTCCGCCATGAAGAACTCTGGGGACGAGAAGATTACTTCCAGAATGCCCGTAAACCTGTAGGCGAAGACGGGCGCGTTATGATTCGCCGGATGAACGGAGGCGCCCACGCGCTGCTGGCAGCTTGGGGGTTCCCTCTGCTGGACGGCATTGTGGGCGGACCGATAGAGGGGGCCACAGAGCCGGAGGCTATCCTGGATGCCGGCTGCGGAGGAGGAGCCAATCTGGCCCGCTGGATGGACCGTTGTCCCGACGTCAGAGTCACCGGCCTCGACTTCTCCCCCATCAGCGTAGAGGAGAGCCGCCGCTTCAATGCAGAGGATATTGCCGCCGGCCGATGCGAGGTGGTGCAGGGAGATGTGATGCAGATGCCATTTGCAGACAACTCATTCGACTGCGTCAGCGCATTTGAAACGGTTTATTTCTGGCCTGACATCGCCCGCGCTTTTGCCGAGGTCAAGCGTGTCCTCAAACCGGGCGGCACATTCTTTATCTGCAACGAGTCGGACGCCCTTGACCAGCGTGCAATCGACGCATGCAAGCTGATCCATGGAATGAGGCTATACAAGGCCGAGGAACTGCAAGCGCTTCTTGAACAGGCCGGCTTTGACCAGATAAAGCTTTTCCGGCAGCCCGACACCCATTACCTTGCGGCGATTGCAAAAAATTTGTTATCTTCGAAAGACTAATATAGCATATCCACTATGTTCTTACAGATTCTTACTCTGCTGGGCTCGCTGGGAATGTTCCTCTACGGAATGTCGCTGATGAGCGGCGGCCTGCAGAAGATGGCCGGAAACCGGATGCGGACCTTCATGGCCAAAATGACCTCCAATACCTTCAAATGCATCCTTACCGGCGTCGCTGTGACGGCTATGGTACAGAGTTCCACCGCCACCACGCTGATGATCGTGAGCTTTGTGAATGCCGGGCTGCTGGCCCTTGGCAGCGCCATTGCCGTGATTATGGGTGCCAACATAGGTACGACCGTCACCGCATGGATCTTTGCGCTGAGTTTTGGCGGCAGCAGCTGGAGTCTGGGTATGATAGCAATCCCGCTGATGTTCTTTGCATTCGTATGCATCAGCCTAAAAAAATACAAGAACTTTGGTGAGTTCCTGATGGGTTTTGCTCTCCTCTTTCTGGGTATCACCACCCTGAAGGAGACCTCCACAGTCCTGCTGGACAACGAAGGGGTGCGCACATTCCTCAGTTCGCTTGCCGGACACGGCTTTTGGAGTATCCTTCTGTTTATGTTGGCCGGCGCGGTAATCACTTTGATGCTGCAGAGTTCCGCCACCGCCACCGCCATCACCATGGTGCTGGTGGCACAAGGTTATATCCCGTTCAGCATGGCAACTGCAATGGTGCTGGGCAGCAACCTCGGTACCACCGTCACCTCCAATATCGCCGCGGCAGTGGCCAACATAAGTGCCAAACGTACCGCCAGGGCCCACTTCCTCTTCAACCTGTTTGGCGTAATCCTGGCGCTGATTCTATTTAAACCTTTCCTGTCGCTTGTGGGCATCACCGTAGAGGCTTTGGGCTTCCCCAACCCCGTTACGATATCGTTTACAGGTGCCGATGAGGCCACCAGGGCGGCACTTGAGGCATCGCTGCCGTACAGCATCGCAATGCTCCATACCGTGTTCAACGTTATCACCACCCTCATCCTGGTTTGGTTCATCCCGCAACTTGTGAAGATGGTGACAATAATGGTGCCCAGCAAAAGCGAGGAGAAGGAGACTTACAGGCTCAAATATATTGGAGTCGGAGCTATTGCAGCCGGCGACCTTGCCCTCAACAGTGCCAAGCTGGAGGTTGTGGAGTATGGCAAATTGTGCCACAGGGGCCTTGCCTATATCCGCCAGGCTATTAACGCCAAAACCAGGGATGAATTCGATGCCGCAGATGAAAAGTTGATTCATTACGAGGAGGTCACAGATAATATAGAGCGGGAGTTCGCCACCTACCTCAGCGAGGTCACCAAGAACGAACTCAGCCTCGGTGCGATGGGCCGTGTGCGCGAATTCTACCGCATCATTGGAGAGCTGGAGTCGCTTGGAGACAGCGGCGAGACCATAGGCAAGATTATCGCACGTGCATGGGATCACGGCGGACAGTTTACCGACGACATGAAGGAAAAGCTGAATCACATGACCGACCTTGTGGACGCCGCCTACGAGGCAATGTGCAAGAACCTGGCTACCCCGGTAATCGAGTTGCAGAACATAGACAATGCCGATGCCGCAGAGGAGGCCATCAACGACTACCGCAACCAGCTTCGTGAGGAACACCTTCGCAATATTGAGGGAGCTTCATATCCTTATGAAACCGGTTCCTTCTACATGGACCTTGTCAACTGTCTCGAGAAGATGGGCGACTTTATAATCAATGTCTCGCAAAGCGTGTTGAACGCAAAAACAGCATAATAAAAGAGGGTGACTAAAAAGGTATTTAAACTCTCTGAGAATTGAATATTTGGATAGGACCCGCGTACAGTAGTACGCAGAAAAAGAGGGCGACTAAAACTTTTTAGTCACCCTCTTTTATCTTTATGACAGAGAAGATTACTCTGCTGCAGGTGCTTCAGCAGCGGGAGCTGCTTCTGCCTCCTGGGGCTCAGAATCCTCAGAAGGAACAACCTCGAACTTGAGGGTAGCCTTGATGTCCTTGTAGCACTTAACTACAGCCTCGTATGCACCGGTAGCCTTAACTACGTCAGCACCTACGATCTCGACATTCTTGCGGTCAACCTCAATGCCGGCAACTGCGAGAGCCTCGGCAACCTGGATATTGTTCACAGAACCGAATACTTTACCCTTGGAGCTGACCTTTGCAGGAACCTTAACGGTAACCGCTGCAATCTTAGCTGCCAGAGCCTCAGCATCGCTGCGTACCTTTGCCTCTTTGTGAGCGCGCTGGCGCAGGTTCTCTGCATGGATCTTCTTTGCAGTGGGGGTAGCCATGATGGCCATACCCTGAGGGATAAGATAGTTGGCTGCGTAGCCGTCCTTAACCTTTACGATATCGTCCTTGAATCCGAGATTCTTGACATCCTGTTTGAGTATGATTTCCATATAAGCGCCTCCTTATTTCATTAAGTCAGTTACATAGGGCAGAAGAGCCAGATGGCGTGCACGCTTAACGGCCTGAGCCACCTTACGCTGGAACTTCAGGGAAGTACCGGTGATACGGCGGGGAAGAATCTTACCCTGCTCGTTGAGGAACTTCTTGAGGAACTCGGGATCTTTATAATCCACATACTTGATACCAGCCTTTTTGAAACGGCAGTATTTCTTTCTCTTGACATCAACTGTCGGGGGGTTGAGATACCTGATGTTATTCTGCTGTGCCATAAGTTAGTCCTCCTTGGTTTCAGTTTGTGCAGCTGCTTTCTTGGAGCGACGACGCTCTGCGTATGCTACTGCATCCTTGTCCATAGAAACAGTCTGGAAACGGATGATACGCTCGTCACGTTTGAACTGTGTCTCAAATTTTGCGATAAATGCGGGCTCAGCCTTGAACTCGATAAGGTGATAGAACCCGGTGGTCTTTTTCTGGATAGGGTACGCCAGTTTGCGAAGACCCCAATCCTCCTCATACACGATCTCGCCACCATTCTCGGTGATAAGGCTCGAGTACTTAGCAGCCGCTTCCTTCATCTGGCTTTCAGACAAAATGGGAGTTGCAATGAAAACGGTTTCGTACTGTTTAATCATTTTGTTAATTGTTAATAGTGTGTTTAATAAGGGCTGCAAAGATATAACTTTTTCGCCAAATAGCAACTTTTATTTCTATCTTTACAGTGCAATGACAGATAAGCGTCTCTTGATATTCACCACTCTGGCGGGATGCCTCAGCTTCAGCGAAACCGCGAGGCGGCTTGGGGTAACCCAGCCCGCCGTCACCAAGCACATTGCCGCGCTTGAGGAGGAGATTGGTGCGGCGCTGTTCGTGCGATATGGCCGCAGCGTGGCCCTTACAGACAAGGGTCGAGAGCTGCAGCGCCTGGCCCTCAAGATCCTTGAGGGTTATTCTGAGATTGAAAACCTGAAGGAATAGCTTTATTTCCCGGCTTTCTTAGAACCGAATACTAACTCAACTGTTTTTACGTCATCTCCCTTGGTAAGGGTAAGTTGGTACGACCCTTTCTTATACTGTCTGGCATCTATTGTGAGGAGTCCGTCTTCAAAAGATGCCCCCCAGGCGCAGGGAGCGCCCCATTCATCCTGCAGAGCCCATTCGGCATCGGGCTTGGTGGTAATCTCTATCATTCCGCTTTCGGCGGTGTATAACAAAGATGTGGCCTCTTCCAGGCTCTCGGCGTCCGCTATGGGTATCTGAGCAGCATCGCCTCGCTCGATATCGGCATGGATAAATGTCCATTCGGGGGTGACGGCAGAGCGGTACCAGAGGCAAATGCAGTCGCCCGGCAGAATAGCCTCGTGTATAGTGCAACCGGAATAGTTCATCTGATAACCGGTTCTGGGTCTCAGGGTCAACTGGTCACTGTCCAGTATCTCCCCGATGGTACCGTCACGATGCTTCACTGCAAGGACTAACTCGCCCACAAAAGGGCGCTTTGAGGCGTTCACAAGATATGTGCAGCGCACACCAAAAGGATACTCCCGGCGGAATTCGGTCTCGGAGGAGACCAAGCCTATAGATGCCCCGTTGCTGGTTATCAGCAAATCGTCCGGCACTGTACCGCCGGCGTCGGGCTTCAGGTTGAATATGGCGGTGTGCGTTTCGGTATAGCGGGCAAAATCGGGCATTGTGAAAAAGCCGTTGCCCCGGCCACCCCACCCCCAGTTGATATGGAACTGGTTGCTGCCAGAATAGCCGTCCACCACAAAGGCGTGGCTGCTTGTACCGTTGTTGGCAGTGTATACTAAAGGTCCTGTGGTGTCGATATTGTCAACAAGAAGAGCGCACCATTCATCGTTATTGTAGAAACGGTGAGACAGACGGATGGCCCCTGCATCATAGCCGTAATAGGTTGTAAGACCATCGTACAGATCCTCCACAGAAGCCAAAGTACCTGTGGGGCTATAATGGGAGCGTACCATCACCCCGGTCTCAAGAAGCAACTGAGCCACCGCTTCAAGGGCAGAGGCGTCAGTAGCATCGTCCACCATAAGGGGCATATTGCCCCAATCGTATGTATGGCCAAGGGTTATGGGTTCAAGACTCTGGTTATTACCGTCAGCATCGGCATATTCGTAGCCGGGCAACACCCCGCTGCCCGCCTGGGGCCACTTGTGGTAGCGCATCACAATAGATGCAGATACGGCTACGCATCCCGCCATAGAGCCGTTTGGGCATAAGATGTTATAGGGAGCCTCCTGGTCCCATGCCGCTGTTTCAAGCACCTTGGAGTGGTTATAGTATGACATCCGGCAGCCAGAATAAATCTCCTCCCACCCTCTTGAGGCATCGCTCTGCGCACTCAGCCTGCCAGAGCGGATATCATCCACTATCCCACCCCACATATCCAGCCAGGAGGCCATATTATCGGGCACTGTGCCGCCGGAAAAGCCACTACCCTCCGGGGCCCATCCAATCACCGGCTGCAGACGGTCGTCCCCCGCAACAATTACAAAGCCTCCTCTTTTGGTACCGTAAATGTAATATGGAGTACACTCCGCTGCTCCTTTTGTGAGCACCCGTGAGTCATTCAGCAGGGAGACCTGCTCAAAGCGCCCTGTGCGGACCTTGAGATATTGCCGTGCCACAGCCTCCGCCACCGCAGGCTGTACCTGGGCGGCATCAGCACAGCAGCGGCCAAACAGCCACAGCGCAGCTATGAGTAAGAAATTCTTTGCGACAGACATCTAGAAGGATGTCAGATCCACCTTTTTGATGCCGACCATATCTGGCAATGATACAGAAGATGCCTGGGTGGCTTCCACACGGACCTCATACAAACCGTCGGTCGTGTAGGTGTGTACCAAATCGTTATCGTACTCTTCAGAAGATCCGTCACCCCAAAAAACGGTTGCAGTCATTCCAAAGCCAAATAACGACGGAATCTTGAATGAGTTACGGTTATGAACCACTGTGAAAGACTGCGGGCGACCCGCCTGCTTAACATATATTTCCGATACGGTTGCTCCGTCACAGGTAAACTTAAGCGTAGCTTCCCTGAGTGAGAAGGTCTCGTTCTCCTCCAGCGACAATGCCACCTTGGTCGTTCTCAGACCTTTGGTACTCAACACCTTAAGCCACCCTTCGGAGGAACTGACCTCAACCTGGAAATCAACATTTGTATTAACCTCAATCTCTGCGACCTGCGCTTCACTGCCAAAAGATATCTCTTTCCCCTCCACCGGCACCACCATCGGTTTAAGGCGTTGAACGACTTTCACTGTCTGCATCACCGATTCGCAAGTCACAGTCACGTTGGCCTCACGCCCGTCGGGAAGGTCATTACCAGAGACTACGATGTTGAGCACGGTTTCTTCTGCTGCGCCTGATTTAGTAACGACACGGATCCAGTTAGCGTCAGTTTCTGCCGTCCAGGGGTAGTTGGCATTGACGTTCAGTTGCACCGTACCGCCATCAGAAGATACCTCGCAGGTAGCGGGAGATACTGTGAGCGAGGGAGCCTTCTTGCAGGAAACACTCATCAACAATACTGCCCAAAGGGCACTTATTACCATTATCTTTTTCATAGAACCTCCTTTGAACCAAATACGAACTCTACCGACATTCTGTCGTTATCCCCTTTAGAAAGGGTGATGAAATATGACCCGTACGGGAACTGTTTAGTCTGGATGGTGAGCTCACCATTCGCAAATTCAATACCCTCAGTATAAATAGTACCCGCGGCGTCTTCAACCTTCCACTGTGCATCTTTCTTGGTGGTAATCACCAAACTGCCAGAATTGGAAGTATAACGGAACGACGTCACCTCATCCAGATAAGAGGCATCCGCAATAGGTATTTCATAAGGTGTGCCGTCTTCTTTATTACCCGTGATCAAAGTCAACTCAGGATTGTTTTCCGAGCGGAAAAACATACAGAGACGGTCCCCAATCTGTGGCTCCTCTGTGAGTACGCAATCATCACTTCTCAGGCCGATCCCGTTAAGCGGTTCCAAGGTAAACAAATCATCTTCTTCACCTTCCCCGTCATCAATCACCTCGCCCAGACTGCCGTCGCGATGAACCACGGCAAGTATAAACCGGCCTGTAAAGGTGTGTTGGGAGAGATTGTAAATATACATACAGGATATGCTAAAAGGCTCTCCAACCTTAAAATCTTTTGTCGTGCTGGTCAAACCGCTCCCGGACCCGTTACCGTCTATATAGAGGAAATCCTTCACAGTGCCACCCTCGTCCTTTTTGATGCCCAACACGGCTGTGTTGTACAGTTTAAAATCATCAAAATCAGGAAACGTAAAAAAGCCGTTTCCTTTTCCGCCCCAACCCCAGTTGATGCTGAACTGCCCCTTTGTGTTGTAGCCGTCCACCACAAAGGCGTGGCCTCCCTCGGATGGAGAAGAGCCTGAATAGATAAGCGGTCCAACTTTATCAAGATTATCCATGAGCATCCCGGTCCATTCACCGTAAGTGTAATAGGGCAGATAATACTCTGCCATGGATGCATCATAGAAGAAATGACGGGGCAGGACATCCACTATATCGGAGGTGTATGCACCTGTCCCCCCGGGATTGTAAGTGGACTGTAACGCGATACCCACATCTGCAATCAGGCGGGCGACCTGCTCCTTAGCCTCTTCATCATCATCGTATGAATGCAGCACCATGGGCATAGCATCCCATTTATATACATTTCCCAAAGGCTGCGCCGGCACCATACGGGGCGTGCCGTCGTCGTCTTGATAATAGTATTCGGGGAGCACACCGGTACCGGCTTGAGGCCATTCGTGATAGCGCATCACAATGGATGTTGCCACGGCAGTACAGCCTGCCGCGCATGGCTTGCCATCCACTTGGGGGCAATACGTGTTAAACGGACTCTCCTGATTCCATTTGGCCGTTTCGTACTGTTTCTCAGCGGCATACATAGGGATGCGGCCCATCTCGAACGATTCCCACTCCTGCCGGGCCCCCACCTGGGGCAGCTGAACGCCGTTGCAGATTCGTTCGAGCGCATCGGACCACATACAGAGCCACGAGCGGAGGTTATCAGGGATATCATCCCCGCTGATATCGCCCGATGCAGACCAGCCTATGACCGGAGTCAGCCTGTCGTCTGCGGAGGTAATGACAAACCCGCCGCGGTCGCCCTTGAATATATAATAGGCAGGCTCGGATGACACCGACCTGGTGAGCACCTCGGGCTCCGCTACCTGCGTCAAAGTGCGGGACCAGCAACCCTGCGCCGACAATACATTGCCGGCCATACGCTTTGCCCTCTCGGGCGGCACTGTCTCCGCCGCCAGGTATAACGGAGCCAGCAGCAGGACAAATAAAATAAAACGTTTAATCATCCGGATATTATTACTGCCTCAAAGTTACAAAAAATTGTTTTTGTAATCGTATAAATGAAACGGCCCCCTGCCGGATGGCAAGGGGCCGCAACAATTATAAAGAAAGGGTTAATTATTACCGCTGAAATCGATAGTGATTGTATCAGAGCCGAAGGAATAAGGGCCCCAGACAGAGTACATATAGAATGTCAGCGTCTCGTTAAGGGTATCAACTTCACCTTCACCATCTTCCATACATCCATCATAAGTGCCATAAGAACCGTATGTGAAGCCAGGGCAAATCACCTGATCAGGGACAATCAGGGTGAAATCCTGGGTGTTGATCCAAACCAGGAAGGTATCGCCACCGAAGAAGATGTCACCTTCGATCTTAAGACCAACCAGGTCATCAGCTGTAACACCAGCGGGAATCCACTTTGCTTCGGGCAGGTCGGTGATTTGTGTAACATCGCAGACACCATAGGTCTGAGGAAGGTCCTTACCCTGGTAGTGCTCCTTGTAGAACGGTGCGAATGCAGTATAAGATACGCGGTATGCGTGGGTCGCTCCATTGTCGAGTTTCCAGGTGAAACGGACATTGTTGAAGCCCATGAGCTCAGACCAACCATCTACCTGTGTACCGCTCTTGAGAGTGTAGCAGGGAGTAAATTCAATACGGTCACCAATCTCAATAGAAGATTTGCCACATTTGCTGATGACATCCTTGATATTGAGCTTGAGCGTTGCGGGGAATTCGGTAATACCTTCAACCACGTATGCAGGAGTCTTATTGCCTTCACCGTCGGTGTAAACAGCCATAAGCTGAGCCTCCTTGAACATGGACATGTCGCCCTGATAGTAATTGGGAACAGAGAGCTCTACCTGATAGTCCCCTGCATTCACATCTGTAGAGAGAGTAGTGCTTGTGCCGGCCACCTTAGAGATATTGATGATGACACCGCGCTCCACCCCTTCCAGATCATAGGGAAGTTTCTGCTTGTCGCAAGCAGTCAGGGCTATGATGCAGCAGAATACTGCCAATAAACTAATATGTTTCATTTTCATCTGTCTTTATTGATTATTTGTCCCAGAAGACTACTTTGCTGCTGACAACGCGACCTTCGTTGGAAATGTTCGGGTTGACGTCAACTTCGCCCTGGGGATACCACATTACGCGGGGATAAGCCAGAATGGTGACAAGGTTGTACGGAGTCAGCTCGGGTTTAGCCTCCACAGACTGTGCATAAGGAGTATAGGCCATGTTCTTATCGTCACCCTTGAAGAGGATGGGATAACCGGTACGGCGAATATCGTTGTATGCCTCTACGGGGTTGTAGAAGTTTGCAATCCACTTCTGAGTCATCAAAATCTCCATCTTCTTGGCAGCGTTCGCAGCCTCGAAGCGTGAGACAACGTTGTTGATGAATTCAGTTGCAGCATCTGCACTAATCATAGGGCAGGAGGCATCTGCAGCTTTGGAAACAGTGTTCACGTGGGTCAGAGAAGCGGAGATACCTTCAGCGAGAAGGGCCTGTGCATCGCCGGCAGCTTCACCTGCGAGCACGAGCTCAGCCTTCATGAAAGGAACTGAGTATGCCTGCAGCATCTTGTCAGGAGCGATACCGGTACCGGTCTTAGCGCTGATAGCGCCACCCTTACCATCGTCATACTTGCCACCTACAGGGTAAATACCTACGCAGGTCATGACACTCTCCTGAGTATTGGAGGTGTAACCGGAGTTGGAGCCCAGCATGATGGAGATGAACGCACCGTCACGATAGTCGGTCGGGTTGAGCGCGTCCTTGGATGCAGTAGCCTGATTGTAATAGAAGTAAGGCACACGGGGGTCAACGATACCCTTGAAGGGGTTATCCTTGAAGTTGTAGCTCTTACCGTTCAGGATCTCATAGAACCAGGGGCTGATCCAAACAGATTTCTGTCCACCCTGATACTCGTCTACATAACCGGAGTTACGCTCGTCGCTGGGGGTAGTAGCGGTAGAGTGAGGGAACTGGAGGTCCTCACCGTTTGCAAGGAATGCGTTCTCTGCAAGCACGCCGTCAAGTTCGCTCTTCCAGCCTTCGATTTCGCCCTTTACAAGACGGCTCTGTACAAGAAGTTTCAGCTTTAGGGTGTTGGCAGCGTGGATCCACTTGGTTACGTCACCCTTGTAGAACAGGTCATTTGCACCAGGTTTAAGCTTGTTTTCAGCCTCGGTATCTTTGAGGTCAGCGATAGCTTTGTTGATGCTCTTGAGGAGGTCGTTGTAGATAAAGGCACCCTTGTCAGGCTTAGGCTCAGTGAATTCTGTATTGTTAGCCTCGGTGTAGGGAACGTCACCCCAGAGGTCAACCAGATTCATATATACGTGTGCACGGAGAATACGACCGATGGCTGCATAGATAGCATTGCCATTGGCATCACCGTCCTCGATGAGCTTGTCGCAGTTCTTGATAGAATAACGATATGCCTGATCCCAGGTGTTGCCCAGAGTGGAGTAGCTTGCGTTCAGTGAATAATTGTCCACTTCACGGCTGGAGGTGTGATGGGTATAAGCGGAGAAATTGGCATTGAGATAATACCCTTCTGCGAAGTTGATGCCAACTTCGTACTCTGCCGCAGTGAGGAGCTGCTCAACATCGAGCTTTGTCACTGCATACGGATCTTCGTTGATGTCAAGATTGCAGGATGTGAAGCCAAAGGCTGCCACGATTGCAACGAGACCGTAAAATATCTTTCTTTTCATACTGTCGGCAAATTATAAGGTTAACTTGAGGTTGAACGCGAAACGGCGGGTAGAAGGAGCCGAGGTATAGTCTATACCCTGAACGTTGGTCTCACCGAATGTGTTGATGGTAGGATCGTAGTTGGAATACTTGGGAACGTTAGGTGCCCAATACCAGAGGTTACGGCCGACGATGCCGATTTCTGCGCCCTGCAGACGGATAGCCTGCATCCACTTCTTAGGAAGCTGGTAGCTGAGGTTAACCTCACGCAGACGGAGAACGGTTGCGTCATAAACTGCAACTTCGTCAGCAGAGTTGATAGCGAATGACGAGAGGGTACCACCGTCGGAGAACCACAAGTCAGACTCGCTGAGGGTAGTTGTGTTGGGGATAGGATTGCCGTTAGCATCCTTATAAGCCTCGAGGGTATTCTTGTCACCGTAAACACCAGGGAGGATGCGTGCTCCAAGACGGTCTTCAGTATCTTTGGTGACACCACGACCCAGCAGGTCGGTCAGGTAGGAGCTGTATACGCAGCCACCCTTCTGGAAGTCAAACATGAAGCTGAAGGAGAGACCCTTGTAGCGGAGAGTGTTGGTCATTGTGGTCTTGAAATCGGGGTTCGGGTCGCCGATGATGCCGACTTCGGTGTCGTTGATGTACATACCGGAAGCGGGATCCACAAGCCAGTTGCCATTTTCGTCGCGTGCAATGCGCTCACCTTCGATAACACCGTAAGGCTGGCCCACCATCAGCACGGGGCGGGGAGATGAGAAGTCACCACCGAGGTAAATCTTGTCAACGCCCTCTGCCAGAGAGAGAACCTCGGAGCGGTTGCGGGTGAAGGTGGTGTAAATGCTCCAACTGAAGTCATTGGTCATGATCGGGTAAACATCCAAGCCAAGTTCGAAACCGGCGTTGCGGATGGAACCGAAGTTGGTAACATAGCTGCTGTAACCGGTAGAAGCAGGAGATGACTTAGCACCAATCTGATTGTCGGATACACGGTTGTAGTAGGTACCGTCGAAAGCGATACGGCCGTCGAAGAACTTCAACTCGAGACCGGTCTCAAACTCAGATGTAAACTCGGGCTTGAGGTTGGGGTCGTAGAGTGTGGTCGGAAGCTCCATCATGGCTTGACTCATATAAGGGTTGCCGATGACGTAGGTACCATTATTATAATAAGGAGAAGCGTCGTTACCAACCTTTGCCCAGCTGGCGCGTATCTTACCAAAGCTCAAAGCGTCGCTCTGGATGCCGAGTGCCTCGGTGAAGACAATGGAACCGGAAACCGCGGGATAGAAGAAGCTGCGGTTTGCCTTGGGCAGAGTAGAAGAAACGTCGTTACGGCCGGAGAGGTTCAAGAATGCCCAGTTGTCGTAGCTGAGGAGGATATCTGCAAATACACCCCACTTGCGGCTCTTGGAATAACTCTCGCTTGCAGTCTGGGACTTGGTGTTGCCAATGTCATAGATGCCGGGGTTGATGATTTCAGGGCCGTTTGCAGAGAATGAGGTGTAGAGATCCTGGTTGTAGTTATGACCCAGAGTTGCACGCAGGTTAAACTTACCAAAGTCTTTATTTGCGGTGAGCAACAGGGTGGACTCAAGCACAGAGTTGTCGGAATTACCGTTTGCTATGTAACCCTTACCTGCATAACCGCGGGAACCGAGGTTCACGATGGTCTTACGAGCGAGGGAATAATCGTTGAAACCGAGAGTATAATCTGCACTCAACCAGTCTGTGAAAGAGAAAGTAGCATTGAAGTTAGCTACAATACGTTTCTGGACGGAGTTGATCTTATCGTTTTCCCAAGCCCAGTAAGGGTTGTTTGCCTGGGAAGAGAGCTGGAACAGGAGGTTGGAACCGTCCTGAGTCTTATAAGGGTAGTTCTGGATATCCCAGCTACGAGGCATAATGAATGCGCGTGCGAGGGAGTTCATACCGCCGAGCTCGTTGCTGGACTGGTTGTTACCGTAGATAGGAGACTGCTGGTCGGTATAGGTGAAAGCCAAGTTGCCGCCGATGCGGAGTCTCTTGCTAACCTGCTGCGAACCACCGATAGAGAATGCATAACGGTCAAATTCCGAACCGGGAATGTAACTGTCCTGAGAAGTGTAGGAACCGGTTACGTTGAAATGCCCCTTCTCGTTGATGGACTGAACGTTCAACGAGTGATCCCAGATGATGCCGGTGCGGAACAGATCCTTGACATTGTTCGGATATGCCTGATAAGGAATCATACCATTCTTGCCGGGATAGAGCTGCTCTGCAAGGTCGGGATACTCAGCCGCGATAGCGGAATACATGGGAATCTCCTTGACTTTGTCAAAAGAGGCACCCCAAGAACCGTTGGCACCGCCGGGCTGGAAGTTGGAACCCTGGCCGTAGCTGTTCTGGTAAACAGGCAGGGACGCAATGGTTTCAAGTGCGAGGGAACCATTATAGGTAACGTGGGTAGATTTTGCACCCTTGATGTCTTTTGCACCAGATTTGGTGGTAATCAGCACGACGCCGTTTGCTGCACGGGAACCGTAAAGCGCTGCGGCTGCCGCACCCTTGAGGACGCTCATCGACTCGATGTCGTTGGGGTCGAGGGTAGCGATACCTGAACCGTATGCACCGCCGATACCGCTTGCACGGCCACTGGCGCTGGTACCGTTGTTACTGTAGGGAACACCATCCACGACATAGAGCGGCTGGTTGTTGCCGAGGAATGAGGAGTTACCACGGATAGTCATACGGGTTGCACCGCCGGCGTCACCTGACGGAGCGCTGATCTGAACGCCGGGAATCTTACCGTCCAGTGAACGGATAAGGTCGGGCTCGGCACGGTGAATAGCTTCACCTGCGTCAACCTTGGTCACTGAGTAACCCAGGGAGCGCTCGGAACGCTGAATGCCGACAGCCGTAACAACGGACTCGTCCAGAAGCATCAGGTCTTCTTCCATTGTAACATCCATCTTGGTAGAAGTCACTTGCACTTTCTGGGGCTTCATACCATAAAACAAGAACGAGAGTGTCTGGCCGGGCTTTGCACTGATAGTGAAAGTACCGTCAGCTCCCGTGATGACTCCGATAGAGGTACCGTCAACAACAACCGAAGCACCGGCAACCGGCTCACCGCTGCGGTCTTTCACCACACCGGATACTCTTTGAGCCTGTGCCGAAGCGATCAGAGTCGCTGCAGTCAGTACAATCGCAGTCAGAAAAAGTTTTACTTTTTTCATAAGCTGATACTTTTTTGGTAAACTATAATTGGTTGAATAGTAGTTTTACGTGTTAATTAAAACGAGCATTTTTTTGTAACGTATGGATAGTTTTATGCAAAAAACACCGCGCAAGGTCGGCATTTTTTTTCATATATCCAAATTTGTAATCAAGTGACTGCTTGATTATAAGCAAATCCTTGCCGACTTTTTTTAAAAATCTGACACATTTTTTGGAAAGCAGCTTACACTTTGTAACCACAAATAGACACAGCGGTTAATTTTTAAAACCAAAATAATCTTTTTAATCTTTTTGCCGATAGCAATCAGCTGATTTCAGATAATTTACAAGGGTGTTTCTGTGTATTCCATATATTTTTGCTATCTCTGAATACGGTGTCCCCATTGCCTTAAGAGTTGTTATTTGGGCTAAATCATTTAATACCACTGTTTTAGATTTGTAGCTGCCGACTGGGCGCCCCAACTTTACCCCCGCCTCCTTCAGTTCTGCCAATGCCTCTTTTGTGCGCTGTGAGATCAGATTCCTCTCTATCTCAGCCGCCAGAGCAAAGGCAAAGGCAATGATTTTTGAATTCAAATCGTTGTCAAGCTTGAAATTGTCTTTGATTGTGTAGATGCGCACACCGCGCTGGGCACAGTCGTTCAAAATGGACATAATCATCAGCATATTGCGGCCAAGCCGCGATATCTCCGTGCAAATGAGCAAATCATCGCGCTTCAGGCTTCTGATTATCCTGCCGAGTTTTCTGTGTTCCGGCACAATCGTACCCGATACCGATTCGTTTACCCACCGGTCAATTCTTACAGATTGATTACTTGCCCAGTTCTGTATTTCGTATTTCTGGCTGGAGTACGATTGTTCCGCCGTACTCACGCGGATATAAGCCCAATTCATGTTACAAAAAAATGCTCGTTTAAAATAACCAATCTATTGTTTAACCAAAAAAAGATGCTTATGAAAAAAATTAAACTGATCATGGCGTTCCTTCTGGCTGTCGTCACGACCACACTTTACGCCCAGAACATCACTGTGCGCGGTACGGTCACCGACAGTTCCACCGGCGAACCCGTCGCAGGAGCCGCCGTTGTTCTTCAAGGCAGCGCTAGTGCTTATGAGCTGACCAACGCTGATGGCGTCTTCACGATTTCTGTCCCCAAGACAGGTGTTCTGGTAGTCAGCAACCTTGGCTACAAGACACAGCAGATTGCAATCGACGGCCAGACATCACTCCAGATTGCCCTTGACGTGGACACCCAGTTGCTGGATGAGGTCGTTGTAACCGCCCTGGGTATCTCCCGCGAGAAGAAAGCCCTGGGTTATGCAGTACAGGACCTGAAATCTGACGATCTGGTACAAGCAGCAAGCGCAAGCCTCAGCTCCGCTATCCAGGGTAAACTTTCCGGTGTGGAAGTAGCTTCTTCTTCCGGTATGCCCGGTGCTTCTGCAAAGATCACCATCCGCGGTTCCCGTTCTCTTGATGGCAACAATACTCCTCTCTATGTAGTAGATGGTATGCCGGTTGCATCAACTCCCGACCTCAGTACAGATAACTCCGTGACCGGTTCGGACTATGCATCCCGCGCCCTCGATATCGACCCCAATGACATTGAGAGCATCAACGTCCTCAAGGGCCAGGCTGCCTCCGCACTGTACGGTATGCGTGCCACCAACGGTGTCATCATTATAACTACCAAGAAGGGTTCTCTGGCACAAGCTGGCAAAACTAACGTAACCTTCTCTACCAATTACACCTTTGACACCCCCGCCATTTATCCTGAAGTACAGACCAAATATGCACAGGGTTCAAGTGGCAAGTATTCACCCAAATCATCGCTCTCCTGGGGCCCGGAGATTAGCGAACTGCCCAATGACCCCGGTTACGGTGGTAATGTGGCCAACACCTATACCAAGGAAGGTGCAGACCTGCACCCTGGCAAGTACTATCAACCCCAGCGTGCAGAGGCAGGGCTCGACCCCTGGACAGAGCCTGGTGTTTATAACAATATCCGCGACTTCTTCCAGACAGGTCACACCTTTAGTAACAACGTAACAGTAGCCCACAACTTTGGCAATGGCAACTTCATCTTCTCCCTCGGTAATACCAACAGCAACGGTATCATCAAGAATACCTACATGAAACGTTACAATGCGCGTTTCGCATCCGAAGCCAAGCTGAACCGATATTTCACCATGGGCTTCAGCGGCAACTTCGTACAGTCTGACCTTAATAAGCAGTCAGGTGCCAACGACGGTATTACCGCCGGTCTATACCACGCTCCCGCCAACTACGACCTCGCTGGCATTCCCTGCCACGTTCCAGGCGACCCTTACACTCAGGTCAACTTCCGTAACCTTACCTTCAACAACCCTTATTGGGCTACCGAGAACAACTTTTTCGGTGAGAAATCGCAGCGTTTCTACGGCAACGCTTTCATAGATTTCAAAACCAACCTGGCTGCTAACCATACCCTTGACGTCAAATATCAGCTCGGTGCGGATGCCTATACAACCAACTATCAGAACATATATGGTTATGGCAGTAAGGGCGGCGATGGTGAAATTACAGAAAGGGCACTTACCACCAACGAGACCAACTCTCTATTGACAGCCAACTATACCTGGGCTATTAACCCCGATTTAAACTTCTCCGCCCTGGCAGGTAACGAGATCGTTTACGGTCGCAGCAAGTATCTCATTGCTTACGGTAACCACTTCAACTTCTCCGGCTGGAACCACCTAAATAACGTGGCCCAGTATTCATCTGGCGAGTCATACGGCAAGAGCCTCACTTTCGGTACTTTTGCCGAGGTCGCTCTCGATTATAAGAACATGCTCTTCTTCAACGCCACCATCCGTTCCGACTATGTTTCATCAATGCCTCACGGAAACCGTACATTTACCTACCCTTCCGTATCGCTCGGTTTCATCTTCACAGAGCTGGATGCCCTGAAGAACGACGCCCTCACCTACGGTAAGATTCGAGCATCCTACGCAGAGGTGGGTCAGGCAGGTTCCTATCACGAGTCATATTATGACACTCCCAGCTTCGGTGGCGGTTTCTCAAGTGGTACTCCCGCTATTTACCCTACCAACGGTGTCGTAGCCTACACTCCTTACAGCGCTCTTTATGATCCCAACCTCCGGCCTCAGAATACTAAGTCTATCGAGGGTGGTATCGACTTGGCATTCTTCAACGGCAGGATCAAGTTTGAATACACCTTTTCCCGCCAGAATGTAAAGGACCAGATCTTTGCAGTGCCCATGGCTTCTTCTACCGGTTATTCCGACAAGATTACCAATGCAGGTAAGGTTCACACCAACGCTCATGAGATTACTCTCGGCTTCGTTCCTGTAGAGACCCGGGACTTCAGCTGGGATGTAAACTTCAACTTTACCAAGATTGACAACTACGTTGACGAACTCGCAGAGGGAGTGTCAAGCATATTCCTGGGTGGTTTCGTAGAACCTCAGGTTCGCGCCGGTATTGATGACAAATATCCTGTTATCTACGGTATTGACTACCAACGTAACGAAGACGGTCTCGTAATCGTTGACGAAGATGGTTTCCCTATGGCAGGTGACAACGCCGTACTCGGCTCTGTCGCTCCCGACTTCCAGCTAGGTATGAGCACTGGCATCAACTGGAAAGGCCTCGCCCTGAACATGGTATTCGACTGGAAGAAAGGTGGTAGCATGTATGCGGGTTCCGCCGCAATGATGGAATACTACGGTACAGCTAAGCTTTCCCAGGAGTACCGCGAAAAAGAATCCTTCTTGTTCGATTACGAGCCCTCTGTCAAGATGAATGCAGACGGGACATATTCTCCCAACGACATTAAGATTGACGGTAAATATGCACAGGCTTACTTCAGCACTCTCAATGATATTTCCAAGTATTTCGTGCGCGACGCTTCTTATTTGAAACTTAGGGAGGTATCCCTCAGCTATCCTGTTATCAGGTCTAAGTCTGTCACCATTACGGCAAGTGCTTTCGCACGTAACATTCTTTTGTGGACCGCCATCCGAGGCTTCGATCCCGAGGCTTCGCAGGGCAACAACAATATGGCCGGTGGTTTCGAAAGATTCTCTCTTCCTGGGTCATCCAGTTATGGCGCAGGTCTTAAATTCAACTTTTAAGGAGGATTAACTTATGAAAAAGATTTTTCAATTGACCAAGACCGGTTTGATTATCGCTGTTGCTTCCTTGACGTTCGCGGCTTGCTCCGAGGACTTCATGGACGAAATCAACAGAGATCCGAGCGTTTCTACAAATTGCGATGGCAAGTTCATCGTTCCTGACTTGGAGCTCCGTACAGCCCAGAACATTGTAGGCGGAGACTTCAATACCTATTTCGGCTCCTATGTAGAGTATTGGGCTGGAACCCACAACCAGCTGTTCAAAGCAGAGAAGCGTGATGCAGAAGTGCGCGTTGCTTCTACTTTCAACAATAGCTGGGACGCTATATACGAGAACATTCGTAACGGTAAAATAGTTGTTGCCAAAGCTGCAGATGACGCAGAAGGCAAAGACGCCGGTGACTCTTTCATCCGTGGCGTGGGCGAGATAATGCTTGCTTACAATATGGCTGTTGCTACCGACGTTTACGGCGACACCCCTTATACCGAAGTCGGTGATATAGATAAGTATCCTTATCCGAAGCCAGATACCCAGCAAAGCATCTACGAAGAGGTATTCAAGCTCCTCAACATGGGTATTGCCGATGTAACTGCAGGCAGCAACACCCTAGGTGCATATGATTTCATCTATGGTGGCGATAAGGCAAAATGGGCAAAATTCGGTAACGGTCTGCTGGCCCGCTACACACTGCGCCTCCTGAACCGTTCCAGCAGCAAAGATGCTGACCTGACCAAAATTCTGGGCTACATTGACAACTCTTTCACTTCTGCATCAGAGCAAGCTTCTATGCCTTATGACAATGGTAACCAGAACCCTGTATTCGACTTCCAGTGGAGCCGCGATGGTATCTCTTCCTGCACCAGTATGTTTGGCAAGCTTAAAGAGCGAAACGACCCGCGTGCAGAACGCGTATATTGGGGCAGTAGTGGCTCTTGGGCTCATTATTCTGCAGCAGAAGTTGAGGCAGAGCTTGCTCCTACCGGAGATCCTGAAGAGCAGCAGTATGTTTATCCCTACGATGTCTTTACTTTTGCCGAGACAGCTCCTGTTCATTTCTTGAGCTATCACGAGCTTCTCTTCATCAAGGCTGAGGTTCTCTGCCGTCAGGGAAAGACTGCCGAGGCCAAGGATGTCCTTAAGGATGCCATCAAGGCTGCTTTCGCAAACTTTGAGATTAGTGTTGATGCTGGCATCAGTGCACCTAGCGTTTGTGCATACGGCGGTATCGAACCTCTTGAAAGCGATCCCTTGAGTGATGAAGATGCGGAGGCATACTTCACTGCATCTGTAGAGCCTCTGTTTGACGCTGATCCTTTCAAGGAGACTATGCTCCAGAAGTATCTGGGTATGTGGGGTGCCAATGGCGAAACTGTTGAAACCTATGCGGATGTCCGTCGCCTCAAAGCAGAGGGCAAGGATATTTACGGTTTTCTCAACAAAGGCAAATTCCCTCTCCGCTGCCCTTACGGCCAGTCTGACGTGGTTGCCAACCCCAACGTAGCAGCTGTTTACACAGATGCGGGCAACTATGTATTCTCCGAGAATGTATGGTGGGCTGGCGGCACTCGCTAAGTCATTTTAATAATAAGAATCAACCTCTTGCCCATCACAGCGGGAGGTTGATTCTTTACTTATATTAATCGGTGAAGGGGTACGTTGTGCAACTCACTTTATGGTAAATCTCTCCGGACAGCAGTGCCGGCTTCTTAAAAAAAATGGCGAAACGTTTTATCTTGATATTATTGCTGTTGATGCCGCTTCACCTGGTCGCAGAGACGGTTGCGCCCTTCAAGGCTAAAAAACTTGCAGGTGCTTTCCTCCATGCACAGGGTTGTAAGTCGGTCTCTGTCCGACAGGTAGATGAGCCCCAGTTTCTTACCAAGGCTTCTTTTTATCACCCGGCTTATTATGTTTTCGAAGGTGAACGCGGCGGTTATGTGATAATAGCTTCCGATGACAGGGTAAAACCTTTAATCGGCTGGTCTGCTGAGGGAAGTTATCGTCCTGAAAATGTTCCTCCCAATATGAGGGCTTGGCTCAATATTTGGGAAGACATTGTGGCGGCTGTAAAAGAGGGCAGGGAAGCTCCACAAATGGATGCAAGTCAGGAGTGGGAGGCGTTGGAGAAGCAGCGCATTCCCTGTTATGCAAATGAAAAGCAGTACGAAACCGCCCGGTGGGGGCAGGACGATCCCTATAATATTTATTGTCCCAAGTATAACGACGAGTCTTCCGCTACGGGATGTGTCGCCACCGCCACTGCGATAGTGATGCGTTGCCACAAGTGGCCCGAGGCTGGTCACGGAGAGTTGCCCTCGTACACCTACATAGACGATGAGGGAATCGAGAGATCAATTAACGGCCTGGCTCTGGGGAATGTGTATGATTGGGACAATATGCCACTGAATGTGAATTCCGGAACATCAGTCGAGTCTCAGAAGCAGATTGCCAGGCTTATTGCAGATGTTGCCATTATGGCCCAGTCGTCTTTTTATCCGTCGGGGACAGGCGCCTATCCGATCAATGCGGCGGCAGGACTGGCGGAATACTTCTATTACGACGCCTCCATAGTAACTTTTTTTAAAGAGTACTTCACTGTAGAAGATTGGATTGCGATGCTCAAAAACAACCTGGAAGACGTGGGCCCCATTGTGTATGCCGGTTACAGCAGAGATGGTGGTCACGCATTTGTGCTGGACGGGTATAATTCCAAGGGACAGTTCAGTATCAATTGGGGATGGGGCGGTGCTGGAAACGGCTTCTTTACATTCCCGGCATTCCAGGGTTTCAACGAGGGTCATCAGGCCGTCATCAATATGAAAAAGGATGAGGGCGGCACGCACACCGATGTCCTATGCATAGATGGTAATGGCAAAGGGGGCGGTCTGACCAGTGAGACCACGGAGTTCGAGGTGGGAGTGCCGTTTGATGTGAGCTGCGAGTTTATCTTCAATATGTCTGCCCACACATTTATCGGCAATTTTGCCCTGGCAGTGGTACACAGGGACGGCACTATTGGTGAGATCCTGGACCAGACAGAAGTGCCCTTTACCTTAGAGCCATACTACGGTGAGGGACTTTACAGCGCTGAATTGGTAATTACTGAGTCAATCAACATCGGCGATCATATCCGAATGTTTTTCAGCTCGGAGACTACACCCGGGTGGACACCCATCCCCGGCAACAAAGAAGATGAATTTTTTGTCCCAGAATCAATACCGATTGCGGATTCCCTTTATCTGGACGAGGCGACTTCTTTTCAATATACGGCAGAATCTGGCGTGCTTGCCATAACCACCAAGAAGGATGCCGAGTGGTGCCTTGCCGATGCTGACGGCAATGAATACACCGATGGTATCGACTTTACCGATGGCGTGCTGACCATTAATACTCGGTATTACCCCCTCAGCTCTTATTTACTAATGTTGACAAAGGGTGGCGACCGCAAGAATATAGAATTTGTATTTGGCTCGAAATAGTATATGAAGAATATATACGGAATAATTGTTTTTGCGGCAGTTTTGCTGGCTGGAGTTTCCTGCAAGAAGGATCCGTCGCTGGTGATATCCCCCGAGTCCTGCGAAGTATCCGCCGCCGGTGGCACTGTAGAGATAGCTGTTAATGCTAATTACAACTGGATTGCAGCTGCCGACGCACTCTGGATCAGGGTGGGAACTCCGTTCGGAACGCCGGAAGACAACCGGCTGACATTAACGGTCCTGACAAGCGACCAACCAGACAAAAGGGAGTCCACGGTAACCATAACCTGCGAGGGAATCACCCGTCAGGTACGCATCGTGCAGGGACAGATGAATATGGTGGTGCCGGTCGATAGCAACGACATCAATCTGGACTGGCAGGAGCAGACGCTGGAGATTGAGGTTAATTCAAATATCGACTACAGGGCAGAGGTAAGCGCCTCAGAACCGTGGGTTAAGGTGATGGGGACCAAGGCTCTGACTCCTTCCAAAGTGATGCTCTCCCTGGGGTGCAACGAAGACCACGTCTTCAGGCGGGCCAGCTTGCTTTTTACCTACGACGGGCAGACGCTTAGGGAGATAAGCATTGTACAGGAGGGAAGGCCTAGAATTATCAGGGTTGTCCATAACTGCCCTTCATATGATATGCCTCTGTTTTCAGGAATCCAGGTCAAAGGTTCAGTCTTCTGGGGTGACGGCGCAACCGAGGATTACGTCCCCGGACTGAGACACACTTACTGGCTTGAAGGCCCTTTTGAAACCATTGTAGAGGTTACACGGGCAGATGCGGTTTTGATGCCGGATATGGTCGGCATCAAAAAAGTAGATTTATCCGGATTCTAGAGAACAGCCTGCAAATCAAATTTGGCGGAAAGGATTTTTTTTCTACCTTTGCCGTCTCAAACATCGCGGGGTAGAGCAGCTGGTAGCTCGTCGGGCTCATAACCCGGAGGTCGGAGGTTCGAATCCTTCCCCCGCTACTACAGAGGATAAATCGAAAGATTTGTCCTCTTTTTAATTACCTTTGTAAAAACCTTTGCCATGCAAATCCTTCATACCACTATTACCCGTTCAGAACTTGCTTCATTGGCAGGAAACACGTTTGGCGATATGATCAAATGTGTAGCCGATGTGAAACAGGGGCTGCTCGCCCTTGACGCAGAGCTGCACGCAGACCTGGAACGTTTGCTACTGGATAATGGATCAAACGGCGAGGATTTGTGGGGGTTCAATCTATCTCCGGAAGAAGTTGGCGGGGATTTCATTGAATTTGACTCCCTGATAAATATCCGTTCCTGGCAGAATAATCCCTCCCGTGACATCCTGGACCCGAATGTCAGGGAGGCTATTAAACAAATTGTAAAACAGTTTATTATCTGATAGATGCAACACTTATCTCTGGAGAATGGCCGATGGGCCGGGATGTCTTTCCCGCAGCAGATGGCTAACATCGGCAGCGAAACGTCCCGGGTACTGCGTGCTGTTCTTGCAGGAAAGTACTCCCGGGCAGAGAGCGCGTTTGCACGAGCACAAGAACTGATTGACCTGACCATCAAATATGGCCGTGCCAATGAATGTGCTTCTGCCAGAAGTGCAATGTGGGAAGAACTCTGCCGGTTCAGAGAACTGTTCTGTGCATCTTACCTCTCACGCGATGTTGATGCACTGACTTCACTCAACAGATATCTGGATATGTTTGCCCTTATCAAAGGATAAACTACCCCAACAACGACTTCAAATAGTGCAGCAGGTCCTCACGGGCGACTGACTGCTGATTGCCGGAGGTCATGTTCTTCACGGTGAAGGTACCGGAGTCCATCTCGCTCTCGCCGGCCACGATTACCACCGCGATGTTGCCGCGGTTGGCATATTCGAACTGTTTCTTGAGCTTTGCGGCATCGGGATAGAGCACACAGCCGATACCCTCGCGGCGCAGCTGGGCAATTGCTCCCAGGCAATACTCGGCCTCTTTCTCACCCATATTGGTAAAGAGCACGCTCGCGCCAGAAAGCAACGCAGCGGGATATTTGTCCAGCCCCAACAGCACGTCGTAGATACGGTCTGCGCCAAAGGAGATGCCCACGCCGGAGACATTCTTCAGGCCAAAGATGCCGGTGAGATCGTCGTAACGGCCACCGCCGCAGATGCTGCCGATGGCAAAGTCCAGCGCTTTAACCTCAAAGATTGCACCGGTGTAATAGTTCAGGCCGCGGGCCAGTGAGAGGTCGAGCTCTACCTTCTGACGAATACCTGCGGTACCAATCAGTGAGAACAGCTGCGATATCTCCTCAACCCCCTTGAGGCCCACCTCTGAGCCAGAGAGCAGGGTACGCATGAAGGATATCTTCTCTTCGTTGCTGCCGGAGAGGGTAAGTACAGGCTCGATAACCGCAATGGCGGCATCCCCCACCCCTTTCTCGCGTAACTCCTCCTTTACAGCATCCAGCCCAATCTTGTCTATCTTGTCGATTGCCACAGTGATGTCCATCATCTTGTCGGGCACACCCGCCACTTCGGCGATTCCCGCCAACAGCTTGCGGTTGTTGATCTTGATGCAGACGTTTATACCAAAGCGGCCGAAAACCATATCCACAATCTGGACCAGTTCCAGCTCGTTCAGCAGAGACGTGGAGCCGATAACGTCGGCATCGCACTGATAAAACTCGCGGTAGCGCCCCTTCTGCGGCCGGTCGGCACGCCATACCGGCTGAATCTGGAAACGCTTGAAGGGGAAACTAATATCGTTCTGATGTTGCGTCACGAAGCGTGCGAAAGGCACGGTAAGGTCGTAGCGCAGGCCTTTCTCGCACACCTTGGAGGTGATGGCCGCACTGGAAGGTGCAGCAGCGAAATCGACGCCTGCGAACGCATCGCCGCTGTTGAGGATACGATACAGCAATTTATCCCCCTCGTCGCCGTATTTACCCAGCAAGGTAGAGAGATTCTCCATTGCAGGGGTCTCTATCTGCTGATAGCCAAACAGGCGGAAGACGCCCTTTATGGTGTCAAATATGTAGTTGCGGCGCGCCATCTCGACGCAGCCGAAATCTCTTGTACCCTTTGGAATTGACGGTGCCTGAGCCATAAATTATTCCGATAGTTTCTTGTGTATTTCAGCAGCTGCCTTGCGACCTGCGCCCATCGCCAGGATGACGGTGGCTGCACCGGTGACTGCGTCGCCGCCTGCATAAATGCATTCGCGCGTGGTGGCACCACCTTCGGTGGCCACAAGACCACCCTTGCGGGTGCGCTCCAGCCCCGGTGTTGTCTTGGCAATCAGAGGGTTGGGCGATGTCCCGAGAGCCATTATCACGGTGTCGCACTCCACCTCAAACTCGCTGCCCTCAACGGGTACGGGGCTGCGGCGGCCGCTTTCGTCGGGCTCTCCGAGCTCCATTTTGATGCACTTCAAGGCACGTACGTTGCCGTTCTCGTCCCCAAGCACCTCAACGGGATTTGTAAGCATACGGAACTCAATACCCTCCTCTTTGGCGTGGTGAACCTCCTCCTTGCGGGCAGGAAGCTCCACTTCTGTACGACGATAAACGATGGTAGTATCCGCGCCCAGACGGAGTGCGGTACGAGCCGCATCCATTGCTACGTTGCCGCCACCCACAACCACAGCTTTGCGGCCGGCATGGATAGGGGTTGCATAGTCGTCGAGGTAAGCCTTCATAAGGTTGTTGCGGGTCAGGAACTCGTTGGCAGAGAACACGCCGTTAAGGTTCTCGCCGGGGATGCCCATAAAGCGCGGGAGTCCGGCGCCGGTTCCCACAAAGACAGCCTCGAAGCCCTCTTTTTCCATAAGGGAATCTATAGTGACGGTGCGGCCGATTATTACATCGGTCTCTATCTTTACACCCAGAGATGTGACTGCCTCGATCTCCCTGGCAAGCACTTTTTCTTTGGGAAGACGGAACTCGGGAATGCCATAGACAAGTACGCCTCCGGCCTTGTGGAGAGCCTCAAATACGGTGACATCGTAGCCCCACTTTGCAAGGTCAGCTGCACAAGCCAGGCCTGCGGGACCACTTCCGATAACGGCCACCTTATGACCGTTTGCAGGAGCTTTTTCAACAGCCGCAGACTCCTCCGGATGGGAGTGCATATAATCGGCCACAAAACGCTCCAGCTTGCCGATAGCCACCGGCTCGCCCTTGACACCCAGGATGCACTGCCCTTCACACTGAGTTTCCTGAGGGCAAACGCGGCCGCAGACTGCCGGCAGCGACGAATCCTGCGCTATCACACCCGATGCAGCGGCGATATCGCCTTCTGCCACGTGCGCTATGAATTCCGGAATCTGTATGTTGACAGGGCATCCACCCACGCAACGGGGATTCTTGCAATGCAGGCAGCGGCTCGCCTCAAGCATAGCCTCCTGCTTGTCATATCCATAAGACACTTCTTCGAAATTGTGCGCACGGACCTTGGGATCCTGCTCGCGCACTGCTACTCTGGGAATCTTATTTGCCATAACTTTCCATTGCAGCCGCCTCCTCCGGCTTATATTGGCGCGAACGGCGCATCGCTTCGTCCCAGTCCACAAGGGCACCGTCAAACTCAGGCCCGTCCACGCAAGAGAAATATGTCTTCCCGCCCACGCTCACGCGGCAGGCACCGCACATTCCGGTGCCATCCACCATCAGCGTGTTCATGCTCACCTGAATGGGGATATTCAGCTTCATACAGGTAAGGGTGGCGAACTTCATCATTATCATAGGGCCGATGGCCACACAGTTGGTGTAGGTCTTCCCTTTGGAATAGAGATCTTCCAGGCAGGCTGTTCCGACCCCTTTGAAACCCTCGCTGCCGTCGTCGGTACAGAGGTACAGATTGTCGCAGGCGGCGGAGAGCTTTTCTGTATATATCAGCAAGTCTTTTGTTCGTGCACCTATTATTACGTCCACCGGTACGCCGTGATCGTGCAGCCAGCGGGCCTGCGGATAAACCGGGGCGGTGCCCAGACCGCCTGCAATGAACACATAACGGCGCTTTTTGAGCTCTTCCGCATCAGCGTTCACAAACTCGGACGGGTTGCCCAGAGGGCCCACGACATCGGCAAAGGAGTCCCCTACATTAAATTGTTCCACCATCTTGTGGCTGGAACGGCCAATAAGTTGGATAACCACCGTCACTGTCCCTTTGACCACATCGGAGTCGCTGACGGTGAGTGGTATGCGCTCCCCTTTCTCATCGTCGCGGATAATAAGGAACTGGCCCGGCAGGGCAGCCGCGGCCAGTCTTGGAGCCTCTATCTCCATCAGATATATCTGAGGAGCGAGCATCCGTTTTTCCAGAATCTTATACATTGTACCGCAGATTAAATACTATGAGCGGCAAATGTAATAATTTATTTGTTCTTTTGAGCAGTCTCGACCTCTTCTGCGGTATAGCCAAGCTTCTGTATGGCCTTGGCAAGCTTCTCACGAGAGGTTTTGCGGGTATCAAATTTAAAGTAAATCGTATGGGTAGCCAGGTCTGCCTTATAGTCAACCACACCTTTTTCGTAGGGAAGGTTGGCGTTGCACTTCTTTTCGCAGTTCTTGCACTCCATACTGGTGACAAAAGTAACTTCGTCGAGGTTGGCATCTTTCTTTTTCTGAGCTGATGCATCAAAGCTGAAGGCCATAACAAAAGCGGCCAGGAGGATAATTATTCTTGCTTTCATATCGTTTGATTGTTATTATTTCCATAAAGTATATCTGAGTCCCAGATAGAATTTGCGACCCATAAGCGGCCCCCATACCACAGAGGCGTCAAAACCGCTGCCAAACGGGTTGTCTGCCCCCAGGATGGCATCGTGCTGGCGGAAGTTTGTAATATTCTCCACCCCGGCATAAATGTCCAACGCCTTCAGTTTGCGGGTCACCTGAGCATACAGCATCGGATAAATCGGCGAGTACTCCATATCCCAAGCCTGCGCCGCATAATTGGGGAGGCGCATCGGGCCGTTCAGCTGGGCGGTGAAGTCGAAAATCCACTTGCTCAGATTGGTCTTGTACTGCAAGTTGAGCACCCCCTTGTACAAACTGGTCATAGGGCGTACTATATCCTTGTCGGTGCATCCATTAGCCTCCAGAAGCCTCACCTTAGGGTCGGTATAGCGGAAGGTGAGCAGTGCATTGAAATGGCTGCTGAAATCCAGCGAGAGGTCGGCCTGGATGGTCTGGGTGGCCGACTGGGCCAGCGTTATGCAGGTCGTTCCGGGGAGCCATTCTGTGTCGGCATACACCTGGCGGGAGAAATCGGTACGGAAATATTCCAAGCTTATGAAGCTGGCTTCATCCTCGCCAATCGGGAGATAATATGTCACGTTGCCGCCCATGGTTATAGCATCCTCTATGTCCATATTCAGGCCGCGACCCGGGTCGGGATGGACACCGTAGTTGTATATTATACGACGGTTTGAAGAGAACAGACCGTAGTTGTCTGCAAACACGCTGGGAGAGTGCTGCGCCCTTCCGATACTCCCACGCAACACCAGATCGTGTATTGGCGCATATTTAAGTGTTAAGCGGGGAGAGACCAGCATCTTCTGGTAATAAGAGTCCCAGTCCATACGGAAGCCGGCTACTGCCGTGAATTTCTCGCCGCTGCGGAAGGTATATTCTCCCATAGTCCCAAGCAGCGTCTCCTTGCGGGCCGGAATCAGCAGCTCTTCAGAGGTTTCCAGTCCGTACGGGCGGATGGCGTAATGCTCCACGATATCGTCGTTCTGGGCTGTGAAGGCAAACTCCACGGTGTTGTGTTCATTAAAGTCGTTGTGGTATATCAGGTTGGCAAACAGATTCTTCTGCAGGCCACTGTAATGGTTGCAGCCAAAGTGGGCGTCAGTGTCGTAATAGTTGCCGGTGGCAACAAGGGCGATACTGCTGCTCTGGTCGTCGTTGAGCGGCATACCCACCTTCAAGTAAGCATTGTAGAGTTGGTTGTTTATCAGCGAACCCCACGCAGCAGGGGCGACATCCCATGCCATATCTCGATTGTAGCCCATCTGGCCACCGACGCGGTTGTCGTTCACCACCTTGAAGCCGAAGCGCACCTGCAAGCCGCTGGGGGCATAGTAGAGCCAGCGGTTGGAGACATTTATCTGGCGGGTGGTGGGGTCGTCGCGAAAGCCGTCGCCGTTGTGGTCCATCATGGAGTTGGCGTAAGAAAAATAGGTCAGCAAGATGGTGCTCCAGCGGTCGTTCAGCTGCAGTGCGGAGATTATGTTGCCGTCAAACATCTTGTCGCTGCTGCCGTACAGGTTCACGAACAGCGGCGTCTCGTCCAGCGGCTTGCGGTGCTCCATATCAATCTGGCCAGTGATGCCTCCCGCATCGTTTGCCACAGAGGTGGGGCCTTTGGATATGAGGATGCTCTCAAGCCACTGTCCGGGGACATAATTAAAACCGAATGTGGATGAGAGCCCACGCATCACAGGCATCTTCTCGTCCTGCATTTGGGTATAGACGCCAGAAAGACCCAGCAGTTTTATCTGGCGGGCACCGGTAACAGCGTCGGCATATCCAACGCTTACGCTGGCTGTGTTCTCAAAGCTCTCCGCCAGATTGCAGCAAGCCATCTTGCAGATGCCGGCGGTGGTGATGGCCTCCGTCTTGATTTGTGAAAGACGGCTCAGACCGGCCTGCCGCGCAGTTGCCACCGCCTCTTCAAGGGTGTTGCTTCCGTATAGGACAAACTCTGCGGCAGGGGTCCCGGCAACCACCTTTACGGTATCCTGGGAATAGCCCACATAGGTCGCTACAAGGGTAGCATCGGCCTTCAGAATGAGTTGGAATTTGCCATCGGCATCACATTCAATCAGATCCTGCTGCTCCAGGTGATAGACCTGAGCAAAGGGGAGCGGCTCACGCGCCCCTTTGGGGTCCTGATAAAAGACTGTGCCTACAAGCGTTTGGGCATAAGCGATCCCGGCAAGACACAGTGAAAATATTAAAAGTGTAAATCGTTTTAATGTCATAATATTCTGTCAATTAAGGGTTTGTGCATTGTTGCCATTCAGGCGGCAAAGCACACTAAACCCTTCTGACAGAATATAGTACGAGCGCGGTACGCCCTTTTAGGGCACGCCAGTCACCGTAAGATGCAGGGACGAATCCGCTGCCCGGCAGGTGCGCGGCATACACCGCGACCGTGGCAAAGGCCACCGACAGACACTTTGAAGAGACAAAGTCGTCGCCGCCGTCCGACGTTATCTGGGCGTCGGATATGAAATACAACGAATTGGCACAACAGCAGGCCTGGCCAATATGCACGCTGCCATCTTCCGTTGCGGTTGCATGGTCCTCTTCGCAATGATGGTGATGGTGGCCGCAGTGAGCCTCATCGTGGCAATGGTGGTGATGAACCTCCTCGCAAGCGTCATCGGCAAGTACGCTAAGTACCTCCACAGTATGATCCACCGCACATTCGTGAAGCCGGAACCCCACGAATGCAGCGATGTAAACCATCAGCAGCAGAACCGTAGCTATCTTGCCAAAAAGCCTCATCAGTAATTACTTAATCTCTGAGATAAAGGGCATTCTTGCCCAAATAGTCGTATGCTCTGCTGTGCGCAAAAAGCCGTATGCCTTCTCAAACTGCGCCAGAGCCTCTTCCCAATGGGTCTTGCTCTCAAGACGGTTGAACAATGCTATGCCAGACGAGCCGTCCACCATCTCCATCAGGCGTTCAAAGGTTGTCTTGGGAGTCGGGCACTCTACCAGCTTGTAATCACTCAGGTTGGCGAGAGATGCCGCATAAGCGATTGCTTCCGAGAGACCGCCCTTCTCGTCGGCCAGACCTACGCCGAAGGCGTCACAACCGCACCATACGCGACCTTGAGCGATATCATCCACAGCCTCTTTGGTGAGGTTGCGGCCATTGGCCACAATAGTGAGGAATTCGTCGTAAACCCCCTCGATGGAGTTCTGCATATAAGCTGTCTCCGCAGCGTCCAGGCTGCGCATTCCGCCTAACATATCTCCGTGAGGGTGCGAGCTCACGCTCTGGACATTGACCTTGAAGGTCTTCTTTGCTGCGCCTCCCAGATTTGGAACAAGGGCGAATACGCCGATGGAGCCTGTAAGGGTGGAGTTATCGCAGAAAATCTTGTCGCAAGATGCGCTGATCCAGTATCCGCCCGATGCGGCATAGTCGCCATACGAGGCCACGACGGGTTTCTCCTTTTGCAGCAACTCAATCTCGCGGCGGACAAACTGCGCCGCCTCCACGCTTCCGCCGGGGGAGTTCACGCGGAAAACAACCGCCTTGACGGTGGAGTCCTCGCGGACCTTGGCCACTTCTGCTGCGAACTTGGCGCCTACGATATCCGTGGCTTCATCTCCGTCCACCACAATTTCGCCGTTGGCGTATAACACAGCCACCTTATCTTTGGATTTGCTTTTGTATGCCTGTGCTATGCGGCCAGGAGCATAGTCGTTGAGCTTCACGAATCCGATCTTGTCAAACTTCTGCGCATCGGCCAGATTGCACAGATAATCCTTCATCTGATCCGCGTAATAAACGGTGTCCACCAGCTTGCGGTCCAGAAGACTCTGTGCCTTTTCAAGTTCAAGATTGGAGATATAACCGTCCAGCTGCTCGCGGGTAATGCCGCGGCTGGCGCATATCTCATCTGCCATTGTCTTCCATATCCCGTCAACCATAGCCTGCAGCTGCTCCCGGTTTTCGTCGCTCATAGCATTCTTGATAAACATCTCGCCGGCAGCTTTATACTTACCGTGGCGGATAAGCTGCATCTCCACTCCAAGGTTGTCCAGCAGGTCTTTAATGAACATAGACTGGCTGGCGACACCCATAATCATCGCCTCCCCGTCGGTGTTCATCACCACCTTGTCGGCAACTGAAGCGAGGTAATAAGATATCGGGGTAAAATTCTCACCATAGGCCACTATAGCCTTGCCGCTTGCGCGGAAGCGGGAAAGGGCGGCCCTGAGTTCCTCTGCCTGTGTAACAGTGACTGTGAGGTCGTCGGGGTTGATGTAGATGAACTTGATGGCGGGGTCAGTGGCCGCAGCATCTATTGCGCGCACCGCATCCAGGATGGTTATCTTGCCGCCCATCTTCTGATTCATCAGTGCCATAGGAGATAAATCGTCAACTGCACGCTCGCAGAAAGTCATTGTCTTGTCTATCCTGAGCACAGAACCCTTCTTGGGCGCAGGGCTCTGTGTGGGGCCGGCCATACTGCCCAGCATCCCCAGGAAGAAAAATGAAGAGATGAGCATTGCCACCAGGCAACCCAGCAGCGAACCGAATACTATTTTCCAGAAAGTTTTCATTTGTATTTGATTTATAATTAATCGTTAAAGAACCTCCATAATAAGCGGAAGACGGGTTGCATTTGAGCCCTTGATCAGGATGGTCTTCCCCTCCGGCTTAAGCTTGCGGAAAAACTCCTTCAGCTGCAACGAGGTGTCAAACACCAGATCGCCCTCAGCCGCAACGGCCTTGAACTCGCTGTTGCCAACCAGATAAACCTCGCCGGTAATTTTGCGGGCCTTTGCCAGTATCTCTGCGTGTGCCTCTGCAGCATACTTGCCAAGCTCCAGCATATCGCCCAGCACCAGCACCTTGTTGGGGAAGGATGTCGCCGCAAAGTTGTCCAGCGCTGCGTTCATACTGCTTGCGTTTGCATTGTAGGCATCCAGGATCACTATGTTGCGACCCGTATCAATCAGCTGGGAACGGCTGTTGGAGGGGACGTAGGCCTCGATGGCCGCTACAGCAGCATCAAAATCGACCTCGAAGAATCCACCCACCGCCAGTGCGGCGGCCACGTTGGTGGCGTTGTAAGAGCCGATCAGGCGGGTGGTTATGCGATTCACCACGTCTGCCACCTCAACCTCCATTGTCAGATATGGATTCACCCGGGAGGTGCGCAGCACGTGCATTCCGGAGTACTCCACGCCGTAGGGCATCAGCTGCATCCCTTTGCGGGAGGTCACCATCTCAGAGAGATCGTCGTTATCGGCATCGTAAAAGGCAATTCCATTATGTTCGCTGAGCCAGTCATACAGCTCTCCCTTGGTTTTCTTGACCCCCTCGAAACTGCCGAAACCCTCCAGATGGGCCTTGCCCACATTGGTCACCAGGCCGTGGGTGGGCATCGCCAGCTCAACTGAAGCGGTGATTTCCCCGGGATGGTTTGCACCCATTTCCACCACTGCGATTTCAGTTTCAGGGGTTATTTCCAAAAGGGTCATCGGCACGCCGATATGGTTGTTGCGGTTACCCTGGGTGCAGGTAACCTTATATTTCGCACTGAGCACGGCGTTCACCATCTCTTTGGTGGTAGTTTTCCCGTTGGTGCCGGTTATGCCCACCACCGGGATGTCAAAGCGGCTCCGGTGATAGCGTGCCAGCTGCCGGAAAGCCTCCAGGGAGTTGTCAACGATAATTAGTTTGTCCGCAATTGTCTCATCACAGTTTTCCCATATGTGGACATTGTCAATGACACAACCAGTTGCACC
>JAFXNQ010000016.1 GCA_017529425.1 Bacteroidales bacterium | reverse complement strand
CCCTTCTATGAAAGATTATCCCGCCATCAAGCCGCCCATCATTGACTCTTGCGAGGGTAACTTCAAGCCTTTTGAGCGCGATCCCAAGACTTTCGTCCGCAAGTGGGCCATCCCCGGCAAGGCGGGTCTCGAGCACCGCGTAGGCGGCTTGGAGAAGAATCCTGCCGGAACTATCTCTTCCGACCCTGAAAACCACGCGTATATGGTGGCCCAGCGCGCTGCGAAAGTGGCTGCCGTGGCAGATTTTATCCCGGACCTGGAGGTTATCGGCGAGAAGCAGGGCGACCTGCTGCTGGTGGGCTGGGGCGGTACTTTCGGTCACCTCTTCACCGCAGCAAAGCAGTTGCAGGCAGAGGGCAGGAAGGTCTCCCTTGCACATTTCGACTATATCAACCCGCTGCCAAAGAATGCCGCCGAGGTGTTCGGCAAATTTGGCAAGATAATGGTTTGCGAGCTCAACAGCGGCCAGTTTGCCGATTATCTGCGCGCCCGCATCCCTCAGTATAAATACGAACAGTACAACAAAGTCCAGGGGCAGCCGTTCATTGTAGAAGAAATTGTGGACGCCGCCAAGGCACAATTATCATAAGGAGGAAGTCGTCATGAAATATCAAGCACAAGATTTCAAAAGTAACCAGCAGGTTCGCTGGTGCCCCGGTTGTGGCGACCACGCTGTATTGGCAGCGCTCCAGAGAGCACTCCCCTCAGTTGCAGAGGCGCTGGACCTCCCCAAAGAGAAGTTTGTTGTAGTTTCCGGTATCGGCTGCTCCAGCCGCCTTCCGTACTATATGGATACCTTTGGATTCCACGGTGTTCACGGTCGTGCAACGGCACTTTCCACCGGCCTCAAAGTGGCCCGTCCCGAGCTCAGCGTTTGGCAGGCTTGCGGTGACGGCGATGCTCTCGCCATCGGCGGCAACCATTTTATCCACGCCATCCGCCGTAATGTGGATCTGAACATCATCCTCTTCAACAACCAGATTTACGGCCTCACCAAAGGTCAGTACAGCCCTACATCCAAGTTTGGCGCGATTACCAAAACATCGCCCTACGGCACCGTGGAGAATCCCTTCACCCCGGGTCAGCTGGTAATCGGCGCGCGCGGTACCTTCTTTGCCCGCGGCCTCGACGTTGACATCAAGAACAATCCTGATATTTTCCTCGCCGCAGCGCTGCACAAAGGCGCGTCGGTGTGCGAGATGCTGGTCAACTGTATGATTTTCAACGACGGCGCCCACGCAGCAATCAGCGCCCGTGAAGTCCGTGCCGACAAGACCATCTTCCTGCGCGACGGCGAAAAGATGATATTCGGTGCAAACAACGACAAGGGTCTGGTCCTGGAGAACGGCGCACTGAAGGTTGTGACCATCGGCCAGGACGGCTACACGCTGGACGATATCCTGGTACACCACGCCGGCACCCGCGACACCTTCATCCACTCTATGCTGATTGATATGAAGGGTGACCTGCCGGTAGCTCTCGGCGTAATCCGCAACGTAGAGGATTCTACCTACGACGCCAACGTGGAAAAGCAGCTTCAGGAGGTATCCGCCGCAGCAAAGGTTCACTGTGTAGACGAACTTCTCCGCTCCGGCTCCACCTGGGAGGTGAAGTAGCAGTTTGTCTTTCCGGTTATGCCCGGATATGTCGGGTATCTCAAACAAGAAGCGCATCGGTTTCCCGGTGCGCTTTTGGTTTTGTTCTTGCCATTGTCCTATGGTCGAAATTTTCGACCATAGGACAGATGACTCTTCACCTGGTGGTTCAATTTGCTTTATTGGAACTTATTACGTACATTTGCTAAGCCTAGTAAGGCAGACATATCAGCGAAAGTGTTTTCGCCTCCTCTGTGGAAAATTTGCAGATTAACCTGAAAAGAGGGATTGCGGAACATATCTGTCGCTCGTGCATTGGTTTGTTCAGTACGCCCCAATTCTGGAGGCGGAACTCCATAACCGGCCGAGTGTGGAGTGTTATCAGTAGTTTATTTCTTTTCGGGCTCTGCAAAGCCTTCTACAGGATAAATGAAAGTCGGCTCCACACTTTTGTATTTTATAACCCGGCATTTATGGAGTCAGTGCCATCGCGACATTCTTGTATATGCAGCATAAAAATGGAGCATATTGTCCACCAGAATTAAATGTCATTAAACTGGAAAATAGTACAGTATTGTTGAATGGTTCAAATCAATCAGGTCAAATTGATAATCCTGGCATTAGTGGACCGGGTGAAATTTGGTTTGAATAAAGCACAGTGTATTAATGAAAAAAAGATTCTATTTACTGCCGGCACTACTCCTGCTGGCCATGTCCTGTAACGATGTTCAGGATACTATTGATAATGAGGTACTCGAACATGTCAGAATCGGGGTCGCTGACGTGGACCTGTCAGATCTCTCTCCAATGACTAAGGCAGAGATGATTATCGGTGGGGGAGCTATCAGTTTCTCGTGGGATTCAGATGATGTCGTCGGTATGTTCCCGGATCACGGTGCTCAGGCCTTTTTTGAGATGTCCGGTTTTGTCGGGGAGTCTGTGGCAGAGTTTGACGGAGGGGGCTGGGCCCTAAAAGCGGCAAGCAAATATGCTGTGTATTATCCATACGATTATGACTCTTCTAATCCGCATGAAATACCCTTTGTGTATGCGGACCAGATTCAAACCGGTAAGGATGACTTTTCCCATCTGGAGGAGTATCAGCATCTGGCAACAGGTTCACAGGTGCCTGAAAATGGAACATGCAATTATCAAATGGAGCGTGCAGAAGCGATAGTCCTCTTCAAACTGACACTGCCCATGATTGCAACTTACAATGAGTTGACAGTCAGGGTATCAGATGGTACTGATATAGTTGTGGCCACCATGCTCGATATTACCGGGGAGGACTATGTGATAACTCCATATTTGACTTCGCAAATGTTTACACTGCAAATTGCTGACGTGGTTACAGACATTGAAGGTGAGACGATTAATTTCTATGCCATGATGCCACCTCAGGATTTGTCAGGCAAGACAATCATTATCAGTGCAAACACAACTGACGGTGACTGCTGCACAGCGGAGGTGGACGGCAAAAATATGCTTAACAACCACGCATATCAGTATGTGGCAACACTTACCTCAGACATGGGGTCGTTGCTGGAAAATTTTGGCAGTAAGGATGGTAATTGGTAATAATGGAGGATCATTGATATGAAATACAGAATACAAATACACCAGATTATTGTTGTCTGTGCCATGGCACTGTCGGTCGCCGTGGCTTGTAACAGAGTCATTGAGGAGCCATCCGTAAGCGGAACCCAGATGGCCTCTTTCAGGGCTATTCTCGAGGGGAACGGCCCCGAAACCAAAACAGTCCTGGGTGAGAAAAACATTGACGGTTACTACCCTGTGTGCTGGAGTGAAGGCGATAAAATCAAAATTGTAACAAACAGTTACAATTGCTCAGACGGTCAAGGTACCGTTATGGAACTTGTTTCCGGAGCCGGCACCAAAGAAGCAATCTTCAATGGCGAAATCCCGGTTCTCACTGAGAATGCACCTTACTATTATGCAATCTTCCCCGACCATATCTCTGCATCAATTGGAGAAGAATGTTATTGGTATGATAAGCATTATAATAAAGTTGAAATCGTTTTGCCCTCTATACAGCAATATGAGCCGCATTCTTTCGGCAGGAACTGCAACCCTGCTGTAGCTATGTCCGACAATGAAGTTCTCCGTTTCAAGAATGTCTGCGGCCTGCTGCAGATCAATCTGACCGGAGATATCAAAGTAGGGAAAATTACTATAGAGAACCAGGGGCTTGCACCATTGTGGGGTACAGTAGAGTTCGCTTATAATTACGATGCATGCGATTATGAAATCCGTATGCAAAATTGTGATATACAGTGGGGAAACTCTACCGGTATGAGGCAGTCAACATTGACACTGGATTGTGGAGAAGGTGTTCAGCTGTCAGATGATCCGACAGACTTTTATCTGGCCATACCATATTATGACTGGACAGTGTGGTATGGCCAGGGTAATTATGATCCAACAGATACTCCTTTGAGTGAGGGCTTTATTATGCGCGTCTATGATGAAACAGGAAAGGAGGTTTATACTAAGGTTACGGAGCAGGATAATGTAATGGCAAGAGCCATGGTCACGGAGATGCCGCTCATAGATATTCGTGCCAAGGAGTTGGAAGACCTGAGCGCCATAGAAACTGCAAACTGCTATATTGTAAAGCCCAATTCATCCTACCGTTTTTATGCAGGGTACAGAGGCTGCTCTACTTATCCGGTCCCTTTGGGTAAGGAGATCGCTGTGCTGTGGGAAACCCAAAACAGTGATGAAGAACCTGGCATACGGGGGATAATACAATCTGGGTATTATTATGATGATACGGGTTATGTCACCTTTACAACCACAGAAAACTCTGGAAATGCCTTGTTGGCGCTTAAAGACCAGGCAGACAATGTGCTTTGGAGCTGGCATATTTGGGTGACAGATTATGACCCTGAGCAGATCGAAGGCCAGGAAAAGTTCGGTGATCTCATCTTTATGGATCGGGAACTGGGTAGTATCGGGGCAAATGCCGCGGGTCTGCAGTACGAATGGGGGAGAAAAGATCCGTTCTTTGATTTTGCATCTTCTCCCGCAGAACCTTTTAATAACGAAACAGATTTGACTGGTGATGATTTTCTTATATCAGACTATGGAATAGCTCATCCGACAACATATATCACTTCTATTCATTCTGGTTGGGCCGGCCCGATTTGGCTTGATTATTTTTTGTGGGGTAAAGAAAAGACCATGTATGACCCATGCCCTCCTGGATGGCAAGTTTGTGACCATGAAGTAATATATGAAAGTGATTTCAACGCTTTTCCTAATCCCGTCTGGACAAACTGGCATGCCTCTCACGGATATGGAGGCGCATATGTTGTTCATTATAAACATGCCGATAATCATATCGATGAGTGGGGGCCTGCAACAAAAAGCGGTGTCCGTTGCCAAAAAAGCACAACAATTCAGCATCGTGAAGAAATTGATTTAAGCCAGAATGGTACCGCCAATTGTTATATCGTAGAACCCGGGAAGGACTACAAATTCAAGGCTACCGTAAAAGGCAATTCGTCGGAATCGACCGGCGCTATCGCCTATGTTGAGAAGGGTTACTATACGGTAAATTCAAATTGGATCAATGCAGAAACTATGATGACAGACAAAGATCTGGTTTCCAATTTGGCTATAGAAGACGGGTACATCCATTTCCAGACATTCAAAAGTAATCCTTGCGGCAACGAGACGATTCTTGTCAAGGATTTACATGGTAATGTTCTTTGGAGTTGGCACATCTGGTGCCCTGAGATTAATCCTGAGGAGAATACTTATTTGTTTGATGGCGGAGATAATGTAACCTATGAAATGATGCCGCTTAACCTGGGTGCCTTGAATAATACCCCCGGTACAAGCGGGTCTTTGGGTTTGATGTATCAGTGGGGCAGGAAAGATCCGTTCCTCGGTGCCAGGGTCAGTGGCAGTTCTTCGCAGGCAGAGTATCATGGAGACCATGGCAACGTGGATGCAAGTGAGCAGACATCTACACTGGAGTATGCTATCAGTCATCCCACACAATTCATAGGAAGTCCGGCTAACTGGTTGTCAGAAGCCGACAATGGACTTTGGGGGCCGGTCAAGACCAAGTATGACCCTTGCCCTCCGGGATGGAAGGTGCCTTCGCGACCTCTGTGGTCATCGACCCCGGCAGTTTCGGCCACTTTCGACGCAGATAATAAAGGTCTGAGAATGGGCGGACAATGGTATCCTGCGGCCGGATATAGGAATAAAACCAGCTTCAGTTTGCATGACGTTGGGTTGGATGGTCACTATTGGTATGCTTCTTCTCACGATGATGACACAGCACATGCATTATTGTTCATGCATACGTCAAATGATACGACTGTTATAGATTTGAACAGTTATACAGACAGCAAGGCACAAGCTAATTCTGTCCGTTGTGTAAAAGACGAATAGTAATGTAATATATCAGGCTTGTCCCAGACAAACATCGTGGCAGCGGATCCAGGTGGCTCCGCGGGATATGGCGAGACGTTCCAGACGGAGCGTCTCGCCCAGCGTTCTGGGGTCACTGGGGGTGAGACCCAGAGGCTGGTATATCATCCGTTTGCGAGAGATGCCTATCAAGATTTCGCGGCCGAAGCACTGCAGTTCATCCAAACGGTCCAGGAGTTCCAGATTCTCGTTCACATCCTTGCCAAAGCCGAAGCCGGGATCCAGAATCCAGTCTGACAGGCCGGCTGCTGCCGCCCGCTGCTCGAAGCCTCGGAAAAAGCCGGTTACGCGCGTCACGATATCGCCTTCGCCGTCAGCGATTGGGCGCAGCTCTTTGCCCTCCATAACAAAAGGGATTTGGTTGTGCATAGCCACATAGGGGAGGCCGAGCTGTGCAACCAGCGGTAATAGTTCAGGGTCGCTCTGCCCGGCAGAGATGTCGTTCACGATGAACGGCCCGATGATGTCATACGCGCGCTGAACTATGTCTGCCGAGAATGTATCGATGGAGAACCTTGGCCCGGTGTATCCGCCGGCAGCCGGCAGCGGGCTTGAATTACCGTTTGACGGCTCGCTTGCAAGTGCCTTAGTGAGAGTGCTCGGAAAGCGTTTCTGTACCGCCTCCAGCACCGGCTCCAGCCGTCGCCATTCCTCCTCCACGCCCGGATATGTACTTCCAGGCCGTGACGAACAAGCCCCGATGTCTATCACGTCAGCACCGTCTTCAAATAACTTCTCAACACGTGCCATGAACTGCTCCGCGCCGCTCACCCTGCTGCCTGCAAAAAAAGAATCGTCGTTCACATTCACGATTCCCATTATCTTGATTTGGGATGCCATATTTATCCAAATAAAAAGTATATTTGCAAAGATACACATAAAGCGACGCGAATATGCTGATAGTTCTTGAAGGATTGGACGGGGCGGGGAAGTCCACGCAGTTGAAGATGCTGTGCGAGTACCTGCAGAGCAGGGGCGATAAGTTGAAGTATCTCCATTTTCCGAGGTACGATGCTCCGGTTTACGGTGAGTTGATTTCGAATTTTCTGAAGGGGGAGTATGGCGGCAATGACGCTGTGCATCCGCAGCTGGTGGCTCTTCTGTTTGCGGAGGACCGGCGGGCTGCGGCTGAGCAGATAAGGGAATGGCTGGATGATGGCTGCTGCGTGGTGCTGGACAGGTATGTGTATAGCAACATCGCTTTCCAGACCTCCAAACTGGCCGACCCCGAGAAGGCGGCGAAGCTTCGCGAGTGGATATTCAATCTGGAGTACAACATTTTCGGCATACCAAAGCCCAACCTGAACCTGTTCCTGGATGTGCCTATCGGATTTGTGGAGTCACGGCTTAACCATCAGCGCAGCGGCAGCGACCGCGACTATCTGGACGGCGCCCAGGATATACATGAGGCCGATATCGAGTTCCAAAAAAAGGTGCGCGCTGTATACATGGAGTGCTGTACCAAAGATCCTGATTTCATCCGTATAGACTGTGCGGACCCGCAAACCGGATTGATTCTTCCGCCGGAACCCATCTTTGAACTGATCAAGAGTAAGCTATGAAAGGCCTAGCCCGCTTTTGCAGGCTGATAGTCGGCCTGGTATTCATTTTCTCAGGCTTTGTCAAGCTTCTCTCGCCTGTTGGAACATCATTGATCATCAAGGAGTATCTTACTGCTTTCCACATAGGTTTCCTTACGCCGGCTGCGCTGGTGCTGGGCATTGCCCTGGCTTCGACCGAGTTTCTGATCGGCGTTGCCCTTTTGCTGCGCCTGCGTTTCAATCTTGCCGCCTGGGTGGCGCTGTTGCTAATAGCCTTTTTTACGCCGCTTACCCTCTATCTGGCTCTTTTCAATCCAATAGAAGATTGCGGTTGTTTTGGCGAGGCGGTGCACCTTACCAATTGGCAGACATTCTTTAAGAATGTGATTCTGCTGCCATGCGTCGTAATAATCTTTTTATCGCGCAAGAAGGTTGGACGCTATACCTATCCCGCGTTGGAGTGGGTATTTATGGGCTTGTTCGCCCTGCTGGCGACGGCCGTGCTGCTGCAGACCTTCCTTTGGACTCCCCTGGCAGAATTTACCGACTATAAGGTTGGGAACGAGATCAAGGCTGCCCCTGCGCGCAGCGCCGCCGACCTGTATGAAACGGTATTCCTCTATGAGAAGGAGGGCGTTCAAGAGACCTTCACGCTGGACAACCTGCCCGATTCTACATGGACCTTTGTGGATGCCGTGACCAAATCGAATGGGCTGGTGGCAAATGCCTCTGATGCAGATTTCAATATTGAGGCGCCGGATGGCACAGACATCGCTGCCCGTCTGTTGGAGCAAGAAAAACTGTTGCTGATGACCATTTACCACCCGGACAAATTTGTCCGCCGTCATGGTGTGGAACCCATAATGAAGATTAAGGCGGAAGCCGAAGCGCAGGGTCTGGAATTTGTGCTGGTGGCCTCCGACAAGATAGAGGGTCTGCCCGATGATTGTCCGGTGAACCTCGCCGACCTCAAGCTGCTGATGACGCTGAACCGCAGCAACGGTGGTGTCACGATGCTGGACGAGGGGATTATCATACGCAAGTGGACCTTTTTCAGGGTAAACCGACAGGTTATCGATTTCTGCGGCCAGGAGGACCCCGAGTTTACACTGCTCATGACGCTTAACCGCCAGCGTATGTCTGTGGAGATAGCGGTGGTGCTGTTTATCTTGCTCTGCCTGGCAAAATTCATAGTATTCTACAAAAAGAAAGAGTAAGCTCATGCACATCCGAGGGGAGTTGGGAAGAAGGGGAGAGGATGTCGCTCTGGAGTATCTGCAAGGGTGCGGACTGCATCTGGTGCAGCGCAACTGGCGTGCAGGCCACCTGGAGGTGGACCTGATAATGGAGGATACCCGTACTTTGCGTATAGTGGAGGTAAAGACGCTGAATGCCGGCGACGGCTTTGACCCCGCCGACAATGTTACCCGCGAAAAGCGGTTGAAGCTGGTGAGGGCGGCAAAGGCCTTTTATGCCAGGAATCCAACCTTTAAAGAGATTAAGTTTGATGTGGTGACGGTGCTGTTCGATGCCGGGGAGGTGGTTGAGGTGAACTACCTGCCCGATGCATTCAATGCACTTGGGTGAAATTCAGAGGCCGGGACCCTTGCGGGCTCCGGCCTCCTACCTTAACCATAACCTAAACTATGGAAAATTCATTCGGAAGAAGTTGCAAATAGTGTGCCGATGCTATTTGCAAATACGCAATTTGGCGTATTTGAGAATAAGTTTTTTTGTCTCTCCACTGTCGGTAACGAAGACGGCTTTGGCATCGCCCCCGAAACCCTCTATGCTGCTGATTGTTCCGAATCCGAAGATGTTGTGCTCTACTTTCATCCCAACCTTGATATCCTCAGGACGGTCGGGCTTGAAGTCGGGAGAGGGGGTCCTGTGTACCACCGGCGGCTTGGGGATGGGGCGTGCCGGGGCGGCTGGACGCGATGTTGGTTGCGGCCGCTGCGCGGATTGCTGCGGCCTGCCGTAGTTGGGCGCCCACTTGCCATTGCCGGATGAACCAAACTGATTGGACGAGCCGGATCTGCTGGAAGAACCGGACATTCCGCCGGAGCGGTTCCAGCCACCTTCACCGCTTCCAGTCCATCCACCACCAGAGGCTGGCCGGCTGCCAAACCCAAAATCGTCGAATGCGCTGGAAGAGGGCACATCGCCATCCAGATACTGCCGGTCTATCTCCTTTACAAACCGGCTCACCTGATTGAACTCCTCCTTGCCGTAGCGGTGCCGGATGGATGCAAAGGAGAGGGTGACCTCTCTCTTGGCCCGGGTGATAGCCACATAAAATAGCCGCCGCTCTTCCTCGATGTCGGTGGGGGTGATGTCGCTGCCGGAGGGGAACAGGTTCTCCTCCAGCCCCGCTACATACACATAAGGGTACTCAAGTCCCTTGGATGAGTGAACCGTCATCAGGCTTATCTTGTTGTCATCGTCACTTTCGTCATCGCTTTTCTCCGATGCAGAGAGCAGGGTGAAGTTCTCGATATAGTCTGAGAGAGTTATGATATCGTCGGGGGAGGCCATGTCCTCGCCCGTCTCGGTGTCGTAATACTTGCGCATCTGGGCCTCGTCTTCGCAGAACTGCTTGATGCCGTTGAATAGCTCCTGTACGTTCTCAAGCCGGTCTTTCTCCTCCTTGCCCTGCTGCATCTGCAGGTAGGCCATCATGCCGCTCTTTACGCTGATCTCCGAGGCCAGCGTGTAGGCGTCGGTGGTGGAGGCCTTCTGGGCCAGAGGCATTATCAGGTTGTAGAACTCCCTGAAGCGGGCAATGGCTCCCGTCTTGAGTCCCGCGATAATCAAATCGGCCTCCGGTAGGGAGCAGGCGGCCATAAGCGATACTCCGGCGGCCTCTGCGGCAGTGTCCAGCGCAGAGAGCGACGTGGCCCCGATGCCGCGTGCGGGCAGGTTGATGACCCGACGGAAGGCCTCGTTGTCTTTGGGGTTGATTACCAGCCGGAAATACGCCACCATATCCTTGACCTCGGCCCGGTCGAAGAACGACATCCCGGAGATGACGCGGCAGGGGAGGTTCTGCTTGCGCAGCGCCTCTTCCAGCACGCGGCTCTGGGCGTTGGTGCGGTAAAGGATTGCAAAGTCGCTGTACTGAGCCTTGTCCCGCCAGATGATGCGCTTTATGGAGGAGGCTATTGCGTGTCCCTCCTCAAAGTCGCTGGAGGCATTTATGATGTGTATCTTGTCGCCCTGGTCCCCGCTGGACCAGCAGACCTTGCGGATGCGGTTCTTGTTGCGGTCTATCAGGCTGTTGGCGGCATTCACGATGGTCTGCGTGGAGCGGTAGTTCTGCTCAAGGCGGATTATGCGCGATTCCGGGTAATCCTTCTGGAAATTGAGGATATTCTCTATCCTGGCCCCGCGGAAGCTGTAAATGCTCTGGCTGTCATCGCCAACTACGCAGATATTGCGGTGTACGGCGGCGAGTTTCTTTAGAATGAGGTACTGGGCATAGTTTGTATCCTGATACTCGTCAACAAGGATATACTTGAAGCGGTCGCGGATGGCCTCCTGCGCAACCTTATGGTCGCGGAACAGTATGTTTGTGTTCAGCAGTATGTCGTCAAAATCCATCGCCCCCGAGGCCTTGCATTTGGCGGCGTACAGGGTGAACACCTCGTGCAGGCGGGGGCGCTTGCAGGCGGTGTCCTCACCGGTATAGATGGCGTTCTTGGCGTATGATGCGGCGGTGAGCAGGTCGTTCTTGGCGTTGGAGATCCGGGCAGCTACACTGGAGGGCTTGTAGGCCTTGTCGTCCAGGTTAAGCTCCTTGATGCACTTGGTTATTGCCGATTTGGTGTCGGCGGCATCGTAAATGGTAAACTGCCTGGGGTATCCGAGCAGTTCTGCGTATTCTCTTAGAAATCGCACAAAGATGGAGTGGAAGGTTCCCATCCAGATGCGCTGTGCGTTGCGTTCTCCCACCAGGGTCGATATCCTCTCTTTCATCTCTCCCGCAGCCTTCTTGGTGAAGGTCAGCGCAAGTATACGGTATGGCTCAACCCCGTTGTTTATCAAGTTTGCCAGCCGGCAGGTGAGCACCCTGGTTTTGCCGCTGCCAGCTCCGGCCACTATCAAAAGAGGGCCCTCAGTGCTCTCTACGGCCACTCTCTGAGCATCGTTCAGCCCCTGTATTATCTCTTCATTGCCACTTGGGTTCATGTCACAAAAATAGTTGAAAAACCTAAAGAAATTAGTAAATTTGCGCGCGATTTTGAAGGAAAAATTTCTTATCAATAAATAATTCTAATAATGTCAGAACACATCAGATTGAAAAAGGGGTTGGATATTCCTCTCGCAGGTGCCGCCCCCGCAAAAATCGCAGAAACTGTTGCTCCTGACCTTGTTGCCTTAAAACCCACCGATTTCAAAGCCCTGGTGCCCAAGCTCGCCGTAAAGGAGGGCGACAGCGTCCAGGCAGGTGACGTTTTGTTTGTGGACAAGATACATCCGGAAGTACGTTTCTGTTCTCCCTGCAGCGGTGTGGTTCAGCAGATTGTCCGCGGCGACAAGCGCAAGCTTCTGGCTGTGGTCGTCAAGGTTGAGGGTCAGCAGAGTGTCAAATTCGACGCTGTGGACTGTGCCAGGCTTGACAAACAGGCTGTGACTGCAATCCTTCAGGAGAGAGGCCTCTGGCCAATGATTAAACAACGCCCTTACGGCATCATCGCAAACGCAGAAGATACCCCCAAGAGTATCTTTGTGTCTGCAATGTATACCGCTCCGCTCGCTCCCGATCCGGACTTTATTATGGATGGGCAGATGGAGAACCTGCAGGCCGGTATCGACGCTCTTGGCCGTCTTACCAAGGGTGGCATGCATTTCAGCATGGCGGCAGCCAAAGAGGCCGGCAGTGCAATGCACGATCTCAAGGGTGTAATCTTCCACACCTTTGACGGCCCGCACCCTGCAGGCAACGTCGGTATCCAGATCAACCACATCTCTCCCATCAATAAGGGTGAGATTGTCTGGACGGTAGATCTCGTTTCTCTGGCTGCAATAGGCCGCTGCCTGCGCACCGGCGTCTATGACGTGACCCGCATGGTGGCAATCACCGGTCCCGCTGCAAAGGAGCCTTGCTACGTAAAGGGAGTTCAGGGCATGAGCCTCAAATCGGTTGCCAAATATACCGCAGAGGGTAATGTCCGCTATGTGAGCGGCGATGCCCTGACCGGCGAGAGTGTCGGTGCGGATGGTTTCCTCGGTTTCTTTGACAATCAGGTTACAATCCTCGAAGAGGGTGACTACTACGAGCTGCTGGGCTGGATCAAGCCTCTCCGTCTCAAGAAGTTCAGCTACTCTCATCTCTACTGGTCCTGGCTGGCAAGCAAGAAGAAAACCTACAGCCTGGATACCAATACCAACGGCGGCCCCCGTGCATTTGTCGTTTCTGACGTTTACGGCAAGGTGCTCCCGATGGATATCTATCCCGTATATCTGCTCAAGGCATGCCTTGCAAAGGATATTGAAAAAATGGAAAACCTCGGTATATACGAAGTCATCCCGGAGGACCTCGCTCTCTGCGAGTTTGTATGTCCCTCCAAGATCGAGATCCAGAAGATCCTCAGTGACGGTATAGACCTTATGTTAAAGGAGATGGCATAATATGAGCGCGCTGAGAAATACTTTGGACAAAATGAAGCCGACCTTCAGCAAGGGCGGTAAACTGAGCGCCATGGGTTCTTTCTTCGATGCGATGGAGACCTTCTTCTTCGTGCCCAAGACCGTGAACCGCCGCGGTGCCCATATCAAGGACAGCATCGACCTTAAGCGTACGATGATCACCGTGATAGTTGCCTTGATGCCTGTGTTCCTTTTCAGTATCTACAACATCGGTTACCAGATGAACCTCGCCTACGGTTACGGCTGGGGCTTCTGGATGATTGTCTGGAAAGGTTTCCTCAAAATACTCCCCCTGTATCTGGTATCCTACATCGTAGGTCTCTTCTTCGAGTGTATGTTTGCCCAGATTAAAGGCGAGGAGGTCAATGAAGGTTACTTTGTTACAGGTTTCCTGATTCCCCTTATCATGCCTGTAAACATCCCCCTGTGGATGCTTGCAATTGCCGTTGCGTTTGCAGTGGTAATCGGTAAAGAGGTGTTTGGCGGAACCGGTATGAATATCTGGAACCCCGCGCTCCTGGCGCGTGCATTCCTGTTCTTCGCTTACCCGAAGATGATGAGCGGCGACTCTGTCTGGATTGCCCACAAGTGTGGCGTAGATGCTGTATCTTGCGCAACTCCTCTCTCTGAGATGGCCGGCGGCAATCTGCACTATTCTGCTCTCGACATGTTTGTCGGCCTTATCCCCGGTTCAATCGGTGAGACCTCCACACTCTGCATACTGCTGGGTGCATGTATTCTCATATTCACCGGAGTGGGCAGCTGGAAGGTTATGCTCAGTTGCGTGGCAGGTGCCCTGCTCATGGGTCTGCTGGGCGATGTCCCCGCATACTACCAGCTCATTATGGGTGGCTTTGCATTCGGTTGCGTATTTATGGCGACCGACCCTGTGACCAGTGCCCAGACAGAGACCGGCAAGTGGATCTACGGCTTCCTGATCGGAGCCTTCGCAGTGTTGCTGCGTCTGTTCAACCCGGGTTATCCCGAGGGTATGATGCTTTCCATCCTGCTGATGAATACGTTTGCTCCGCTGATTGACCATCTGGTTGTGGGCGCGAACATCCGTCGTCGTCTGCGCAGAGCTAAAACCGTTTAAACGCATCGATGCCATGAATACTAACAGCAATACTTATACAGTTATTTACACGACCATTCTGGTTGTGATTGTTGCAGCCATCCTGGCGTTTGCTGCCTCTGCATTGAAAGACAAACAGCAGGCTAACATGGACCTGGCTAAGATGAAGACCATCATGCTCGCTGCCAATATGGGCCAGACTCCCGACGGCAATGTAGACAAGGGTGCCGATTTCATGAAACTCTACAACGACCATATCACCAACACTTTCGCAATCGATGCTGAAGGTAATGTGCTGGAGGGTGTGGATGCTTTCAAGGATATCGACCTCAAAACTCAATACACCAACCTCAAGAAGGGGCTTGATGTAAAACTCCCGGTATATGAGTGCACAATGGACGACGGCCGCAAAGTCAATATCCTGGCTATGTACGGTGCAGGTCTCTGGGGCGCTATCTGGGGTTATGTTGCAGTTGAAGACGACAACGAAACCGTTGCCGGTGCAATTTTCGACCACGCCAGCGAGACCCCCGGCCTCGGTGCCAAGATTGCGGAGCCCGCTTTCTACACCCAGTTCCGCGGCAAGAAACTCTCCGATGCTGGCCAGTTCTCTTCAGTCAAAGTAGTCAAGGGTGGTGCAAACGGTTCCGAGAATGGCGTTGACGCTATCTCGGGTGCAACCATGACATCCAAGGCTGTGAGCACATCTCTTGAGCAGTGGCTCGGCGCTTACAAGGCATTCCTGACCAGCCGTCCGGCTGCAAAAGAGTGCTGCGGCAAGAGCGAAGAGTGCTGCGGTGAGTGTTGTGCAGAAGGTGAATGTGGCTCCGGCGAGGAGTGCTGCTGCTCTGGCGAGGGTTGCGAGGCAGAATGTGAAGTTGAACCCGTAAATACAGAGAAAGATGAATAAGGATATCTATACAAAACCGTTCTTTAAGAACAATCCAATCACCGTCCTGGTGCTCGGTATCTGCTCATCTTTGGCAGTAACCGTACAGCTTAAAGGCGCCCTCGTGATGGCCCTTTCGGTGACCATTGTGACGGCTTGCTCCAGCTTGCTGCTCTCCTTGCTGAGAAACACAATCCCCACTCGCGTGCGCATCATCGTGCAGTTGGTTGTGGTTGCGATGTTTGTGATTCTGATTGACCAGTTGCTCCAGGCTTTTGCATACGACACCAGCAAGATGTTGTCTGTATACATTGGTCTGATTATCACCAACTGTATCATCATGGGCCGCATAGAGGCTTTCGCCCTGGGCAACAAGCCATGGCCCAGTTTTGTGGACGGAGCATGCAACGGTCTCGGCTACGGCATGATTCTGATTATAGTCGCTTTCTTCCGCGAGCTGCTCGGCAGCGGAACTCTGTTCGGTTTCCAGGTTATCCCTGCAAGCTGGTACATCGAGAACGGCGGCTGGTATATGAATAACGGTCTGATGATTCTCCCTCCGATGGCGCTGATCCTGCTGGGTTGCGTCGTATGGATCCAGAGAAGCATACAGAAAGACCTTCAAGAGAAATAGGAGGAGACAGATATGGAATATTTGAATTTATTTATCAAGTCTGTCTTTGTGGACAACATGGTGTTCGCATTCTTCCTGGGAATGTGCTCTTTCCTGGCTGTATCAAAGAATGTGAAGACCGCTTCCGGACTGGGTCTTGCCGTAATATTCGTGCTCGGCATCACCCTCCCTCTGAACTATCTCCTGTATGAGTACATCCTCAAGCCCGGCGCACTCGCGTGGCTCAAACCTGAGTACGCAAGCGTTGACCTGAGTTTCTTGAGCTACATCGTGTTCATCGCCACCATCGCCACCTTCACCCAGATCGTGGAGATGGCAGTTGAGAAATTCGCTCCCAGCCTGTATAACTCTCTGGGTATATTCCTTCCCCTGATTGCAGTAAACTGCGCCATCCTGGGCGGTTCGCTGTTTATGAAGGAGCGTGCCTATGAGACTCTGGGAGAGGCTTTCACCTTCGGTCTCGGCAGCGGTGTGGGCTGGTTCCTGGCCATCGTATGTATGGCGGCCATCCGCGAGAAACTCGCTTATTCCAACATCCCTGCAGGTCTCAAAGGCCTCGGTATATCGTTCATCATCACCGGCCTCATGGGCCTCGCGTTCATGAGTTTCATGGGTATTCAACTATAGGAGGGTAGAGCTATGAGTATGCAAATATTGATTGTATCGGTTGTAGCCTGCCTGGCCCTGATACTTCTGCTGGTTGCCCTGCTGTTGTTTGTTAAGGCTAAACTCACTCCCAGCGGCACGGTTAAGATTGACATTAACAACGGTAAAAAGGTCGTTGACGTTCCCCAGGGCGGTTCGTTGCTGGCAACGCTGGCCGACCAGAAGATTTTCCTCCCCTCTGCCTGCGGTGGCAAGGGTTCCTGCGGACAGTGCAAATGCCGCGTGCTTGAGGGCGGCGGCAGCATCCTGCCCACCGAGACCGTGCACTTCTCACGCAAGCAGATTAACGACCACTGGCGCCTCGGCTGCCAGGTCAAGGTTAAGGACAATCTCAAGATCGAGGTTCCCGACAGCGCCCTGAGCGTTAAGAAACTTGAGTGCGAGGTTATCTCCAACAAGAACGTGGCTACCTTTATCAAGGAGTTCACCGTCAAGCTCCCTGAGGGTGAGAACATCGAGTTCAAGAGCGGTGAGTATATCCAGATCGATATCCCCGTTTACGATGCGGACTTCTCTACCATCGACGTGGATCCCATCTACAAGGCAGACTGGGAGAAGTATGGTTTCTTTGACGTCAAGTACAAGAACACCGTGCCTACCATCCGTGCCTATTCAATGGCTTCCTATCCCGCAGAAAAGGGTGTCATCAAGCTCAACGTCCGCATCGCGACCCCTCCGTTTGACCGCAGTCAGCCCAAGGGTGTCTTCAAGATGCTCCCCGTGCCTCCGGGCATAGGCTCTACCTACGTGTTCACCCGCAAGCCGGGCGACAAGGTGATGATCAGCGGCCCTTACGGCGAGTTCCTCCTCCCTAAGGACGATCCCAAGGAGATGGAATACATATTTGTGGGCGGTGGTGCCGGTATGGCTCCTTTGCGCAGCCACATCATGCATCTGTTCAAGACCCTCAAGACCGACCGCGAGGTGCACTTCTTCTATGGTGCACGCGCCCTGGTGGAGGCGTTCTATCTGGAAGATTTCGCAGAGATCGAGAAGGAGTTCCCCAACTTCCACTTCCATCTGGCACTGGACCGTCCCGATCCTGCAGCCGATGCAGCGGGCGTGAAGTATACCGCAGGCTTCGTACACAACGTGATGTTCGAGACATTCCTCAAAGATTACGATGCTCCGGAGGATTGCAAGTACTTCATGTGCGGTCCGCCTATGATGACCAAGTGCGTTACCGATCTGCTGGACTCCCTCGGAGTCGCTCCGGAGAGTATTCTCTACGACAACTTTGGCGCATAACCCGCGTCAGCACAAAAAAAGAACCGGCTCGAAAAAGCCGGTTCTTTTTTATACTTTGACCGCCTATCGGCCGTTGTACATATCGTTGTAATAATTCTGATAGTCTCCGCTTGTGACATTGTCCATCCAATCCTGATTGTCCAGGTACCAGCGGACGGTTTTCTCAATGCCCTCCTCAAACTGGAGGCTGGGCTCCCAACCCAGTTCGCGCTGAAGTTTTGAGCTGTCTATGGCGTAGCGGAGGTCGTGACCGGCGCGGTCGGTCACATAGGTGATAAGGTT
>JAFXNQ010000015.1 GCA_017529425.1 Bacteroidales bacterium | reverse complement strand
GCAGAAAGTAAACTCGTTTCTCATTGACGAGTTGGAGATTGAAGAAGAAAAGATAACCGGCGGCGCCAGCCTTAAAGAGGACCTTGGCGTAGACTCCCTCGAGGTAGTGGACGTAGTTGTATACATTGAGGAGAACTTCGGCATTAAAATGAAACCGGAAGACTTCAAGGTTGTAAAGACTGTAGACGAGTTATATTCATTCATCGCAGAAAATATTGGCTGATACCAAGCAGATATCCTGGAAAGGTTCCACCGACGGGACCGGCTGGATGCAGCGTGCACTTATCGGGATTGCCCGGATATGCCCGCTGATTCTGATTTATGCCCTTATGGCACTGGTGATACCTTTCTACATGCTGTTTGCCAACGGATATAAAGCCTCATACAGTTTTTTTCGCAAGCGTATCGGGTACAATCCTGTAAGGTCCTTCTTCTCGGTTTATGTAAATGAGTTCAATCTGGGGATGGTCGTTCTGGACCGGTTTGCGACTTATGCCGGTAAACGCTTCAAAATCGATGTCGAGGGTAAAGATGTAATTGACAATCTGAGCCTGGCACCAGAGGGTTTGATAATGCTCAGCTCACATCTGGGCAACCACGAACTGGCCGGCTACTTTGTAAAGACGTACAAGCGCATCAACGCCCTGGTCTTTGCAGGAGAGAAGGAGACCGTTATGGAGGGTCGAACTAACTGCTTTGCCAAGACTAACATCAGGATGATTCCCATTAAAGAAGATCTGTCTCACGTCTTTATGCTGAACGAGGCCCTCTCCAACGGAGAGATAGTCTCGATAGCGGGTGACCGCAGTTTTGGCTCTGAGAAGCGGCTACGCAGCATTTTCTTTAAAGAAGAGGCCTCGTTCCCATACGGCCCCTTTGCAATGGCGGTGCAGCGCGGGATTAAGATGATTACGATTTTCGTGGTCAAGAATGGGATCAGACGCTATAAAGTATTGGTCGATGCTCTGCCGGAAGCCTCCGGAGCCAACCGCACAGAAAAGACCCAGTCACTTTGCAATTCTTATTGTGCAATACTTGAAAAGATGGCGAAGCAATATCCTTCGCAATGGTATAATTTCTATGATTTCTGGGCATGACGGCATTTGAACCCATATCTGCAGATAAGATACTGCTCCAGCAACCACCCTTCCGTTATGTAGATGAACTTATCCTCTACAAAGATGGGGTTGCAAGGACCCGGTTTACGGTCCCCACTGAGAATATTCTTGTAGAAGACGGACGTTTCACATCTGCCGGAGTAATGGAACATATGGCCCAGTCAAGTGCCGCCAGGGTAGGTTTTGAAGCAAAGTATATCCACAACATTCCAGTTCAGATCGGTTTCATAGGCCAGATAAAGAATTTTGAAATGATGCGCTTCCCACGTAGTGGGGAGACGCTGGAGACAGAGGTTAAAACAGAGTATGAAATGATGGGCATTACCCTGGCATCAATCACGGTTTACATAAATAACGAGCCAGTTGCCCGCGGCCAACTTAAAACCGCCATTAAACAAGAATGAAAAAACGGGTGGCATGCATAGGATATGGCGCCCTGACGCCTGTGGGTATCACCCCTGCCGATTGTTATAATGCAGCGGCCCAGGGTCGGTCTGCCATAACGCTGCACAAGAGCACATTCGGTTGTGCCAACGCTTTTGTCGCATCACTCTTTGAAGACCGTATTGCAATTGCAGGTAATTACACATTCTTTGACAGCCTTATTATCCGTGCCGCCGCTCAGGCAATTGACTCCGCCGGCATCGATCCCGCCTCCGACAGGGTCGCATTCATCCTCTCTACTATCAAGGGTAATATAGAGTTCATAGGCAAACAGGATATCTCCCTACCCGATTCTGCGGCCCGGATGGCGCGCTATTTCAACAACCCCAACCCTGCTACAGTAGTGTCCAATGCCTGCATATCGGGCTTGGCTGCACTTGTGCAAGGTCGCAGGATGATGCTTACCGGCAGATACGACTATGTGGTGGTGGTAGGCGCCGAGGTGCAGTCACAATTTATTGTAAGCGGCTTTCAGTCGCTCAAAGCGCTCTCAGAGAAGCCCTGCAAGCCGTTTGATGCCAGCCGCGACGGACTCAACCTGGGCGAGGCCGCTGCTGCCATTGTTCTGGGCGATTCTGCAATCGGTTGGGAGCTTGCCGAGGGGGCTATCCGTAACGATGCCAATCATATCTCAGGTCCATCCAGAACAGGAGAAGGGAGCTATAACGCCCTCCGTTATGTACTCAGGGAGGCCGATATTAATGACCTATCGTTCATCAACCCCCATGGCACAGCCACCATGTACAACGACGAGATGGAAGCTATAGCCATAGACCGTGCCGGCCTGGCCAACATACCTATATTCGCCCTGAAAGGGTGTTTCGGGCACACTATGGGCGCCGCAGGAATACTTGAATCAATCATTTCAATGATAGCCTGCGATAATAAAACAATATTGCCCACCAAAGGATTTGAAATGCTGGGCGTGAGTGTTCCCGTGCAGGTATCTGCGGCAAAGAGGAGTTGCTCCGGCAGCTCTTTCATAAAACTGCTGTCTGGCTTTGGCGGTGTAAACGGGGCGCTGCTTTTTAAAAAAGGAGGTCAGGCATGAGAATAGCAAGAAGCATAGATATTCCCAGCGGAGCCACCCTTTCCAACCTATATAGGGAACATAAGATAGAGTATCCCAAGTTTTTCAAGATGGACACCCTTTGCAAACTTGGTTTCCTTGCCTCAGAGTTATTGCTGGAGGGTGACGCTGACCGGTTTGAACCCCGTGAAGACCGGGCAGTACTTATGTTCTCCCGCAACGGCTGCATGACCAACGACATCAATTACGAGAAGACGATGGCTGACTACCCCTCTCCTTCTCTATTTGTTTATACCTTACCCAACATTATTACGGGAGAGGTTGCAATACGCAACAAATACAAGGGAGAGACCTCCGCTTTCCTGCTGGAAGAGTACGACGAAGGGCGTATGTGGGCTGTTGTGGAGGAGGCGTTTCAGGACTCAGTCACCACATCTGCCATTGTGGGATGGATAGACTGCCGCAGCGAGAGTGAATGGACCTGCAAAGCATATTTGATTGAAAGATAATTAACTGAATAACTATGGAAGATCTTATTAAAGAATTAAAACTCAGTATCATAGAGGCCCTTAACCTCGAGGGTATGACTCCTGATGACATTGACGACAACGCCCCTCTCTTTGGTGACGAGGGGCTCGGCCTGGACTCTATTGACGTGCTTGAACTTCTCATTCTGCTCGAGAAGAACTACGGAATCCGCCTTGCCTCCCCCAAAGAAGGCCAGAAGGTATTCCAGAGCGTTGCTGTAATTGCACAATACGTCACTGACAACCGCACCAAGTGATTCCGAGAATAGCTATAACCGGCGCCGGTGTCGTAAGCGCCCTCGGATTCGGCAAGAATGAGAATCTCGCCGCTCTGAGGCAGTGCCGTTGCGGCATATCAGCAGTACGCTATCTGGAGACCAGGTTGAGGAATTGTCCGGTTGGGGAGGTGCCCATGCCGGACAGGGAAATCTCCAAACTCCTGTCCATAGAAAAGGTCTTGCCAAGAACTGCATTGATAGGCATAATGGCTCTCAAGGAGGCCCTTGAAGAGGCTGGGCTGCCGCTGAATGACGACTCACCTCTTCCGCTGATATCCGGCACAACCGTTGGCGGCATGGACCTCAGTGAAAAGACATACCCTGAGTTCTCAGAGTATCAAGATTGCGGTTCCACTACCGACGCCACAGCAGACTACTTTGGCTGCTTCTCAAACGCGACTACCATCTCCACGGCATGCTCTTCTGCAGCCAATGCAATTGGATTCGGGGCAAATCTTATCCGCTGTGGCCTCGCAGAGCGGGTCGTGGCGGGCGGTGCGGAAAGTCTCTCGTCTTATCATCTCAACGGATTCAATTCGCTGATGATACTCGACCGCGAGAACTGCAGGCCGTTCGATTTGAATCGCGCCGGACTCAATCTGGGAGAAGGGGCCGGATTCGTGGTGCTTGAGAGAGAAGAGTCTGCGCTGCGCCGCGGTGCCAGACCACTCGCCTATCTCGGAGGATTTGGAAACGCGTGCGACGCCTTTCACCAAACCGCATCATCAGAAAATGGAGAAGGTGCTTACAGAGCGATGCTTCAGGCACTTTCCTGCTCCGGTCTCAGGCCATCCGATATTGACTATGTCAATGCTCATGGCACCGGCACGCCAAACAACGATGCTTCAGAAAGTGCTGCGCTAAGGCGTGTCTTCGGGGATAAAATGCCCCCCGTATCATCCACAAAGGCCCTTACGGGCCATACTACAAGTGCTTCCGGCTCGATAGAGGCGATATTCTCTATACTCGCGCTTCAGCACGGCTTTATCCCGGCACAATACGCTTTCTCTACAGCCGACCCTGCGTGCATCACACCCACTGCCGGCGGCGATAGACCACTGCGACACGTACTTTGCAACGCCTTTGGCTTTGGAGGTAACGACTCATCCCTAATTCTCTCCCATGCTTAGAAAAGTATACATACGTTCTATAGTATCCCTTGGTGACAGCGAGCCCGACCTCAAGGGTATCCTTACCCCTATAGAGGCGAGGCGCCTGGGCAGGCTTCTCAAGCGTGCCCTGTGGACATCTGTGAAAGCGCTGGAGCAGGCTGGATGCAAAGAGCCAGACGCTATTATAACCGCGACCGACTATGGCTGCCTGGAGAATTCTCTCGAATTTCTCAAAGGTGTCTGCGAAGAAGAGGGAGCCACAATGCGACCGGTGCACTTTATGCAGTCGACCCATAACACCATTGGCTCGCTGATAGGCATCCGGCTGAAGTGCCACGGCTACAACACTACTTATTCACATCGCGGCAAATCCATGGAGAGCGCCCTGCTGGACGCATGGATGCAAATATCCATGGGAGACATTGACACCGCACTGGTTGGCTGGTACGATGAGGCTGCAGGTGGCATTTCAGAAGATCACGCCCTTGCGATGCTCCTCACATCCAATCCGGAGTCGGCCATACGCGAAATCTGTCCACCGTTTAATTTAAAGGAATATGCTTAAACTGATAATCTTATCCCTGTTGCAGAGCCTGTTTCTCTGCGGCGGACAGATACTGCTAAAGCTGGGGCTGGCCAGATCCGGTCCCTTCAGCTGGACGTGGAGTTTTTTCCGTTCACAGCTCACCAACTGGTGGTTCCTGTTCTGCGGCATTGCATTCGGGCTCGCCTCGGTTCTCTGGCTTTATCTGCTTAAACACTACTCTTTCAGCATAGTATATCCCCTTACTTGCATAAGTTACCTGTTTGGAATGTTTGCAGCTATACTTGTTTTTAAAGAATCGGTATCAGCTTTGCAATGGATTGGAGTGTTACTTATTATGACAGGTTGTGCATTCATACTGAAATGAAAAGGTTGTTCACACTTCTCCTTGCACTGCTTCCCGTGCTGACGCTCCATGCCCAGGACGGAGTGCTGCAACGCATCATCGAGGCCAATTCTCCCGATGCGTTAAGCGCATCGTTTGTAATGCAGCGCCACTCCCCTATGCTTTTGGAGGATATCAAAGCTGAAGGTGTGGTATTTCTCAAAGCCCCTGACAAGATAAGATGGGAACTGCAGCGCCCGTCATCAAAAGTTACCATATTCAACGGAGACATACCTTCTGCCCAGCACCTGACCCTCCCAAAAGAGAAGGACTTTGCCTGCAGCGCAGAAGAGACCTCTGGGGAGCTTATCTTAGTTCTGATCCCTCTGCGTAAAGACCTCAAGCGGATGTTTACCAGGATAGTGCTTCAGGCAGACAAGAAAACACTCCTGATACACGACGTCATGCTCTTTGGAAAAGACGGAGAGGAGACTTCCATAAAGTTCTCCAATATAGTTACTGATGCCGAAATACCGCAAAAACTCTTTATCAAAGAATAACTTATGCTGAAGAGCGAACTTTACGAGATAATTAACCTTACAAAGGAGGGTGCGGAGGTCAAGCTCCTTAAGTCGAGTGTTGTTTATGCAGCACATTTCCCCGGCTACCCCATTACACCCGGGGTGGTGATAGTTAAGATTGCGGTCGAGCTGATGTCGGAGATATGCGGCCATGCGGTCGATGTCATTTCTGCCAGGAACATAAAGTTCATCTCTCCAGTCATACCGGCAGATGACACCCGCCTGGTTTACCAGTTTGGCGATTCTGGTTCAGTCAGCGTTTTGATGGACGGCAAAGTTTGCGCCTCGATGGCCCTGAAACTTCAATAAGGCTATGTCATCTACCCGGCAGGATACAATCATCATTATTCCGACTTACAACAACGCGGGCACCATTGCCCATGTTGTTACCCGTGCGCTGGAACAGAACATGCCGGTGCTGGTGGTTAACGACGGCTCTACAGATGGCACCGCGACCGCCCTGGAAACCCTTTGTCAACAATATCCCGGGGATCTGCAGCTGATTACCATAGCAAAGAACAGCGGCAAGGGGTATGCCCTGAAGGAGGGCTTCCGGTTTGCACGCCTGAACGGTTATGAATATGTAGTAACCATGGATGGCGACGGGCAACATTTTTCGGAAGATATTCCGGCTCTGCTGGGTGCGTGCGCACCCCGCACACTGGTGGTGGGCAGCCGCAATCTCACTGCAGACGGGATGCCCAGGGGCAATACTTTCGCCAACCGGTTCGCCAATTTCTGGTTCGAAATCCAGACCCTCAGAAAAATCCCCGACACCCAGTCAGGCTACCGTATATACCCTATCCGTGAAATCAGCGGCGTCAGGCTAATGACAAACCGCTATGAGGCAGAACTCCTGCTACTGGTATTCTCTGCCTGGAAGGGACTTGATATAGCATCTGTACCCATACGCGTCGATTATCCAGAAGACCGGGTGACACATTTCCACCCGATATTCGACTTCATGCGCATTTTCGCGCTTAACACATTCCTCTGCATCCTGGCCATAGTTTACGGCTATCCCAGGATGCTCATAAACAGGCTCTTTTGCAGGAGGTCGCGATGAGGAGGGCAATACTCAGACTATACGACTATCTCTCTTCACACAAGGCAGCAGCGGCAATCGCACTTGCAGTTGTGCTTGCCCTGTGCGTCGTAAGTGCACTGCGGCTCAAATACAACGAGGATATCTCATCTTTTCTGCCAGCAAGTAAGCAGACCAGCCGCTACACCGAGGTATACGACCGTCTCGGGGCCAACAACAAGATTGCGATACTCTTTAACGGCGGCACAAAAGAAGAAAAGCTGGAGGCAATGACCTCTTTCCGGGAAATCTGGGAGGAAAACAACCCCGACGGCATCTATCCCCAACTCCAGGACCCCGGTGACAGCGACGCTTTCTTTGACGTAAGCGACTTTATTTCTGACAATTTCCCATACTTCTTGCAGGAGCAGGATTATGCCCGGATGGATTCCCTGCTCAAGAGCGACGGATATATCGAGCAAAGAATGCAGGCCAACAAGGAGGCTATGATTAACCCCGGGCCGCAGGCACGCTTCCTGCGCAAGGATCCGCTTGGCCTGTTCACACCCGTATGGCAGAGACTGCAGACACTGAACCCTGCACGGAGGAGCATGATTGAAGATGGCAACATATTCACCGCCGACGGCTCCACCGGTGTCATTTTTCTTGACTCCCCATACGGCAGCAGCGAGAGCCGCAAGAACTCAGAACTTGTAAGTTTTGTCAACGACATAAAGGCAAAGGCAGCCGCACACTCCCAAACTGTGCAGATTACCTCCACCGGCGGTCCGGAGGTGGCGGTGGAAAACGCATCGCGCATAAAGAAGGACAGCATCATGGCGCTGCTGCTTGCGGCGATACTCATAAGCATTATTTTGTGGTTCAGCTACAAGCGTTTCACCGACGTATTCTGGATTCTTGTCTCTATAGCAGCCGGGGCGGTTTTTGCCCTTGGACTGATTGCCCTTTTCAAGCCGGCAATCTCCATTATCGTGCTTGGCATCGGCTCTACCATAATCGGCATAGCGGTCAACTATCCTCTGCACTACATAGACCATCTCAAGTATCAACCCGATAAGCGCAAGGCCCTTTCAGAACAGGTCAATCCACTGCTGGTCGGCAATATCACCACGGTCGGCGCCTTTCTGTCGCTGTTGCTGCTCAAGGCCGATGCGCTGCATGACTTTGGCTTTATCGGGGCTATGATGCTGGTCGGGACGATTCTTTTTGTGCTGATATTCCTCCCGGTTTTCATCCCGGCAGCGGGCAAACCGCGCAACACGATACGCTTTGACTTTGACCGCAACATCAACCCGTCCAAAGGGGTACGCAGAGTTTTCTTCATACTGTTCCTTGCGGTTACCGTAGTTCTTTACATAGCCGGGAGGAAGGTCAAATTCGATGCTGACCTTCACAATATCAATTATATGACCGCCGACCAGCAGGCCGGCTTCGAAATCCTCTCCACTCTTTCTGGTGAGAGCGGCGAACAGAAAACTATTTATCTGGTTGCTGAAGCATCGGACAGAGATGCTACCATCGCAGCCATGGAAAGTCTCTCTGAGGCAATACCTGAGGCCCGCTCACTGAGCCCGTTTGTACCATCCTGCAAAACACAGGAAGAGCGGCTGGCTATGTGGAGGCAGTTCTGGAGCGATCACGCCGATGTGGCATCTACCCTGCCACGTGCCGCCACTTCGGCGGGATTTACCGACTGGGCAGTGCGTCCCTTTCTGGACAATATATCACGGGAATGGGAAATCCAGGAGGATAGTTGGTTTGCCCCTTTATATGAAACTGTTGGCATGGCGATGTTCCTCCCTTGTGACAGTCGCCTGCAAATGGTAGCCTATCTGGATGTACCCTCAGAAAAGGTGGCACAAAGGGAAGAATCAATCAGGGCAGCCCTCCCCGAGAATTGTTTCTGCTTTAACGATTCTGATCTTAGCAGTTCACTGGTAAGTTCGCTCAACAGCGATTTTGACCGTATCGGCCTCATCTGCGGGATTATAGTTTTCCTCTTTCTATGGCTGAGTTTTGGCTCACTGGAGCTCAGCATAATGAGCTTCTTGCCGCTCGCAGTTGGCTGGATCTGGATACTTGGCACCATGCACTTCTGCGGAATCGGCTTCAACATTATTAACATCATCCTGGCCACCTTTATTTTTGGCCAGGGAGATGATTACACCATCTTCATAACAGAAGGCTTGATGTACGAATACGCCACCGGCAAAAAGATTCTGAGGTCATACAAAAATGCGGTTGTTCTGTCGGCACTGATTATGTTCATCGGCATTGGAGCCCTGATTGTGGCACGTCACCCCGCGATGCGTTCGCTTGCGTCGGTGACAATTATCGGTATGCTAACGGTGGTTTTGATGGCCTATTACCTGCCGCCTATGGTGTTCCGTATGCTTACCCGCAACCCGTCCGGGAGTATGCGCAAATACCCGCTCACCATAGCCATGCTGCTCTGTACCGCTTTCGTATTCTCTACCTTCGGCCTCTCGCTGTGTATCATCGCCCTCTGGGCTGCGGTATTTTTTATGTTTGGAGGTAACAATGAACGTAAGCGGCTCAATTATCACCGCATGTTCTGGCGCATTTCCAACATGGCTATCAGGGCGATACCGGGATGCCGATTCACGGTCAGGAATGCTTCCGGAGAGGATTTAGTTTCACCTGCCGTTTATATTTGCAACCATCAGTCGCACTTTGACATTCTGGCGATACTTTCCCTGCACCCCAAAATCGTGATGCTAACTAACGACTGGGCATGGAAGATGTATGCGCCTGTGATTCGCAAGGCAGACTTCCTCCCGACTTCGATGGCGTTTGAAAATGACTGTGCCCGCCTCAAGGCTCTGGTGGCTCGTGGCTATTCCATATTGATTTTCCCGGAGGGCACCAGAAGTCCTGACTGTAACATACTGCGATTCCACCGCGGAGCATTCCTTCTTGCAAAAGAGCTCTCTGTACCTGTACTGCCGCTTTATATCCATGGATTCGGGTATATGTTACCCAAACATAACAAGATTCTCCACAGCGCCGGGTTATATCTGGAAGTCGGCAAGAGATTCTACGTTCCTGATGGTGACATAGCCTCCTTCTCACGCTCTGTACGCCACAGTTACATTGCAGAATATGATCGCATACGATGCGAACGTGAGACGGCGGAGTATGTTGCACCTTATGTTCGCTCCAGATATCTGTACAAAGGACATGATGCCAAGGCTGAATGCCGTAAATACCTCAGAAAGGCTGTCTACAATCAGGTTGACACGCTCAGCGGCAAATCTCTTGAGATTGAAGATGCCGGCTGCGGTGTTTATCCCCTGCTGGTAGCCTTATCGCACAGGGAGATGGAGGTCACGGCCTATTTTAATGAAGAAGAAAAGTACCTGACCGCAACCCGTTGCGCCGGTATCCCATCAAACTTAAAATACATTCTTAAGGATGAAGATTAAGTTATTCTTTATACTGTTTGCCATCACCATAGCCCGGCCTGCCACGGCGCAAATCAACATATGGGAAGGGACCTCATGCAAGGCTCGCGTAACTCTTACCCCCATTTTACCAGAAGGAAAGCCGGTTGCTTCTGTTATTGTATGCCCGGGCGGCAGCTATTACTGGCACGACACCAAGTCAGAAGGGATTGCTGTGGCTAATTGGCTGGCAGATAACGGAATCGCCGCATATATCCTTAATTACCGCGTGGCTGGGGTAGCCGACCATCTGTTTGCATACCGTGCAATTTTTAGGGGCAACCGCCATCCAGATATGATCTGCGACCTGCAGCGCTCCATAGAACTGGTCCGTGAGCAATACGACGGCCCCGTGGGTGCGATGGGGTTCTCTGCCGGCGGACATCTGGTCCTGAGTTCCGGTTCTTTTGCCGGCACCAACTTTCTTGAGCGCTACGGTATTGAACCGGAAGTCTCGCTGGTACCCGATTTCATTGCGGCAATATATCCGGTTGTAACCATGTCAGAAGAAAGATATGTACATAAACGCTCAAGAAACGGAGTGATGGGGCGCTCCCGCGTGCACGACATAAGCCTCCGTGACTCACTATCTCTGGAAAAACATGTAAACTCCAGAATGCCACCCGTTTTCTTGCTCAACTGCAGGGACGATGAAGTTGTGGATTATCACAATTCCGAACTGATGGATTCTGCGCTCACAGCTTCTGGTGTTCTGCACAAACGTATTCTATATGAAACTGGGGGCCATGGATTTGGCGCCAACACAGAAAAATTAAACCCGGAAACTTCCGAATGGCAAGAAAAATTCGTACCTTGGCTGGATACAATTGTATTGAGGCAATATGGATATAGAATTCAGCACTCCGTCGGAAATTAAAGCATATCAGGAAGGTCTTCTTAAAGAGGCATTAAGCTACCTTGCGCAGAATTCCAGGTATTACCAGAGGCTCTTCTCTGTATATAATATCGACACCGACCAGATCCGTACAATTGAGGACCTGCAAAAGATTCCGTTCACCGAAAAGCGCGACCTGCAACTCTATAACGACGATTTCCTGTGCTGCCCAAAGGAAAAAATTGTGGACTACGTAACCACCTCCGGCACCCTGGGCGACCCTGTCACCTTTGGCTGCACGGAGAAAGACCTGCAACGGCTTGCATATAACGAGAAAAAAAGTTTCATGTGTGCCGGCGTAGGCCCGGGCAACATCGTGCAGCTGATGACCACCATAGACAAACGTTTCATGGCGGGTCTCGCCTATTTTCTGGGAATCCGCGAGCTGGGTGCCAGCATCATCCGCGTCGGCAACGGTATCCCTGAACTTCAGTGGGACACCATCAACCGCCTCAAGCCAGACACCATAATGTGCGTACCCTCTTTTATCCTGAGGCTTATCCAGTATGCAGAGGAGCACAACATAGACTACCGCAACAGTTCAATAAAACGCATAATCGGCATCGGCGAGGGGTTGCGTGAGCAGGACTTCTCGCTCAACCTGCTGGGACGCCGCATCAAGGAAAAATGGGATGTAGAGTTGTTCGCGACTTACAGCTCCACCGAGATGGGAGCCACATTCTCCGAGTGTCCCTACGGCTGCGGCGGCCACGTACACCCTGAACTTATTATTGTGGAGATTATCGGAGATGACAATCTCCCTGTCCCCGACGGAGAGGTCGGCGAGATAGTGGTCACCACCCTCGGAGTAGAGGGGATGCCGCTGCTCCGTTTCCGCACCGGTGATATGGCTGCCAAAATTGTTGCCCCCTGCAAGTGCGGCCGCAACAGTTACCGGCTCACCCCGCTGGTCGGCCGCAAGAACAACATGATTAAGCTTAAGGGCACCACCCTCTATCCCCCGGCAATCAACGACGTATTGGATAATACAGACTATGTTGAAAACTATGTAGTTGTAGTTCAAGAGAGCGATGCCGGCACCGATGAGGTGGTTGTCAAGATCGGGCTTAAGCATCAGCCGGATTTTGAAGTGATCAAGGACCTCAAGGACCGCTTCCGCTCCCGCATCCGCGTAGCACCGGAGATTATGGTTCTCCCTGTGGCGGAGGTTGCAGCTATAAACCATCCGGCTAAATCACGCAAACCCGTTAAGTTCATAGATAATCGCAAGCATAACTATGTTCGATGATATCCGTCCATATCTTGATTCTGAGATTCCCGATGCAATGCAAAGGATTGCGTCTGCTCCAGAGTTCAAATTGGTAAGTCAATATCTCTTCCCGGAGGTTGAGCCTGCCCATATTGCAGCCAGGCTCACCAGCTGCACGGACATAGCCTCTTTCCAGCATCAGTTCATGTGTCCGGCAGTGTGGTCAATAATCAAGGGCACCACAAAGGGTGTTACCATAGAGGGCTCGGAAAAGCTCAATGCTTCCACCAGTTATCTCTATGTATCCAACCACAGGGACATTGTGCTGGACGCTGCCATACTGCAGGTCCTCCTTGACAAGTCTGGACTCCCCACATCTGAGATTACCTTCGGAGCCAACCTGATGCAGGGCCAGTTTATAACCGATATAGGCAAATCCAACAAAATGTTCCGGGTGGAGCGGCCCACCACAGTTGCCTCTATGCGTGACTTTTTCCAAAAGTCCAGGTACCTGTCGGAATACATCCGCCATACAATTACAGAAAAGCACGAATCCGTATGGATTGCACAGCGCAACGGACGCAGCAAAGACGGTGACGACCAGACCGACCGCGGGCTTATCAACATGTTTTGCCAGAGCGGCCCCAAGTCCTGGACAGAAGCCCTTGCGGAACTCCATCTGGTGCCGATTGCCATCTCATATGAATGGGAGCCGTGCGATATTCTCAAGGCGCTGGAGTTACATGTGCGCGAATCTGGAGAGCCATATATCAAGCGCCCCGGAGAAGACCTTAACAGCATACTCACCGGCATCCGCCAGCAAAAAGGCAGGGTGCACCTCTGCCTCTGCGACATGCTTTCGGAAGAGGATTGCCGCAGCCTGGGGAATCTCAGCAAGAGTGACTTCACAAAAGAGGTCGCCCGCATTATTGACGAAAGAATAATATCTTCATACAAATTATTCGAGAATAACTTTATTGCATGGGATATGCTCACCGGAAACGATTCCGATTGCTACTCTGCTGAACAGAAGGAGGCCTTTTGCAGCCATCTGGCAGAGCTGGACAAATACCCGGATTCCGTTTCGATTAAAAAGATTATCCTCCGGATGTATGCAAACCCCGTGTTCAACCGTAACAAGTTACTAGAAAAAAGAGAGCTAAAATAATCATGAAGCGTGTAGTTATCACAGGAATGGGTATCTATTCCTGTATCGGACAAGATTTAGAGACCGTAAGGGATTCACTCTACAACTGCGTTTCAGGAATCCGGCTTGACCCGCTGCGCAAAGAGCATGGCTTCCGTTCCGGCCTCACAGGATATGTACCCGCACCAAACCTGAAAGCAGAACTCCCCCGCTCACAGCGGGTTTATATGCCGCAGCAGGCTCAGTATGCATATTGCGCAACTCGCGACGCCCTGCGGCAGGCCGGCATAGACATGGACTATCTGGACAGCCACGACATAGGCCTGATATATGGCAACGACAGTTCCGCTGAGGCAGTATATCAGTCTGTCGCCAAAATCATAGAGAAGAACGACACCATGCTTTGCGGCTCAGGGGCGATTTTCCAGTCGATGAATTCGACCGTAACCATGAACCTAGGGGTGATATTCCACCTGAAGGGGATAAACCTTACCCTGTCGGCCGCCTGTGCCAGCGGCTCCCATGCCATCGGATGGGGAAGCATGCTGATTCAGAACGGTATGCAAGACATAGTCGTGTGTGGCGGTGCGCAAGAGATAAACGAGGCGGCCACCGGATCGTTCGACGGAATATCGGCCTTCTCCGTACGGGAAGATGACCCCGCCGGGGCAAGCCGCCCCTTTGACCGTGACCGCGACGGACTCATCCCCAGCGGCGGTGCGGCAACGCTGATTCTGGAGAGCTACGAGAGTGCGGTAAAGCGAGGAGCCAAGATAATCGCTGAGGTTATAAGTTACGGCTTCTCCTCAAACGGCGACCATATCTCCTCCCCCAACGTTGCGGGCCCCTCCCGCTCCCTGGAGATGGCCATCAGCCGCTCAGGGTTGCAACTGAAGGATATCGGGTATATCAATGCCCACGCTACATCCACCCAGGTCGGCGATGCAAACGAGGCCAAGGCAATCGCCAATGTCTTTGGAGAACGTACCGTGGAGGTAACCAGCACCAAGGGTCAGACCGGCCACGAGATGTGGATGGCAGGAGCTAGCGAAATCATTTATTCTATACTGATGATGAAGAACGGCTTCATCGCCGCAAACAATAGTTTCTGCAACCCTGACGAGGATTCTGCGCGGCTGCTGATACCTGCCGCCAGGGTGGAGAAACACTTTGATACATTCCTCTCCAATTCATTCGGATTCGGCGGCACGAACTCTACGCTGATCATTCGGAATGTATGATGCAATAGTCATAGGTGCCGGCGTGAGCGGCCTTATGTGCGCGAACATATTGTCCCGCATAGGTGCACATGTCCTCGTACTGGAAAAGGAACCCAGGACAGGCGGCATGCTGCAAGGCTTCTCACGTGGCGGAACCGCTTTTGACACAGGCCTTCACTATGTTGGGGGACTGGGACCTGGAGAGTCTCTGGAATGGGTATTCCGCTACCACAATCTCACCGTACTCACATGGAAACGGCTGGACTTCAGCGAAGAGGTAATAACCGGTGGCAAGAGCTACCTGATACCCTGCGGATACGATAGTTTTGCAGAGGGGATGGCGGAGTATTTCCCTCATCAGCGCGAGAATCTCAAGTGTTTTACCGCAGAGCTCAAGAATATCAGTGGCGGCATACGCAATCTGGAGAAAGACCGTCTCCCTCTGTACGGACGCAGCGCTGCCGGGTTCATTGAAGAGACAATCTCCGACAAAACTCTCAGAAAGGTACTCACCTCGATGGGACCAAGGATGGAGATGCGGCTTGAAAGCCTGCCGTTATACGAATACGCTATGATCACCGCCCCGTTCATAGAGAGTGCCTGGCGGCTCAACGCCCCATCCCACACAATCACTGACACACTTGCAAGGCAGGTCGTGGAGAATGGCGGAGAGATCAAATGCGGAATCGCCGTAGACGGCATAATGCAGCACGAAGTACACGCCAAAGACCAGACATTCAAGGCGGAGGAGATTATCTCCAGCATCCCGCCGGCGAATTTGATGCCTATGGTGAATCAACTGCGCAACATATACAAGAAACGCATCGTTTCACTGCCTCAGACAGAGGGTATGTTCACCGTGTATCTGACGCTGTCACCAGGCGCGATTCAATATGTAAATCACAGCATAAGCATAGACAACAAGGTCTTTATACACTTTAACGTACCGGATAATCCTGACAACTGGGCAACAAAGATGGAACTGATGATGCCGGTACAAGACTGGCCCCAGGCCCGTTCTGACGACTATTCTTCGTGGAAAGATGACCTTGCAAGAGAGGCGGTTGCCATCGCCCAGACCAGACTGCCGGGACTTTCCAGTGCGGTCAAGGAGATATACACAAGCTCTCCCCTCACCTGGCAGCGATACACCGGGTCAGCATCTTCATTCGGTATCCGCAAAGACTACCGCTCTGTGCTCACAACCGTCCTCAGCCCTCGCACCCCGCTGCCGCACCTCTGGCTTATTGGGCAGAGCATCGGCCTTCACGGTATGCTTGGCGTCTCTATGACGGTATTCAACACAGTGTCACAAATTTATGGACTTGAAACAATAAGAAAGGAACTATCATTATGAAAACTGCATTGGTAACTGGTGGAGGACGCGGAATAGGCAGGGCGATATGCATCAGGCTTGCTAAAGAAGGATATTATGTCATAGTAAATTATGTTTCAAACGAAACATCTGCACAAGAGACTCTGGCTGCCATCAAGGCGGACGGAGGTGACGGGGAAACGATGCGTTTTGACGTTTCAGACCCCGTTGCGGTTAGAGAATCGATATCTGCCTGGCAGTCCGCACACCCTGAAGACTATATCGAGGTTTTGGTCAACAATGCAGGCATCCGCAAGGACAACCTTATGATCTGGATGGAAGATGCCGATTGGCAGAGTGTGCTTGATACCAACCTCTGCGGTTTCTATAATGTCACCAAGCAACTGCTGAAACCGATGATTCTCAAGAAGTTCGGCCGCATAATATCGGTCGCTTCCCTCTCAGGTCTCAAGGGGCTTCCGGGCCAGGTCAATTATTCTGCCGCCAAAGGCGGTCTGATTGCCGCAACCAAGGCGCTGGCACAGGAGGTGGGTCGCAAGAACATCACCGTAAATGCGGTCGCGCCAGGATTCATAGTTTCTGACATGACAAACGGACTGGACGAGGCGGCACTCAAGAAAGACATCCCCATCGGGCGGTTCGGCCGTCCGGAGGAGGTTGCGGCAGTAGTATCATTTCTGGCATCCCGCGAGGCGTCGTATGTCACCGGCGAGTGCATTTCAATCAACGGAGGATTATATTGTTAAAATATGAGCAGAATTACTTTATCACAAGTTGAGGGCGTCCTGAGGGGCGAAAAGTTCATAGTTGACGCCAAGGCAATGGCAAAAGTAAGCAAGAGCTATGAGTTTCTTGGAGAGTTTTCAAAAGACAAGATTATATACGGCATTAACACCGGCTTTGGCCCCATGGCGCAGTGGCGCGTAGAGGACCAGGACCTTAAAGAGCTGCAGTACAACATTATCCGCAGCCACTCCACAGGAGCCGGAGAGCCGCTCAACCGCGATCAGGTGCGTGCAGCGATGGTGGCCCGCATAGGGACTTTTCTACAGGGACGCTCCGGCATCCATCCGGAAGTCGTGCTGTTGCTCACAGAGTTCCTCAACAGAGACATCACACCTTACATTCCGCGTCATGGCAGTGTAGGCGCCAGCGGCGACCTGGTACAACTTGCACATCTTGCCCTGACACTTATTGGTGAAGGAGAAGTTTTCTACAAGGGCGAACTCCGCAAAACGGCTGATGTCCTGGAAGCAGAGGGCCTAAAACCCATAAGCATCCATATACGCGAAGGGCTGTCGGTAACAAACGGCACCTCCGTTATGACCGGCATCGGCGTAGTCAATCTCAGGGACGCATCTATACTGCTCGACTGGGCCACTCTCGCCGCCGTCTGGATGAACGAGATAGCGTCTTCTTACGACGACCTTATGGCAGAACCGCTAAACGAAGTACGCCGCCAGAATGGGCAGAATATAATTGCCTCCCGCATGCGTTCTATAGCCGCCTCAAGCAGATGCCTGAAGCAGCGCGAGCACGAGTTCTACAACGGTCCCCATAAAGAGAGCGTATTTGACCACAAGGTCCAGGCTTACTACTCACTCCGTTGCGCACCGCAGATTCTCGGTCCTATATATGACACTATTGTCAATGCCCGCGAAGTTGTTGAGAACGAACTCAATTCTGCCTGCGACAACCCTATCGTTGACCCCGACACCAAGAATGTATATCATGGCGGTAATTTCCATGGTGACTATGTCTCTCTTGAGGCCGATAAACTCAAGATTGCCCTTGTGCGCCTCTGCATGACCGCAGAGCGACAGCTGAACTACCTGTTCCACGACCGCATCAACGGCATCCTCCCGCCATTCCTGAATGCAGGCAAGCTGGGCCTCAATTACGGTATGCAGGCGTGCCAGTTCACCGCCACCTCCACCACGGCAGAGTCCCAGACCCTGGCTATGCCCAACTACGTGCACAGCATCCCCAACAACAACGACAACCAGGATATAGTCTCAATGGGCACAAACTCGCAGCTGCTCTGCGCTCAGGTCATAGAGAATGTATTCCAGGTGCTGGCAATCCAGTATATCGCGCTGGCGCAGGCGACCGATATTCTGGGTATCGCGGATAAGATTTCAGATTTTTCGCGCTCTGTATACGGGCAGATAAGGGCCATACAGCCCTTCATTTTGGAAGATACTCCATTCTACAAGCAGATTGGCAACGTTATTGAATATCTTAAATCGTCGCCTCTCTCGCTCGGGGCGTTATAGCCTGGAATGTTGTCTGCCAATCATATACGCAAAACATATCTCCTTTCGGTCTTGTTCCTGTGGGGGCTTTCTCTCTCCGCACAGGTAACCAAGGTTCGCGGTGTCGTTACCGACGCCACCACGGGAGATGCACTCCCTTTTGTGAACGTCTTCTTCGATGGGACTACGATTGGCATCTCAACCGACATGGATGGGCGGTACTATTTAGAGACGACCAGCAAAGAGGCAAAGACTTTGCGGGCGAGTATGATTGGTTATAACTCATTCTCTATGGATGTTCCTTACGGGCAGTTTTCGCAGATTGACATTGCACTAAAACCAGACAGCGAACATCTGGCCGCATCGGTCATCAAGCCCGATAACAGGCACCTCAGGCAGCTGTTGAGAAAGATTGACAAGAGCCGCCGCCGCAACGACCCTTACCACTATTCCAACTGGGGCGTGAAAGTATACACCAAGACAGAATTCGATGCCACAAATGCCGACTGGATCACCCGACTGCCGATACTCAAACCGACGCTGGAGCCGATAACCGCTTGCAGAGACACTTCCGCAGAGACAGGTGTACCGTTCTATCCGGTACTGCTTTCCGAGACCGTCTCACAGCTGTATCACACCTCGGAGCCCAATATGGACAAAGAGATAATAGAGGCCAACCACATTTCTGGCGTAGAAGCCGATAATTTTCTCACGCAGTACTCAGGCAACTATCTTCTCAACGCCAATCTATATAAAGATAACATAGCTCTCTTCAACCTGCAGGTACCCTCTCCCATTGCGGGATACGGACACGCCTTTTACGATTACTACCTTATTGACAGCCTCTACCTTGACGGACGCAAGACATATACGCTGAGGTTTCACCCAAAGCCCATCGTCACCTCTCCCACTTTTGACGGGCAGGTTGAAATAGACGCTGAGGATTATTCCATACGCTCCGCCAGGATTCGCCTTTCAGACCGGGCCAATGTCAATTGGATCCGCCATATAGACTACGATATGAACTACACCAGACTGGAGTCTGGCCACTGGTTCCCGACCAGCCAGTCTATGTTCATTGACTTTTCAATCGCCGTGAGCGATTCGTCCAAGGTTGTGTCGTTTCTGGGCAATCGCAAGCAATTCTTTGAAAAACCTGATTTCAGGGCAAAGATACCGGACATATACCTTGAAACCGATGATCAGGTAATCAACGAGGCTAAAGATTACGAAGATGACACCGAGTGGAGCGAGGTCCGGATGGTTCCGCTCACCCCCAGGGAGCAGCAGATTTACGATGCAATTGACGATATTCAAGAGAGCAGGAACTATGGCCTGTTGTACGGAATAGGTCGGTCGCTCGTGGTCGGCTATATTGAAGGTGGGAAAACTCCCATAGGAATCGGACCCTGGGCAAAGACAATAACATACAATCCTACGGAGGGTATCCATTTGGGCACCGGTTTCCGGACGACCCGCTACTTCAGTCATAAACTGCGCCTGAGTGGCTCTATCGGTTACGGCTTCAAAGACAAACTGCTCAAGGGTGGCGGCAGTATAGAATACACCATCCGTCGCGACAAGACCCGCAAGGTGAGCGCCTCGTTCCTCAAAGATTATGTCCAGCTGGGTCAGGGCACCGGAGCCTTCTCAGAGAATAACTTCTTTAATTCCATGATCAAGCATCGCAACGACAGGCAGTCGCTGATTATGGTTTCCAGGCTGGAATACGAGCATGAAGTGAACGGAACGCTCTCTATCTTCACCAAGGCGGAGCACCGCCGCTTCTACGGCAACGAGATGGTACCGTTCACCCTCCGTAGCGGTGGCAGTCTGGACTCTTTTGATGCCGCACAGATAGGGATCAATGCCAGGTTTGCATTTCAAGAGCGCATCCACCGCGGCTTCTTTGAGAAAACACACATTTTCACAAAAAATCCTGTTCTCTCTTTTGAAATGACCGGTGGCTACGCTGCAAACGGCACAACCGTAAGCCCGTTTGTACGGAGCGAAGCCTCGTTCACATGGACCACACCCGGTACTCCGATAGGTTTCAGCGTGATTCATATTAACGCCGGCAAGATATTCGGGAACGTACCCTACCCGCTGCTCAAACTTCATGAGGGCAACCAGGGAATATTTATGGACAACACCTCATTCTCTTGCATGAACTACTTTGAGTATGCCTCGGACCAGTGGGTAGATTTCTTCTTTGAACACAATTTCGACGGATTAATCCTTGGCAAAATACCTTTCATTGAAATCTTTGACCTGCGTGAAATAGTAGCGGTAAAAGGGGCGTTCGGCAGCATCAGCAGCCAGAATCTGGATAGCAGCATGATAATCCCGATAGAGAGCATGCACGACCTGAACGGCAAGCCATACTTTGAGATGAGCGTGGGCATCTCCAACATATTACGCGTGTTGAGGTTTGACTATGTCTGGAAGCTGACCTGCCGCAACCAGGAGGGCCCCAATTCCCGGTTCATGATCGGCTTCGACTTCAAATTCTAATTTGCTATATTTGGATATATGAAAATCATAATAGTCGGTCCGGCATGGCCATATCGCGGGGGCATTGCCACATTCAATGAGAGACTGGCGCTACAGCTTCAGTCAGAAGGACATCAGGTGAAGATTTATACCTTCACCCTGCAGTACCCCTCTTTCCTGTTTCCCGGAAAGACACAGTATTCTTCAGAGAAACAGCCTGTGAATCTGGATATTGTGCGTACGCTGAGTTCAGTGAGCCCCTTCTCGTGGTTTAAAACCGCCCGCCTGATTGCCAAAGAATCCCCCGATGCTGTTGTATTACGGTTCTGGATGCCCTATTTCGGCCCCTCTTTGGGCACTGTAGGCCGCTATCTGCGCAAGCGCGGCATCAAGGTTGTCTCTCTGGTAGACAATATCATACCACACGACAAAAGGCCGGGCGACAGATTATTTGCCAAGTATTTTGTAGGAGGCGTGGATGGGTTCCTGGCTATGTCCCAATCGGTTCTGGATGAACTCAAGTCATTTGACAACACCAAACCTGCCGTGTTCTCTCCCCATCCTCTATATGACCATTACTACGCCTCTGGGACCAAAGAGGAATCGGCCGCGGCACTGGGGCTTGACCCTGCTAAAGATTACTATCTCTTTTTTGGCCTTATCCGCGACTACAAGGGTCTTGACCTGCTGCTTGAGGCGATGTCGTGCAAAAAACTTAAAGACAACAAGGCGGAGCTCATCGTTGCGGGAGAATTTTATTCTAATGAAGAGAAATACCGCGAGTTGTCTCACTATCTCGCACTTGAGAATCGCATCCACTGGTTTCCCAGGTTTATTCCAGACAATCAGGTATGCCACTTCTTCATTGTTTCCGACCTCATTGTACAGCCCTACAAGACGGCAACGCAGAGCGGTATAACCCAGATAGCGTACAGTTTTGACAAGCCGATGGTCGTTACCCGCGTAGGTGGGCTGGCAGAGATTGTCCCCGACGGGAAGTGCGGTTATGTGGTTGAACCGGAACCACATGCCATAGCGGACGCTATCGACGACTTCTATACCCGCCGTCCAGACTTTTCTGCCGGAATAGCCCTACAGAAGAAAGAATTCTCCTGGTCGCGGATGACAGAGAACCTGCTTAATCTTTTCTCCCTTACACGCCCCAAGAATTGAAGGAGTTGAGTCCGTCAACACTTGCCAGGCCTCTTGCCAGCGATAATCTTCTCTGCTAGCGGGTCTTCCAGATACTTCTGGATGGCACGCTTCAGCGGTCGGGCACCGTATTCCGGGTCGTAACCCTCATCAATTATCTTTGCCCGGGTTACAGCGCTCACCTTTACCTCCATACCCATCTGCGCCACACGCTTGTGGAACTTATCCAACTCAATGTCAAGGATCTTTTCCACATCATCCCTGGTAAGGGAGTTGAACAGGATGCGGTCATCAATGCGGTTGAGGAACTCCGGCGAGAACTTGCGACGCAAAGCCTTCTCAATTATCACATTCTGCCTCTTTGCAGAGTCGTTTGATACACTCTTGAAGCCGATTCCCTCTCCCAACTCACTTACCTGTTTGCTCCCAATGTTGGAGGTCATGATAAGGATGGTGTTGCGGAAATCTATGTGACGTCCGGCAGCGTCGGTGAGTCGCCCTTCGTCAAGCACCTGCAGGAGCAGATTGAAGATATCCTGATGAGCTTTCTCAATCTCGTCAAAAAGTACAACGCTGTATGGTTTGCGGCGCACCATCTCACTCAGGTGCCCACCCTGGTCGTAACCCACATAACCCGGAGGCGCTCCGATAAGGGTGCTGAGAGAGTAGCTCTCCATATATTCACTCATATCGATGCGGATTAGGTTATCTTCACTGTCAAACATATACTCCGCAATCTTCTTTGCAAGATATGTCTTACCCACGCCGGTCGGGCCCAGGAAGATGAAAGAGCCTATAGGCTTACCCGGGTCACGCAGCCCGGCTCGGTTGCGTTGTATGGCCTTGACAACGGCTTCTACGGCATCGTCCTGGCCAATTATAAGCTTCTTGAGCTTGGTTGCCATATTTACCAGCTTCTCCCCTTCACTCTCGCTGACGCGATGGACAGGGATGTTGGTCATCATTGAAACGACAGTGGCAATATTACCTTCCGTAATCACTATCGGATCGGGATTCTGAGGACGGGATTGATTCTCTGTCAGCTCCAGCAAAGCCTCCTCCTTCTCCTTCAGGAGAGCTGCCTGACGGAAGTCTCCGGCATTGGCGGCCAGGCGCTTCTGCTCCCGGATAGTCTCCAGCTGCTCAATGGCATCCACCGGCTTCACTTGTAAGAGATCCAGATTTGCGTTACAGCGGGCACCCGCCTCATCCATTACATCGATTGCTTTGTCGGGCTGCATCCTGTCTGTTATATACCGGCTTGATAGCGAAACACATGCCTTTAAGGCCGCGTCGGTGTAGGTGACATTATGATGGTTCTCATACTTGGGCTTGAGAGCCTGCAGAATTGCCAGCGTTTGCTCAAAGTCGGTGGGTTCCACCAGAATCTTCTGGAAGCGACGCTCAAGGGCACCGTCTTTCTCAATCACCTGCCGGTATTCATCAAGAGTAGTGGCACCTATGCACTGGATTTCGCCGCGTGCAAGTGCCGGCTTCAAAAGGTTGGCCGCATCCAGACTCCCCGCCTGGGCTCCGGCACCCACCAGAGTATGCAGTTCGTCTATAAAGATGATTGTATCCTCGCTGGCCTTTAGTTCCTCCACAATTCCACGCATTCGCTCCTCAAACTGGCCGCGATACTTGGTGCCGGCCACCACGCTGCCCATATCTATGGTAAGCAGGCGTTTATGGAGCAGTGCCTGAGGAACCTCACGGTTGACAATCCGCTGTGCAAGCCCCTCCACGATGGCGCTTTTGCCAACACCAGCCTCGCCCACCAGCACCGGATTGTTCTTTTTGCGGCGGACAAGAACCTGCAACAGACGCTCTATCTCTTTAGACCGGCCAACTACAGGATCAAGATTGCCGGAGGCGGCAGCAGCCGTAAGGTCAGTGCCGAACTTATCCAGATTAGGCGTCTTGATATCCTTTGGTTTCTGCTCACGTAGAGGCCTGGGATTAATCTTGAACTCCGGAATGGGGCCGGGAGCATCTTCTGTTGGAAGTATCTCCTCTTCTTTTTCACTCATAAGTTCCTCCAGCGACCTGTTTTTAGATGAGCCGGAAGATTTTGCTTTAATATACTCGCGCAACGATTCGTACGTAATCCCGCTGCGGGCCAGAATCGGCGCCACAGTAGTGCCGGTATCCTTGAGAACAGCGAGCAACACCACCTCCAATGTCGGAGAAAAAGTAAGAAGCTGCGATATCTCCATCGATACGTTCTTGTAAAAATCATCTATGTCGGTAGAGAACTTAATATCTTTTGACTCGTCGTACGGAATTGACTGCGACTCTTTGAGAACACTCTCTATCTCGGCGCGGACCATCGCCTTATCGGCACCAAGTGCATCCAGGGCTGCGATTGCGTCATTATCGCCGTCCCGCAACAATGCCAGGAAAATATGGTCCAGCGTCGCCTCTCGGTTGCCCAGACGGGCAGCCTCTTCCCTTGCATAAGAAAAAATCCGTTGCAGGTCTCTTGTAAAATCTTTTGCCATAACAAGTGACAAATATAAGAATTTTAGGCTTCGGCACACACATCGCTACCGGATGACAAGCATTTAGAAAAAGCGACACAAAATTTGCTGATTAAAAAAATATAACTACATTTGCAGCCCGAACGCTTCCTTAGCTCAGTTGGTAGAGCACGACACTCTTAATGTTGGGGTCCAGGGTTCGAGACCCTGAGGGAGCACAGAAAAAGCCAAGTCTTTCGACTTGGCTTTTTCTGTGCTCCGGGAGCCCTTATTTTTGTCCCAACCCTCCAACCTCCCTTCCCGGGAAGGGAGGCTTGTATATCAACATTTTCAGACAGGCTTTTCTGTGCTCCGGGAGACCATTTTTTGACACGGGTTTTGCCCCTTTTAATAACCAGGATTAGGCTCCAACGGTGTACTTTCTCCAGAACCAGCGACTTCTGGAACAGGCGCTGGCACACCAACATAATCCACAGACGGCATTGAGAGGAGATTGGAGCGGGTGATGGTCTGGCTTCTGGTGGTCTTTATCTCCATCCGCTTGTTTTCAGTATCGGTCACCGTCACTGTGAAGCCGCCGGACATTGTCATTGGAGGAAGAGCGATGATGAACGCTGTAGCCGTTTCTGCGCCTATCTGTACACCATTACCGCAATCCAAGGTAATGGTCGTTGAAGACATATCAGTCAAGGCAATCGAAGGCACTGCTGTATCAGAAACTGTAACATATGCCGCACCGCAGAGAACTTCGCTGTTATTACCGGTTACACTGATTGATGTAATGATGGCATTACCCTTCAACTGAAGCTTCAAACCGCCTAGGACATTCTTGAACTTGAGGTTAAAATCATTCGTTGAACCAGTAACGGCTGTCATAGGGAAGGCTCCATTGCCAAAACTGGAAATCGCATAATTCTGGTTTGCAGGAAGTGATATGTCACTGATGACATATGAGCCTCCGCTTTTGGCTATTGCGGCAGTTGATACATAGGGATAGAAGGCAACATTGTTGGGAATCTCCCCTCCGGCAACAGAACCAGTGCTCTCTACCTTATTCAAAGTCGCGGCTGTCTTGCCGTCAGACGCGTCAGAAACCCGGTAATGCTCGTTGATAGCGCTCCCGGCAAAGATACTGACCTGGTCACCCTGTTTCCAGAGCACATTGCCCTCATTATCCAGCGATGTCTTAGTCCCTGCTTCTGCCCCATCGGTCGCTAAGGGCTCCATTGTTGCAGTGAAAGCCTTTACCCCAGGTGCAAATTCATGCTCCTCCGTAACCTGGCAGCCAAATATTGTAAGAGATGCCATCAGGCAGAATACCACCCTCTTATTCATCATAATACAGTCTTATTCAGTAATATGTGTAAATGTACACAATTTGTCCCGGAATAACAACACCTTAGTAGCAACGACTCAGGCGGCAATAGTATGTGCAGTGTCTCTTACCTGGAATGCTTCCTGAACTCCTTTTTGGCTTTACAGAGCTGTTTCATGAAGTTTTTGTCGGCATGCAGACGGGCAACCATAGCTGCACCCATAATGCGGCCGGCATCGACATCGCTTTGGAAGTGTACACCGCAAATTACTCGGCTCTGCCCAAACTCATAGCCATATTTGAGGATTTCATTCTGGCGGGCAGGGTTAATTTCGGTAAGAATCAGCGCCACAGCCCAGCCGTAAGCAGCATGGCCGGAAGGATACGACCCGTCAGAAACAAGATACGACTCGTCTTCCGGCGTCAGCGAAGGCTCGTTGAACAGCACAAAAGGACGCACACGCATATAGTGCTTCTTTGCCGTGGTCGTCGCTTCGCAATTGAGCAAGCCGGCCAGCAGATGAGCCAGAACCGGAGAATTGTTACGGGTGAGAGTTACTCCCATACAAGGCGAAAAGTTAGCCAGGACATTGTCTATATCGAGTTTTGCATCCTGAGCAGCCTGCGCACCACGTTCCTCTTTGCGCTGCAACTTCCCCCACAGATACTGAGAGAAATCGTAGGAGAATACGGCGTCATTAGGGAGCGGAGCCTCCGGGAGAATCAGCAGGCTGTTGGGACACTCACTGCCGGGAAGCAGCGCTGGGTAATTCCAGGTGTCGTCAAGGTCCTGCGCAAACGCAAATACAGACAGCATCAGTGCTGCAGCAGAAATCAGTATCTTTTTCATTTTCTTATAATTATTTCACAATCTGCAGGTTTACGTATGTTATCATCAATAGTCACGCTGCCCACGCTGTCGGCTACGATACGTCCTGAAGTGGGATTCTTTATGTTGGCGATATGCCCGCTTATGTCTGCATTAACAGTTGAATACTCAAATACCCGGTCGCATGCGGCATCGAACGTGCAGTTTTCCAACACAAGATTATCCACATAACAGAGCAACTGCTCACCGGCGAGGTGGCAGTTCACCAGCCGGACATTCTTAGAATGCCAGGCCAGATACTCGCCGTCCAGCAGCGAATCGTAAACCGTTACGTTCTCGCACTCCCAAAATGAGTCTTTAGTGACAATCTTTGAGTTGCGCACAACAACATTCTTGCAATACTGGAATACATATTTGGAGTCGCTGTCAAGATTCTCCACCTCGATATCCTCAGAGAACATAAACGGATAGGTTCCGCCACGCAGCGTTACATCTTTGAGTCGCAGTCCGCGCACTCGCCAGAAGGTCTCGTCCGCATCGTTTATCACTACCCTTTCGAGGCTTACATCTTGCATCTCGCGGAAAAATTTGGGACCATCAATCACACTATCAAACATCTTCAGGTTATTAGTGTACCAGATTGCAGAACGAGCCTCGGGTGCAAAATAGCTGTCGCACACAGTGCAGCCGTCAACATGCCAAAGGGGATACTTCCCAAAGAAGCGGCATCCCGACACCTCAATATCGCTGCAATGTTTAAGCGCGGATTCTCCGTCGGTAATCACAACATTCTCAAGATGCGCCCCATGTGTTTCAAACAGAGGCCTTTCCCCTCCGAATTCCTTATCTTTTATTATCGTCATATCAATCAGAAGTCAGTTTTGTATTCATCCATTTATTACCAAGTAAACGCCATGCAAACAACGCACCACGTACGTTGAGTTCAATGAGCATTGCAATCCAGTATCCCATAAGGCCATACTTTGGCGTGAGAAGTATTGCCAGGGTGATTCTCACCGCCCATACGCTGATAAGGTTTAAAAGCGTCGGGATTTTGGTGTCACCGGCGCCGACGCAGGCCCCGAACGCCACGATGGATACCGCATAACCTGCCTCAGCAAAAGCCTCCATGCGCAAGCATCGCGCACCCAGCGCCACCACGTCGGCATCCACACTCAGCAGACTCATAACAGACGGAGCAAAGATATACATAACCACCGCAAGCAACACCATCAGTCCCATTCCCAAAGCCGTTGTTATATACGCGAAACTGCGCGCCATATCCTTGCGCGAGGCACCCAGACTCTGGCCCACCAGGGTTGTTGCCGCATCTGCCATACCGTAACCGGGCATATAACAGAAACTCTCAGCGATTATCGCAAAAGAATTGGCCGCTATTGAGACTGCCCCCAAAGGCGCCACTATTAAAGTGCTGGCGATATATGCACCGCGCATCACCAGATTCTGCAGCCACAGCGGGCCGGTTATGCCAAAAGCTTTCTTCAGGGTCTGCTTGCACGGAAGAAAAGTACCGGAGTGATGCACTATCGACAGGTCGCGGTTGCGCACAAACAGGAAATAAAGGGTCAGGATGGCAGTTATCACCTCAGAAAGGCCGGTGCCGAGCGCTGCACCGCGCACCCCCATCCCTGCACCCGGTATCGTGACCGACGCCCCGAGAAGAGTGACTTCCCGAGTCGGAAAAATCAAGAAAAAATTGAAGACTACATCCAGCACGCACATAAGGATGTCCAGAATGCTCGGAGTCCTCATATCGCCGCTGCACTGCAGCATCGTGGCCCCGAAAAAGCAGAACTGCATAGCAGGTATGAACGCGGCATAAATACGGAAATACGCCGATGCGTCGCCACGTATGGCATCTTCCCCACCCAGCCAGCGAGGCAGGGCACCCGACACACTGACCGCCAGCAGGCTGAGCAGCAGAGAGAAAACCGTGACCACGAAGATGCCTTCACGCATCACATTGCGGGCGCCGGCGGGGTCGTTTGCTCCCAGCCGGTGGGCGACCTGCACTGAGAATCCCTGCGCGAGAGCGATGCAGAAACCGCCGCACAGCCAGGTGCTCGTGGAAACCAGGCCGATCGAGGCGGAAGGGCCCGCCCCGAGACTTCCTACCATAGACGCGTCTATGAACTGAAGCAGAACCGATGCCAGCTGCGCCAGTATCGCAGGGCCGCTGAGCATCAGCGTGAGCCGGACCCGCTCTGAAAGAGACAAAGGCTGTCCGGACCTGATGTTGCCGAGAAGAATGTCCTTCTCACTCATAAAATCCCCTGGCTACTCCTTGAGAGTGGTGGTGTGATTCACCGGAAGGGAAAAAGCGATGCCCTGGGCCGTTCCCGCAAGATCGGCATCTTTATAAACGGCGTGGAGCACATCATCTTTGATACCCTTGGGGACAAGTATCATAACCATCTCCTTGTCGGGCTGGATGGTGATGTTGAAGAACTCCTCGGAGGTGGGGTTTGCAGAACCACGGGCGCGGATTATGGTGCCGCCCTTGGCTCCCGCAGCCCTTGCGGCAATCATTACACTCTCTGAAAAACCGGCATTCACTATGCAGATTACAAGTTCGTATTTGTTATCCATAATTACACCTCCTGTTTAACTGTTCTTTGATCATCGCTTAAAAAGCCATATGCCCGGGTACCGATTATACTGCTCAGTGGGAGCGTGAATGCCAACCCCTTATAAGTCTTGCCTTTCTTGAACTGTTCGTCAAGTGTCTCTATCAGAGAGCCAGCCTGGTCGGCACGCACTATACTCATTATCATTGTCTTGGGACGTTCTGTAAGGCCAAGATAGTCGAGAACCAAATGGGTGGTACCCTTGGCCGCCACGGAAAGCTGCAGATTTGCCTTACGCGATTGAATGATGCTGGAGTAATACGCGACTTTATCGTTATGAACAATCGCGAACAGCATCTCCAGACGCATAGGGGCTATGTTTTTTGTCTTTTCCATACTATTCAAAATAGATTATCTGGTCATCTGCAGACGACAGGATGCGACGCATCGCAGCGTTGTCGCGCATACGCAGGCTTACCACGGACTTGAAGCCAAGCGACTGGATAGCGATAAGCGGAGTCATAGCCACCATGGCAACCACACCGAAGGCAAAGTCAAGTACTGCCGACTCCCCTTGTAGCGATACGCAGGCTCCAATCACCAAAGGCAAGATGAAACTGGATGTAAGAGGTCCGCTGGCAACACCGCCAGAGTCAAAAGCAATCGCAGTATACAGCTTGGGCACCAACAAAGACAATCCCAGGGAAATCAGATAACCCGGAATCAGATAATACAGCAACGAGAATCCGTAGTAAACCCTTATCACTGAGAGGCCGATTGAGATCCCGACACCTATGGAAAGGGCTATCATCATCTGCCTCTTTGACACCTGTCCGGCGGTAATCTCCTCTACCTGAGCGTTGAGCACGTGCACAGCTGGCTCTGCAAGCACCACCACCATACCTATCACAAACGCCAGGCCTATCAGCAGTACCGGATTGTATTCTGCAAGCTGGGTACCGATCTTGAACCCGATTGGCATAAATGCCATTGTTACGGCTGCAAGGAAAACCACCAATCCAATGAAAGCGTAAACAATACCGATCAGTATCTTAATGATATTGTTTACGGGAAGTTTGAGTACAGTAAACTGAAGGACAAAGAAAAAGGCGACAATCATTATCAGCGACTTCCCGACATCAATCATCTGCTCCTTGAAAATCTCAAAGATGCCGTTATCCATTATCGTGTCCATGGAATAATCCGGGACTTTGAAGTCGATATTTCCTTTAGCTAAAATAGAGAGCAGCAATACCGCCACTACAGGGCCCACAGAGCATAGAGCGATGAGTCCGAAACTGTTTTCACTGGCGTTGCGACCACCCACCGAAAGGGCAATGCCTACTCCAAGCGCCATAATGAACGGCACTGTGATGGGGCCGGTGGTTACACCGCCCGAGTCGAACGACATCCCCAGGAAAGAACCGTTCCCGCTGGAAATAAGCAATGAGGTAAGGCTGAACAGCAGCAGATAAAAGAAGAGTAATACGCTGGTAATATCTGCATGGAACACTATCTTGAAAACACCAAAGAGCAGGAACAATCCCACTCCGACGCCAACCGCTATTATCAAAACCGTTGGATCCATCACCGTGGAGACCTGCCCCGCAAGGACAGCAAGATCGGGCTCCGCCACCGTTATGAGCAAACCCATAAAGAAACTTACAGCCAGCAGTATACCAAGACGTTTAGATTTTGCGAGCCCCTCACCGACATAATGTCCCATGGGAGTCATTGCCATATCTGCCCCAAGATTAAAGAGGCCTATGCCTATTATCAGCAACAGCGCCGCGCCTTCAAACACAGCCAATTCGTGATGGGAAATGTCTACCCAAGGAGTCAGGGATAAGGCAAATACAAGTACGCTCACGGGGAGAACGCTGGTGAGTGATTCTTTGAGTTTTTCGCCCAGAGACCTCCATAGCTTGGCAATAAAGGATTTTGACCTGCTCATAACCTTACAAAGGTACAAAAAAGAGAGAATGGAATGAAATTTAGATGTATCTTTGCCTTGCATAACAGTGTATAACATATGACAGAAGAACGCCGGATCATAGACAAAATCGACACCGAAATGGCCCGTCTGTTTGAACAAAGGATGACGGCGGTAAAAGCAATCGCCATGGCAAAAAAAGCCAGCGGGGCCCCGGTAGAAGACCTGAAGAGAGAAAAAGAGATGATAGCTGCCCGCAGCGAATCAATCGCCAATCCAGCCCTGCGGCGCTACTACGGTGACTTTCTCCGCGGCGTAATCTCGGTTTCTAAAGATTACCAAACCGACCTGATTTTCGGCGAAAAGATGCCCTGCAGCGACATCATCATAGATAACGGATGCATCTCCCGTGCCGGTGAACTGCTCGGCCTTGACGGCGGCAAGGTGCTGGTTGTAACCGATACCGGCGTCCCGTCCCGGTACGCAAACACGGTTGCCGCCTCCATCGAGAGCAAAGGTGCTGCAGTAAATATTTGCACCGTCCCTCAGGGTGAGGCAAACAAGAGTCTTCAGTCTTATGCAAAGATACTCGAAGCCCTTGTAGAAGGAGGATTTACCCGCACCGATTCTGTCGTGGCGGTTGGCGGCGGCGTGGTTGGAGATATGGCGGGGTTCGCGGCAGCAACATTTATGCGGGGCATAAGGTTCTTCAACATTCCCACCACCCTCCTATCCCAGGTAGATTCATCCATCGGCGGCAAGACCGCCATAGATTTTGCCGGAGTCAAAAACATCGTGGGGTCGTTCCATTTCCCCTCCAAGGTGCTGATTGATCCGCAGACCCTCTCCACTCTTCCACTGCGTCAGCTCCACAACGGGCTTGCAGAGGCCGTCAAGATGGGCGCCACGGGCGATGCTGAGCTCTTCTCGATAATTGAAAAATCTTCTGACCTGCATCACGACCTGCCGCAGATTATCCGCCACTGCCTCAATTACAAAAAGAGTGTGGTGGATGCAGACCCGCGCGAGGGCGGGCTGCGCCGGGTGCTGAACTTTGGACATACCGTTGGCCACGCCATTGAGGCGTGCAGCGGCGGGCAATACCTTCACGGAGAAGCCGTCTCGCTGGGTATGCTCTACTTTGCTGAGGGTGAAGCCCGCAAACGGATAGCAAACGTACTGGAGAATTATAACCTGCCCGTTTCGCACAACATACCTGCCCAGACGCTTCTGGATTTCATTTCCCACGACAAAAAGGCCTCCGGCGACGTAATCATGGTTGTCAAGGTCTCAGAAATAGGCAGTTTTGCATTTGAAACCATAGCCATCAAAGAGTTGCCACTATGAGAAACTCAATAGGAGAATACATTACCCTCACCCTGTTTGGCGAGAGCCATGGAGAGGCAATCGGGGCGGTACTGGACGGAATGCCCTGCGGAATTGAGGTAAGCGAAAGCTACATTGCGGAGGCACTTTCCCGCCGGCGCCCCTCAGGCAGCGGCGAGACATCCCGCGTAGAGCCCGACAACTTCAAGCTGGTCAGCGGAGTGTTCAACGGCTACACCACAGGTGAACCAATTTCTATTTTTATAGAAAATTCCAATAAACGCAGTGGCGATTATGAGGCCAACCACCTCCTCGCCCGCCCTTCGCATGCCGATTATGTATCTCACATTGTCCACAAGGGATTTGAAGACTGGCGAGGCGGCGGACACTTCTCCGGACGCCTCACCGCACCTATAGTGGCACTTGGAGCCATCTGCCTCAAAGCGCTGGATAATACCGGCATACGCATCGGCACACATATCCTGGAGTGTGGCGGAGTAAAAGATACTGCTTTTGACTGTGTTGATTCCAATACTTTAGACAGTCAGATTTTGGAGATTTCAGGCAAGCATTTCCCGGTTATCTCCTCTGTTGAAGAGCAGATGTGCGCCGCTATCGATGAAGTCCGCCTCAATCAGGACTCTATCGGCGGAATCATCCAGACGGCAGTATCCAACCTGCCGGTAGGTGTCGGGGACCCCTGGTTCAGCAGCCTGGAGGGTCAGATTGCAAACGCAATGCTATCAATAGGCGGAGTCAAGGGGATTGAATTCGGCCTCGGGTTTGGCTTCGCCTCAGCAACCGGCCGCTCCGCCAACGACTCTTTCTATAACGACTCAGGCAGAGTGAAGACACGCACAAACAATAACGGAGGGATAAACGGCGGCTATTCCAACGGAATGCCGGTGGTATTTAACTGCGCCGTGAAGCCGACCCCATCGATAGCCGCAGAACAATCCACCGTGGATATGGTCACCGGTGAAAACGCCACGATTAAGGTAACCGGCAGGCACGATCCTGCAATAATCCGTCGAATATGCCCTGTGGCCACGGCAATGACCGCCATTGTCATTTGCGACGCACTCAAGGGGGCATTTTCTAACTCAATTTTTGCAAAACAATGAAGCTCCTTATACTGAACGGCCCCAACCTTAATATGCTTGGCATTCGCGAGCCAGACATATACGGCCGCGAGACATACGCTACCTTGATACTGAAGATTAAGGATTATGCCCTGAAGCGCGGATTTGAGGCCGAATATTTCCAGTCAAATCACGAAGGGGCCCTTGTGGACAGGATTCAGCAGGCCTTTTTTGACGGCGTAGACGGCATAGTCTTCAACCCTGGAGCATATACCCACACCAGCATAGCCCTGCTTGACGCCCTCAAGGCTGTCAGGATTCCATGTGTAGAGGTACACATCAGCGATGTTGCCACCCGCGAAGAGTTCCGCAGCGTCAGTTATATCCGGCAGGCATGCAAGGCATCGATAATTGGTCACGGCACCCAAGGCTACCTGGAGGCAATAGATATTTTGCTTGATAAATGAGTATTTGCCACATAGCAAAGAGTATAGCGTGCGGCAGGGTTGCGGCTCCGCCATCCAAGAGTTATGCCCACCGGATGCTGCTGGCGGCCTTCTTGAATGGTAAGCGCACCGTGGTAGACAATATCGACCTTTCAAACGACATTCTTGCAACAATCGGGTGCATCCGCGCCCTGGGAGGTAAAGTGAATATTGAGATGAATAGGGCTATTATATCTGACAACAAAGATAATACCCATTGTGATGTTCTACCCTGCGGCGAGAGCGGTTCCACCCTGCGCTTTATGATTCCTGTAGCACTGGCACTGAGCGGTTGCGCAGAATTTACCGGCACAGCCAAACTATTCTCCCGCGGCATTGGCGAATACGAGAAGATCTTTGCAGAGCAAGGTATCGAATACGAGTTGGGGGACAGTTACTTGAGAGTCAAAGGCCGGATAAAGAGCGGAACTTTTACTATAGATGGAGCCACCAGCAGTCAGTATATCACCGGTTTACTGTTTGCACTCCCACTATTGGAGGGCGACAGCAAGATAGCCATCACGCCTCCTGTCCAAAGCCGGCCATACATTGACATTACACTAGATGTACTACGCAAGGCTGGAATAAAAGCCACCTTAAGTGACAATACAATCTCTATTCCCGGAGGGCAACACTTCAACCTGCCCGACTGCAAAGTAGAGGGAGACTGGTCAAATGCTGCGTTCCTGGAGTTTTTCAACCACATAGGCGGTAATGTAACAGTGGAGGGATTGAATCCCGATTCGCTTCAAGGTGACAAGATATTCCGCCAGCATTTCAACAGTTTAGAGAGCGGCTTCTGCACTATTGATATAGGTAACTGTATAGACTTGGGGCCAGTGCTGTTCACCATGGCAGCCATTAAACACGGTGCCAAGTTTGTCAATACTGCCCGCCTCCGAATAAAGGAGAGCGACCGGATTACTGATATAGTATCGGAACTGGAAAAGATAGGCTCACACGCTATAATAGACAGCAATTCAGTAGTAATTGAACCTGCACCACAAGCAACACTTAAAGCACTTGAGGGGGGAAAAACAACCTTCTGCAGCCATAACGACCACAGACTTGCGATGAGCCTCACAGCACTTTCAAGCATTTTGGGGGGGAGTATTGACGGGTGCGAAGCTGTAGCCAAGAGTTTCCCCAGGTTCTTTGATCAGATTAAGGTTTTAAACATCGGAGTTTATCATGAATAAGGAGCGAAATATATTGATTGTAGGCCTGGGTATGATAGGTGCCTCCTATGCAGAGAAACTGCACGACAGTGGTTACTACGTGGGTGGAATATCAGCCCGCGAAAGCACGGTGTCAAAAGCTCTGCAAGAGAAGATAATCGACTGCGGCACAACCAATGTAACAAAAGAGTTTGTAGGGAAGTTCGATATCGTGGTGTTTGCAGTCTATCCAAAACTGCTTATCAATTGGATTAAACAGCACCAGGATTGTTTCAAGACCGGTGCCCTGATTACCGATGTTACAGGGGTAAAATGTTCCATTGTTTATGATATTCAGAAGATGCTTCGCTGCGACGTTGAATTCATCGCTGCCCACCCCATGGCCGGCCGGGAGCTCTCTGGCATAGACAACCGGTGTACCAGAGTGTTCGAGGGTGCCAATTATATTGTTACTCCAACTGAAAAGAATACACAGGAAGCTATTGATACAGCCTGTGAACTGGGCCGGATTCTTGGATTTGGCCGCATTTCTGTTATCACTCCCGAGGAACACGACGAGATGATTGCGTTCCTCTCACAACTCACCCACTGCATCGCGGTGAGTCTGATGTGCTGCAAAGACTCCGCTAACCTTGTGGATTATACCGGCGACTCTTTCCGTGACCTGACTCGCATAGCAAACATAAACGAGAATATGTGGCCAGAACTGTTCGCCATGAACAAGACCCAGCTGCTGAAGCAGATGAACCTTTTTGAGAAGGAGTTCACCCGCCTTAAAGAAGCTATCGCGGCCGATGATACAGAGACAGTAAGACAGATGATGATAACTTCTACCGAAAGAAGAAAATTATTTAACAAATAGAGATGAATCTGGAAATAAAGAGAGCATTGCCATCTGCAGAGGAGATAAAAAAGATGTATCCCCTGCATGAAGGTTTGGATAAGGTCAAAAAGGCAAACGACCAGGCAATCAGCGATATAATATGTGGCAAGAGCAATAAGTTCCTGCTTATTATCGGCCCCTGTTCTGCAGATCGCGAGGATGCGGTGCTGGATTATGTCAACCGCCTCAGAGAGGTACAGGAGAAGGTAAAGGATACTATTACAATAGTGCCGCGCATATACACCAACAAACCCCGCACCACTGGTGAGGGATATAAGGGGATGCTCCACCAGCCGGACCCTCATCGACACGCCGATATGCTTGGCGGTCTTATTGCTATCCGCAGGCTTCACATGCGCGTACTCTCTGAAACGGGCTTCTCCGGAGCCGACGAAATGCTCTACCCGGAAAACCATACTTACCTCTCGGATATGCTATCATATGTGGCGGTAGGTGCCCGCAGTGTAGAGAGCCAGATCCATCGCCTCACCGCAAGTGGCCTTGACATTCCGGTCGGGATGAAGAACCCCACCAGCGGAGATATGAACGTGATGCTGAACTCTATCCATGCCGCCATGCTGTCGCACACCTTCATCTATCGTGGCTGGGAGGTCACGAGTAAGGGCAATCCCCTCACCCACGCCATCCTGCGCGGCAGCGTAAGCAAAAACGGCCGCAACATCCCCAACTATCACTATGAGGATATGATGCTGCTCTGCGAGAAGTATGCCCAGTCACAACTGCCAAACAGGGCTCTTATCGTGGATACAAACCACTCCAATTCCGGCAAACAGTTTGAGCAGCAGATCCGGATTGCCAAGGAGGTGCTCCACTCCGCCCGACACTCCGCCGATATCGGAGCGCTTCTGAAAGGACTGATGATTGAATCTTACCTGGAAGATGGCTGCCAGGGCGGCGACGGCGGCGTTTACGGAAAATCCATCACCGACCCCTGCCTGGGATGGGAAAAGACAGAACGTTTGATTTACGACATAGCAGAACTGCACTGATGGCAACAAATTATTCCCCCACATCAGATGACAAGCGCTTTATGCGGGAGGCTATCCGACTGGCCAGCGAGAGTGTAGAGAGAGGCGGCGGACCTTTCGGCGCAGTTATCGTCAAAGACGGCGAGATCATCGCCGGCGCCAGCAACAGCGTCACCATAGACAATGACCCTACAGCTCACGCCGAGGTGAATGCCATCCGCAAGGCTTGCAGGCAGCTTAACACCTTCAATCTTGACGGCTGCATCATCTACACCTCCTGTGAGCCATGCCCCATGTGCCTCGGCGCCATATACTGGGCAGGAATTGACCGCATCTTCTACGGCAACAACCGTCAGGATGCCGCCGCAATTAATTTTGCCGATAATTTCATATACGAAGAACTTGACCGGGACATCGCCAACCGCTCCGTCCCCATCACTCCCCTTCTCCGCGACGAAGCCCTCCGCAGCTTCCGCCTATGGAACGAGAAAGAGGATAAGAAAGAATACTAGAAGCAACCTTAAGCGTAAAGCTTGCCCACAATCCAGAGCATCAGTTTAGTGGGAAGCAGACGGACAAGGAGGTTAATGGCCTTATAGTCGATGCGTGGAGTGCATGTGGCTGCCATATTCTTTTTGCCCAACTGCCTGACGACCGCCTTGGCAATTTTGGAGGCGGGCATGCCGTTCTGCTCGTCGTGTTCCATACGCCCCACCGAGCGCTTTAGAATATCGTAATACGCACTTGTGGTATCAGAAGATTCCGCGGTGAGTTTGCGCGCGGCAGTAAAACCGGTCCTGGTATCTCCAGGGAGGATGCTGCAGCATTGTATGCCAAACCCTTTGACCTCCAGCGAGAGCGCCTTGGTATAAATCAGAACGGCTGCCTTGGCGCTACTGTAAAAGGTTTGATAAGGGATAGGCACGTTTGCCGCAACACTGCTTATAGTGACAATGCGGCCAAACTTCTGCCCACGCATAGACGGGAGAACCTCGCGGATAACGCGATGCGCCCCAAAGAAGCAGGTTTCAAACTGATATTTTGCCTCATCTACGGTTGTCTGTTCCACAGCACCGGCAATGCCGTTTCCGGCATTACATACAACGGCATCGATGTGTCCCTCTTTAGAAAGGATGGATGCCACAACCTCAGCCACACTTGACTGACTGTTTACATCAAGCACTACAGGAATCAGATTCTGGCGGCCTGCACACTCTTCAGGAAGTGTGCCCCGTCGCGACCCCGCGTACACCTTATACCCGGCATCAGAAAGCATCCGCGCCGTTACCGCGCCAATGCCAGACGACCCTCCGGTGAGAAGTACAACCGATACCGGACGGCTCATCTTAGATTATATCGTATTTCTTGAATACCTTTTCAATCTTTTCCAGGGCAAACTCAACCTGCTCCTGAGTGTGGGTAGCCATCAGGGAGAAGCGGATGAGGGTATCCTCAGAAGGAACTGCAGGAGAAACCACAGGATTGACAAACAGACCCTCCAGGAACAAATCTCTTGTTACGCAGAAAGTCTTTTCATTGTCACGGATATAGAGCGGGATAATAGGGGTAGATGTGTTACCTATCTCACATCCCATGTTGCGGAAGCCCTCAATGGCAAAGCGGGTGATATCCCAGAGGTGAGCAATACGCTCAGGTTCCTTCTCCATAATATCCAGACTGGCATTGACTGCTCCTATTGCAGCAGGGGTAGCGCTGGCACTGAAAATATAAGAACGTGCAGTGTGACGGATATAGTTTGCGGTAATCTTGTCAGTAGCGATAAAACCTCCGAGAGAAGCAAAGCTCTTGCTGAAGGTTGCCATAATCAGGTCAATGTCTTTTGTAACACCCTGCGCCCAGCAAACGCCCTGACCCTGCGGGCCGAAAACTCCCATACCGTGAGCCTCATCCACCATTATGGCGGCTCTATATTTCTCTGCAAGGGCAACGATCTCATGAAGCGGGGCAACATCTCCCTCCATGGAGAAAACACCATCAACTACAATCAGTTTGATGGCATCGCTATCACACTTGCGCAATTTGGACTCAAGGGAAGACATGTCGTTGTGACGGAACTTGAGAGCGTTAGCGGGAGAAAGGCGGCGACCTTCAATGATGGATGCATGGTCGCGCTCGTCCAGCAGGATATAATCATGCCTGTCACAAAGGCAGGAGACCACACCAAGATTAACCTGGAAACCGGTGGAGAAGATTATTGCATCTTCCTTGCCGACAAATTTTGCAAGTCGTGCCTCAGTCTTCTCATGAATATCAAGAGAGCCGTTCAAGAAACGCGACCCGGCGCAACCGGAACCATATTTTTTCACAGCCTCGATAGCTGCTTCTTTTACCCTCGGATCATTTGTAAGGCCCAGATAGCTGTTTGAGCCAAACATAAGGACCTTCTTCCCATCAATATACACTTCATCTCCCTGTTCACTGCAAATAGCACGATGGTACGGATAAATACCCATTTCCTTAAGCTGCTGCGGAAGGGTATAATGCGATAATTTTTCCTGTAATAACTTCATATAATGATGTTTTCACAATTGCAGCCCGCATTTTGCGTGACGCTACAAATTGCAAATATATGAAAAAATATCAGAAATATCAACTGCTGCTACTCGAGCCCGCGTGAAAAGGTCTCAAGCACCTCTTCTGTAAGGCCAGTGGCAGAGAAACCTCCGTCGTGATAAAGATTCTGCATCGTAACCTTACGGGTAAGGTCGCTGAACAGAGTCACGATGTAATCTGCACAATCCTCAGCAGACGCATTGCCCAAGGGAGAGAAACGGTCGGCATAACGGTACATCTCGGACATTCCGGCCACACCTTCTCCCGCCGTGGTAAGGGTTGGCGATTGAGACACCGTATTCACCCTGACGCCGTATCTGCGGGCGAATTTCAGGCCAAAGCCGCGTGCCACCGACTCCAACATCGCCTTGGCGTCCGCCATATCGCCGTATCCGGGGAATGCCCGTTCGCCTGCTATATAAGTAAGAGCAACTATAGAGCCACCCTGCGCCATCGCATCTCTGTTATAAAGTACATTCATAACCTTATGAAAGGAGATGGCAGAGATATCCAGCGTCTTCTGGAAAAATGCATAGTTGGTATCTTCATATGGGATATTCTTGCGGATATTTGGAGACATTCCAATGCTGTGCAGCACAAAATCGATTTTTCCGCCAAAATACTCCATCGATTCATCTATCAGCCTGGCAAGATCATCCATACTGGTGGCGTCTGCCGCAACCACCTTTGCACAACATTCCTCTGCCAGCGACTGAATCTGCCCCAGGCGGAGCGATACCGGGGTGTTTGTCAAGAGGAGCGATGCACCCTCCTCATGGGCTCGCTGCGCTACCTTCCAAGCGATGGAGCGCTCATTCAGAGCCCCGAATACTATCCCCTTTTTTCCTTTAAGCAAATCGTACATGACTTTATTTCTAAGTTTCTTTGTCAACCAATATGAAGGTCAGCTTGCCGCGGCTGCACATCTCCCCCTCTACGGTGGCAACTGCATCTACAACAAAGATATTCCCATGACGGGATGTCATCCTTGTCTTTACAGATACAGTGTCTCCGGGCAGCACCATCCTCTTGAAACGTACGCCGTCGATTCCGGCATAGAGCGGAATGGAGCGGCTCATAAGATCTGCCATTATCAGCGCCGACCCTTGCGCCATAATCTCGCAAAGTATCACCCCGGGGACCACCGGCTTGCCCGGAAAATGTCCCTGAAGGAAAAATTCGTCTCCGCGCACCTTATAGCTGGAAACCACCTCCTCCCCAACCTTTTCTGACTCATCCAGCAGCAGCATCGGTTCGCGATGCGGCAATATCTTTTTCAGTTCTTCACGATTCATATCTGTCGTTATTTTCATTGCAAAAATATCAAGATTATTGTAAATTTGTATTCAGGTTAAAAACACAACAATGCAACTTCAAGGAAGAAGAAAAAGCTCTAATGTAGAGGACAGGCGCAGTAACGGCGCAATGTTAGGCGGAGGTATAGGTCTCGGCGGCATTATTATTGTCGGCATTATCTTGCTGCTCACCGGACAGGATCCGACCCAGATATTAAATTATGTGGAGGACGGTACCACCCAGTCAGGTGAATATGTAGAGAGCGAACAGGACCGCGAACTGTTTGACTTTGCATCTACCATTCTGGCGGGCACTGAAGATGTCTGGACCGATATTTTTAAAAAGAACGGCCTTACCTATACACCGCCCAAGCTGGTGATCTTCAACGGAAGTGTACAGTCCGGCTGCGGCGGAGCGACCTCACAGTCAGGACCATTCTACTGCAGTGCAGACCAGTCGGTATATCTGGACCTCTCGTTCTTTAAATCAATGAAACAGCAGTTGGGTGCCGATGGTGATTTTGCATGGGCATATGTAATTGCCCACGAAGTGGGTCACCATGTGCAATATCTGCTGGGCACATTGGATCAGGTTAACCAGAAGAGGCAGCGCGTCAGCGAGAAGGAGGCCAACCAGCTCACCGTCCGTCTTGAGCTTCAAGCCGATTTCTATGCGGGCATCTGGGCATATCACGACAACAAGAACTTCAAATCACTTGAAGCCGGCGACCTGGAAGAGGGTCTGAACTGCGCATCAAAGATTGGCGACGACTACCTCCAGAAGAAGTCCTATGGGCGCACAGTCCCGGACTCTTTTACCCACGGTACGTCAGAACAGCGCTCCCGCTGGCTCAAGAAGGGATTCACCACCGGCAATCCCGCCTTGGGAGACACCTTCTCGCCCAAATATTCAGAGCTTTAACAGGTTCTATGCAAATGCAAAAAAGGCAGCCTTTTCGGTTGCCTTTTTACATTTGCACGCACAGAACGCAAGCCCTATGCGGGCGCGCAGTTCCTTAAAGCGACAAATCCTCTACTTCAGCGTCAGCTGCGTTTTTCTTAACGGACTCGATGCCCTTCTCCATAGCTGCTGCGCTTGAGTACATCTCACTGGTGCCGATAACCTGACCATTTGAAGACTTCAGGTTGAAATAAGGCTGGCCGTTCTTTGCCACCAGACGCTCAAAACGCTCTTCAATGGCACCGTTTTTCTTAACAGACTCAACACCTTCAATGCATGATTTCTTTGACTTGTAGCCCTGGCTTGCAAGAATTACGCGGCCGTTGGCAGCCTTGAGAACAAATTGAGGATCGCCGTTTTTGCGAAGTGTGATAACGAATTTACCCATATGTCTTGTTTTTAAAAATACCGTGTAATACAAAATTAAAAAACAATTATTTAATTAACAACAAGACAAAAATCCAAATCTTTGGATAGTTTTTCCCTATCCAGATTTTGGCCAATAAAAACTATCTTCTGCATGCGGTCGCCGACATTCGGGTCCCAGTCGTGCATAAAATTCGGGTCCTGGGCTGCGATTCGCTCCAGATCTTCCTTGGGGGCGGTAGCATACCAGTATCCAGCCTCGGATAGCTTTTTCTGCTGTCCGGCACTCTCAAACAAGTATGACATATCGTTGTCGTCCTTAAACCAGCAGATACCTTTGGCCCGGATGATATTGGAGGTAAAGTTACGGGCAATAAAATAGTCAAACCGGTTCATATCAAACGGGAAACGGCGGTAGTAAACAAATGTGCCGATGTTGTATTCATCGCTCTCACCCTCCTCCTCGTTTTCAATCTCATCGCCACCCTCCAGTTCGCGTACCCAGGCAGGTGACGTTGCAGCCTTCTCAAAATCGAATGAGCGGGTATTTAACAGTTTATCCAGATCGACATCTGCATAGTCGCACTCAATTATCTCTGCAGCAGGCTGGATTGCCCGCACGATAGCTTTCACACGACCCAATTCGGCAGGAGTAAGGTCGCCAGCCTTGTTAAGCAGGATTATATTGCAGAACTCAATTTGCTGAATAATCAGGTTTTCAATATCATCTTCCTCAATATTGTCGCGTTGGAGAGCCGCACCGCATCCAAATTCATCTTTAAGGCGCAGGGCGTCCACCACAGATACTATGCAGTCCAGGCTGCAGCTGCCCGCGAGGTTGAATTGCGGAGCGAGCGAGGGTATCGAACATATTGTCTGGGCAATGGGGGCCGGCTCGCAGATGCCGCTGGCCTCAATTACGATATAATCAAACTGCTGCTGGTTAACCAGGGAAGTGATCTGTTCCACAAGGTCCATCTTCAGCGTGCAGCAGATGCAACCGTTTTGCAGAGCAACCAGACTATCGTCTTTAGTCCCTACTACCCCGCCCTTTGCAATAAGGTCGGCGTCTATGTTGACCTCGCCAATGTCATTTACAATAACGGCAAAACTTATCCCTTTTCGATTATTCAGGATCCGGTTCACGAGAGTGGTCTTGCCACTGCCCAGATAGCCGGTAAGAAGCAGTATGGGAGTGTTTTTCATTGATTTGATTTTTAGCGATGCGAATTTAACAATTTTTTCATTTTCATAATCGCCCAAATTTCAGGCATAACTCCGTCAATTTCCGTTTTGAAGGCTCTCTGCACTCTACTTTTGCACCGTAACAAACAATGCGCAGCTCATGAAAACGACATTAAAAATAATTCTTGCAGCCGCCGCCCTGCTGATTGGCTCTTGTACACCCGCAATGGCGCGTGAAGGTGTCAGCCGCTGGTGCGTATCAACTAACATCCCTACCTGGTTATTACTGGGTACCGCAAACGCAGAACTGCATCTGGCAACTGGCAATCACTGGAGTGTCCAGGCCGGAATCAAATATAACCCTTTTACCTATGCGGGCGGCACGTCCGGGCAATTACATATAAGGCAGCTGACCCCGTCGGCAGATATCAGGTATTGGACAGATTCTGTTTGGCACGGCTGGTGGGCCGGAGCCGGGGTAGTAGTAAGTGAATATAGTTTAGCCCTGCCCTGCTACGAGCGATATCTCGACGGCAATCTTGCCGGGACGAAATTGATCTCCGGATACGATTTTGCCCTCTCTGACTGGCTGTCACTGTCGCTCGGTGCAGGTGTAGCGGTAGCCTGGCATCGGACCTCTTATTACCAGGGGCCGGTTTGCGGAAGGCTCAAAGACAGGCGGAAGGGAGTTACCATCTTCCCTTCTGACATTATAGTAGCAATGAGGATAAATCTATGAAAATGACACGTAAAGCTTTGTTTGCCGCTATAATGATGTCCATGCTCTGCTCATGCGTCAAAGAAGACAGGAGCAAGTGTCCGTGTTATCTTCATGTGGACCTGAGCCGAATTGACATCAACAATATAAGCAAGGTTGATATTGTAACCAGCAGCAGTTCCGGCGAAGCCCGGTGGACAGCTGTGCCTCAATCTGCAATCGGCGATACCCTGATACTACAGGTGGATAAAGATGAAATTGACTTCTGCGCCTGGGGAAATCTGAAAGGATCTGCCATTCTGGACAACAGCCGCACCATAGAGACAAAAGAGAGACCCGACAGCCTGTGGAGCGACTACCGGCGGCTGGCCACACGTTGCGAAGATATGTACGTAACGGTGGAGCCTGTCCGTCAGCATATCCCCTTGACAATTATTGTACGTGGAATGCTGCGGGGCATATCTGAAGTTCAGCCTGTAGTGACCCGGGTGAGCCATGGTTTTGACTTCAATGGCCGTGCTACATCCAAGACCGGCAGTATCATCCCAACCGGAGTTGCATCTCCTGCACAAAACGATGGCTATTACCAGTTCAACGCCTTGATGATGACCCAACCAAACGCAACAGACGCAATCCTGGAACTCTATTTCAAGATAGACGGGGAGTCAAAGATGGTCAGCTACCCATTAGGGGAACAACTGTACAGGAGTGGAGAAAATATCTCCCTGACAAACCAGAAGCCGGTAATTGTCGACCTCGTGATGGGTGGTGGAAGCATATTCCTGACCTTGAATGTATCCGACTGGGTAAGCCACGATACTATAGAGATATATTTTTAAAATGGCTGTTTTAACACAACATTATAAACCATTAAAAAAACAAAACGATGAAAAGAAACATTATGTTATTTGCGCTTGCGATGGGGGTTGTTATGACCTCGTGCGGCAAGATTGATCAGGAGCAAGCCAGTGAGAAAGAGAAAGAAGTGGTCGTTAACTTTTCAATCGGGTATGCCACAAAGGCAACCGACGGCGACGGCATCGACGATGACAACATCAAGACTGCCTATGTGTTCGCCTTTGACGGGGACCGCCTGGACGGATCGGCATATGTAACTTCCAACACCGGCTCTATCAGCGTTACACCAGGATTACGCCATTTTATCGCGGTAATTAACCCTAACAGCGAATTCACTTTCACGGATATAACTACCCCGGCAGCATTCTGGGCAGTAGTGTCAAACCTGAAAGACGAAGGACTTGACGAAATGGTAATGATTGGGGAGAATCACGCAACCATCTCATCAACGACCACCAGCGTTCCAATCCCTGCCACCAGGCTTGTCAGCAAAATCAGCGTAAGTTCACTCAAATTTGAACTTACCGGAGCCCTGGAAGGCAAAACCGTAAGCAATGTTGCGATGTATATCAAGAATTATCCTACGACGATGGCTTACAACGGAACACCTGGCACCAGCTACTCTTCCGGCCTGTACCCTTTGAATCACGAAAGTTTTGAAGTATATGACTATCTGGGAGATGTAACCAGCGGCTCTGATGCCATCCAAAACCACCACTTCTTCTGCTACGAGAGGACCACACAGGTGAGCACAAGCGGCAAGAACGCTATCCGCCTCTGCATAAAGGGCGACATAAACGGCAAGACCTATTACTGGTCCATCCCGGTAAACAACGGCAGCACATGGAACACATCTGCATTTGTAGGGGTCTATGACAAGCATTACGGCGTAAAGAGGAACCATTCATATTCTTACGATATTACAATCACCCGCCCTGGAATTCCGGACGACGGTTCCGAGCCTGACCCCAACGACCCTGACGACAATGATGACGACGATCTGGAGGATGACAAGGACATCACCACACAGAATTTGACATTCAATCTCACAGTCAAAGATTTCGTAGTTGTAGAAGGCCAGAATGTCAGCTTCTGATTATCTCCACACAACTGTTCTCTTTATTCTTTAAGACCGGCTGCGAGGCCGGTCTTATTCTTTTCATTATAGTTCAAATTGTAAAAGTGTGACTAAATATGTAATTTTGTGACGAATTTCGGCTGGAAGGCCAATTTGACAACCCGACGAAATGCCCAAACAGACAACCCAGAAATCTCTGCCGCATACTTTCAAGAAGTTCACCACACAAGTGGTTTACTTTTTGGTGATACCGTTTTTCCTTCTGGCATTTGCAGCGCTCTATATCCCGTTCCATATAGACTTGTTACTGGACACCGAAACCACCAGAGCCTCTTACTCTTTCAACATCTCTATGATGATGTGCATAGTACTGGTGGTAATGGTGATCTCCAGAGTTGTACTGTATGTAACCCGCGCAATCAACCATATGTCCCTTAATCTCTATCGTATCTGGTGCGTGATGGAGATTCTGGTATCTACTTTCTTTGTGGCGCTCTACGTCTCCCTTATTGGACATTTCGAGATGCAGTATCTTGAGATATTGGTGAGGACTGCGGCCTATATGTTCCTGACGCTTTTGATACCTTATCTTTTCATGGATTTGGCGTACAGGCTTGCTGCAGTGAAGAGCATCGACCCCGCTACAGTTGCCAATGACTCCAGGATTCATTTCTACGACAGCCGGCACAATCTGAAGTTTGTAGTTGCTGCCGACCATATTCTATATATAAAGGCCGACGAGAACTACATCACCATTCACTATACGGAGGCCGAGAAGAACAAAACCTACGAGATGCGCTCCTCGATGAAGAGCATAGAAGATATCTGCGCCGCCAACGGCATCCTGCGCTGCCATCGGTCATACTTCATAAATCCAATGCACATCAAGGCATTGCGCAAGGATAAGGAGAACCTGATTGTAGCAGAACTCGACATTACCGAGGGGATACTTATCCCCGTCAGCAAGACTTATTACGAAGATCTGGTAAAGGTACTATAGAGTCTCAATCGCCCGGTCTATACGGCGCAAAGTCTCGTCGCGACCGATAAACTCACAAATAGAGAAGATGTCCGGCCCCTGCCCTATCCCCATTATGGCGATGCGCAGGCAGTTCATTATCTTGCCCATCGGGAGCTGGCCTGCCTCAATCCACTCACGCACCAGACGCTCAGCGCTCTCCTTCTCAAACACCTCCAGATCGGCAATAATATCGCGAAGGTCACGCATGTAGGCAACATTCTCCTCTTTCCAGAACTTTGCAACGCTCTTCTCATCATAGATTTCAGGCGCGCGGAACATATAGATGGTCAGATCCAGAAGGTCTTTGGGGAATGTAGCGCGCTCCTTAATGATGGCAACGGCATCAGAAGCACGGTCGGCCGTGGTCTCAATACCCACCGCGGAGAGCTGCGGCAAAAGAAGCGTAGCCAGAAAATCGTCGCTTGCAGAGCGCATATACTGAGCGTTGAACCACTTTGCCTTATCCGGGCTGAAGCGGGCGCCACTTTTGCTCACCTTATCCAGCGAGAACTGTTCGCAGAGCTCCTCCATACTGAATATCTCCTGCTCGGTGCCGGGATTCCAGCCAAGCAGTGCCAGCATATTAACGAATGCTCCGGGAAGATAACCGCTCTCTCGGTAGCCCATGGAGACCTCACCGTCCGGAGCATGCCACTCCAGCGGAAATACCGGGAATCCAAACTTGTCGCCGTCGCGTTTGCTGAGTTTGCCCTGGCCCTGAGGTTTGAGCAACAACGGCAGGTGTGCGAACAGCGGCTGGCTGTCGGTCCATCCGAATGCCCGGTACAGCAAAAAGTGAAGCGGCAGCGACGGCAGCCACTCCTCACCGCGTATCACATGGCTGATCTCCATCAGATGGTCATCCACGATATTTGCAAGATGGTAGGTCGGCAGGGCGTCGGCGCTCTTATAGAGGACCTTGTCGTCCAGGGTCGAGGTGTTGATTGTGATATGGCCGCGGATTATATCGTCCATCTCCACATCCTCGTTCTCGGGCATCTTGAAACGGATGACCCACTGGTCACCGGCGTCTATACGGCGTTTAACCTCCTCTGCGGGGAGAGAAAGGGAGTTGCAGAGAGAGCCACGGCTCTTTGCATCATATGAGAATGTCTCACCTTTGCTCTCGCATGCCGTACGGAGGGCAGAGAGCTCTTCAGCAGAATCAAATGCATAATACGCATTGCCGCTCTCAACCAGTTGCATGGCATATTTGAGATATATGTCACGCCGTTCGCTCTGGCGATACGGAGCATGCGGGCCGCCGACACCTACACCTTCATCTACCTTTATGCCGCACCATTGAAGCGCTTCAATGATATACTCCTCTGCTCCGGGTACAAAACGCTGGCTGTCGGTGTCCTCTATCCTGAGGATAAAATCGCCGCCATTATGACGTGCAAACAGGTAGTTATAAAGGGCGGTACGTACACCGCCAATGTGGAGAGCTCCTGTGGGGCTGGGTGCAAAACGGACTCTGACTTTTCTCATGATATTTAAACAAAAACAGCCGCCCCTTGAAGGGCAGCTGGGGTTTTGTAGTCGATAGGAGAATCGAACTCCTATTTAGAGATTGAGAATCTCTTGTCCTAACCGTTAGACGAATCGACCGGATAGTTGCGTTTGGATTGCAAATGTATCACTTTTTTTTGAAACTGCAAAAAATACTAATTTCGCACTATGAGAAAAATTTTGATGATATATACCGGCGGCACTATCGGCATGGTAAGAAACGCCGCAACGCTCGCCCTGGAAAGCTGTGATTTTGAGAACCTGGCAGCCAACATACCGGAGATGAAGCATTGCGGAGCAGATATTGACACCGTCACGTTTGAGCATCCGATAGATTCTTCTGATATGACTCCACGCCATTGGGCCGACATGGTGCATATCATTGCCGACAATTACAACAGCTACGACGGCTTTGTTATTCTCCACGGTACCGACACCATGGCTTTCACCGCCTCTGCTTTGAGTTTCTTGCTCGAGAACCTCTCCAAGCCGGTAATCCTCACCGGCAGCCAGCTCCCAATCGAGGCAATCCGCACCGACGCCAAGGAGAATCTCCTCACCGCAATTGAGATTGCTGCCGCTTGCGACGAGAACGGCCGTGCGATGGTTCCCGAGGTATGTATTTATTTCCACGAAAAGCTGATACGTGGCAACCGCTCCTCCAAGATAAGCGCCAACAACCTTGCTGCGTTCTCTTCCAGCAACTACCCCATCCTCGCCCGCACAGGTACTGAAATAGAATTCCATCGCGAATACATCCGCACACCTGACCCCGCAAAACCGTTCAAGGCTAACTACGACATGGATCCCTCAATTATCATTTTCTCACTGTTCCCCGGCATCCAACGCGAGGCGGTAGAGGGAATATTGAGCAAAGATTCTGTCAAAGGTGTAATCTTCAGGACCTTTGGAAGCGGTAATGCTCCGGAAAGAGAATGGCTGGTAGATTTGCTCTCTGATGCCGTCCGCAATGGCAAGACCATAGTCAATATAACACAATGCGCAACCGGCAAGGTCCAGATGGAGAAATACCGTACCGGGCGCCAGCTGCTCGAGGCGGGAATAGTGAGCGGACACGACTCCACTGTGGAGGCGGCTCTCACCAAACTCATGTATCTGATGGGGCAGGGATTATCCCAGGAAGAGATCCGGCGGCAGATGAACATCTCAATCGCAGGAGAAATCACCATCTAGGGTCAGTGGGCTGTCAGATGCAACTTTTTGACCTGGATAGAGGCATTGTAGGTGCCTTTCATCTCCCACCCCATGTCGCACGAAACAATCTCCCAGTCGCCTTCAACGGTGTCAGGGAGCAGGTTATCGGCAACCGCCGCGCCTAGAGCTTCTTTAACAATCGGCAACAGGTCCACATTAAACTCCACTATCTGCTTCACCTTGGGGAGTTTTGCATTATGGATATACATGGCAGATTTGGGATAATATGTGAACTCTCCTGAATGCGGTGAACTGCTCCTTTCAAGATTTGCATGGCAGGGAGCGCCCATATAACGATTGTCAAACAGCACCAGGCCCAGCCTGAACTGCTTGCCATATGAGAGGCTTTCCCGGTTAACGTTTCGCAGCAGAAATGCGATCCGGTAGGTGGCTGAATGGATCTCCTTATCTGCCAGGAATCCCATGCAATCCTCGTAGCTGAGCACTCTGTATGCGAGGCTCAGTCGCAGCCCCTGGCAATTAGACAGAGATATAGTGTCGGTAGGTGCATCGGCAGTCATAGAGACCCAGGGCTGGTCGAGGCGGCGGATTCCCTTATACTCTGCAGAAGCATTGCACTCCATGGTTAGGGCACCTTTCACAGGATTGACAGAAAGGGACTTTGCCAGCATATTACCGTTACCCGATACGCGGAAATTGTATCGGTTGCCTATATTTTCAAAACGGTTGTTCACAATGTTGAATTTGGAGTTGTACTGCCGCACTGTCCAAACCGGAGTGGCAGTACTGTCAACCAGAAGGACTCCGCATAATGTATCAACGGCCGGGTCCGGGCAAACCACATTGAAACCTCTGGCAAAAAATGGGTCGTGAATGGCATTCTTTGCCTGCTGCGCGCCGGAAATGAGCGGAAACATCAAGAAAGCTACTGACAACAGAAGGGATCTTTTCATGCTGCACGATTTTTGTTGTACTGCAAAAGTAATATATTTACATGAGTTTTAAAACGAGACAAATATGAAAAAGGCTCTGCTCATCCTTGCTGTTTCTCTGCTGGCATTTACTGCAAATGCAGGGACTATTACCCGTAGTTTCAACAACTTGAAAGAATTTGACGGAATCAACATAAGCAACTCATTTGACGCCACCCTGATTAAGGGCGACGATTACTCCGCCACTGTAACCATTGACACATATTATGATGATTATCTGGATGTAAGTATCGTGGGTACAGTGCTATACGTCCGCATGAAAGAACTACCACCCAGCCTTAAGAACCTTACCCGGAAAACCATGGATATAACCATAACAGTCCCATCTATCACGAGGTTATATCTCACCGGAACTGCCAGTGTTACCAGTGATGATGAATGGGTCACCCCGGTGGAACAGTTCACCCTCAACCTGAGCGGAGCCAGCAAGGCAGAAAAACTGCGCATCAGCGGCGCTGCCCTCAAAGCGGAGATTTCGGATGCATCCAAATGCAGTGTAATAGGTGATTTTATATCACTTGACGCTGACATTTCCGGTGCGAGCGCAGCCACTTTCAGCTCAGAGGCAGATGATATCACCCTCAAAACATCCGGCACCTCAAAAGCTACCTTCGTCGGCAAAGCCGAGAGCATAAATGCAATTTGCACAGGATCCTCTTATATGGAAGGCTCTGCTTTGAAGGTTAATGATGCAGTCATAAAGTGCAAGGGAGCCTCAAAAGCCACTATTGAAGCTCAAGAGTCACTGGATGTGGACCTTACAGGAGCCAGCACCTGCCACTACCGCTCTAAGAACGATGCTCTCAAAGTGACACCCAGCATCAGCCGGGCATCAAGTTTCAAGAAGATAAACTAACGGCTTTCCCGCTGGCGGACCGCCTCAAACATAAAGATCGCAGCCGCCACAGATACGTTCAAGGAGCCTATGGCACCTGCCATAGGTATTTTGGCCTGTATGTCACACAGGTCCAGCACCGAGGGTGATATGCCGCGGCCTTCGCTCCCCATTACGATTGCAGTGGGCTTCTTGAGATTGATGTCATAGATATAATCCGCCCCCTTCTCTGTAGCTGCAACCATCTGGAAGCCAGACTCAAGCATATAGTAGACGGGTATCTTGAGATTGGCTACCTTGGCCACCGGGATTCTCAGAAGCGCACCGGCACTGGATTTTACGGCATCGTCGTTGATGGCGGCGGTACCTTTTGCGGGAACTATTATACCGTCAAAGCCGGCGCACTCCGCAGTACGGGCGACTGCCCCCAGGTTACGGACGTCACTCACCCCGTCAAGAATTATGAACAGCGGCGAAGCCTTATGGTTGAGTGCATTCTCCACCATCTCCTCGAACGGCACATAATCCACCTGCGAGATATAGGCAACCACCCCCTGATGCGCTCCGTTGACCATAGAATTCAGTTTCTGGGCGGGCACCCAGCTGTAGGGGACCTCCTTCTCTTTCAGAAGGGCTGTAAGGGCGCGCGACTGCGGCCCTTCGAAACCTTGTCTGAGAAGCACTTTTTCAATTTTCTTCCCCGATGAGAGAGCCTCCATAACGGGGTGGATACCATAAATGTAATTGCTCATTACTGATCTAATTTTTCTGCCAGTGAAGCCCACTCTTCCATCTTGATGTCCAGCTCGCGCTTATGCTCAAGATAGTTGCGGGTAAGTTCCATTATGTCATCGCCTTCACCCGGAGAAGAGAGCACTTTCTCTATTTCGGCCATCTTGCCTTCAATCTCTGCTATGGCCTTCTCCAGATTTGACAGGCGGTTCTTGAGCCGTGCCATCTCACGGCGGGTTTCACGGTCCATCTGCGAGGCGGATGCATGCTCGGGCCGGGAGCGGCCATTGTCGCCCTTGAGAGCCACGTCAGAAGGCTCTTCACCCCCAGATTTACGCACTTCACCGCCGCTCTGCCGCCTGTCACCTGCGGCCGCAGCGGGAGCCTTCCGCTCCAGGGCGTCAAAACTCTCAATCTTCTTGCGGTGCAAGAAATCATCCACTCCGCCCAGATGTTCACGCACCCTGCCGTCGCCAAACTCGTATATCTTGCTTACCAGTCCGCTCAAAAAGTCACGGTCGTGGCTCACGACTATAAGGGTACCGTCGTATTTTGCAAGGGCCTGCTTCAACACATCCTTGCTGCGGATATCCATATGGTTGGTAGGCTCGTCAAGAGCCAGCAAGTTGTAGGGTTCAAGCATCAGCCTGGCCATACTCAAACGGGCTCGTTCGCCTCCGGAAAGCACCGCCACCTTCTTGTCTATGTCCTCTCCGCGGAAAAGGAATGCTCCCAGTATGTCGCGCAGGCGGAAGCGGACATCGCCGACCGCAATCTTGTCGAGAGTATCATACACGGTATCGTTCCGGTCCAGGACATCCTCCTGATTCTGGGCATAATAGCCAATCTTTACATTATACCCCACCGTAGCTGAACCCTTGACGGGAGTCAGCGCCCCCATCAGGGTCTTCATCATAGTGGTCTTGCCCTCACCGTTGCGTCCCACAAAAGCCACCTTCTCCCCCCTCTTTATCTCGATATTTGCATCGGAGAGGATTATCTTATGAGGGGCATCGGGATAGCTTATGGTCGCGTCGTTTACCTTGAATGCAACGTCTCCGCTGCGCGGGGCAGGCGGGAATTTGACGCTCAGGGTGCTGTTGTCCTCCACCTCCAGCTCTATGCGGTCCATCCTCTCCAAAGCCTTGATGCGGCTCTGGACCTGATTGCTCTTGGTGGGTTTGTAGCGGAACTGCTCAATAAACTTCTCTGTCTTCTCTATGGTGCGCTGCTGGTTCTCATAGGCGGCCTTCTGCTGCTCTATGCGCTCTTTACGCAGCACCAGATATTTGCTGTAGGGCACCTTATAGTCGTGGATGCGCCCCAGCATAATCTCCACAGTGCGGTTTGTGGTATTGTCCAGGAACCGGCGGTCGTGGGATATGAGTACCATCGACCCGTTGAATGTCTGCAGGTACTCCTCCAGCCACTGGATGGACTCTATGTCAAGGTGGTTGGTAGGCTCGTCCAGCAGCAGGACATCGGGCTTGCGGAGCAAGATCTTGGCCAGTTCTATACGCATATTCCACCCCTGGCTGAAGGTCTCGGTGGCCCGCCCCAGTTCGTTGTCCCTGAAGCCGAGGCCGCGAAGGGTCTTTACCGCAGCCACTTCGGGCGATGCGCCGTCGGCCATTGCAAGGCGGTCGTTGAGGGTATTGAGCTCAACTATCAGTGCCGAATACTCTTTAGAGTCATAATCCTCGCGCGAAGCAAGCTCGGCAGAAATCTCGTCCACACGGCGGTGCATCGCAAAAAAGTCATCGAACACGGTCATGGTCTCCTCCAGCACCGTGCGCCCCTTGTGGTGCTGCATCACCTGAGGCAGATAGCCAATCCGGACCGATTGCGGAACCTCAACACGTCCGGAGGTAGGGTGCTGCTCCCCCACTATCAGTTTCAGCAGGGTCGATTTGCCCGCACCGTTGCGGCCGGTCAGCCCTATGCGGTCTTTCTCACTGATATGCAAATTGATATCATTCAGCAGCGTAGTGCCGCCAAACGCCACGGTAAGATTTGTCAGGGAAATCATTGTCCTCTTTCTGCCGCCTCCTCTACCTCAGGCTGTGCCGGCTTGCAGACTGCGATGCTGATGATATAGAGCAACGTCAGAGGGATGGCAGCAATCAGCATCGAGAACGGGTCGGCCGGAGTGATGACGGCGGCCAGCACTGCAATTACGAGCACCGCATATTTCCACCCGCCCACAAGCGTCTCGCGGGAGAGCAGGCCGATGCTGGAGAGTACCGCCACGATTGTCGGTATCTCGAACACTATGCCAAACATCAGCACCGTGGAGCTGACCGTGGAGATATACGAGTTAAGGGAGATTGTGTTCACAACTTCCTCACTCACCTTGTAGCCGTCAAAGAAATTGACAATCAGCGGCAGTATTATACAATAGCCCACCGCGATACCCAGATAGAACAGGAACGATGCAAATATAAACGCCCTGCGGGTGGCACGCTTCTCGTGTCTGTAGAGGGCTGGGGCGATGAAACGCCAGATTTCAAAGAGGACGTACGGGCAGCACACTATGAAAGCGCACATAAAGGTGACCCTCATATGCACCATAAACTGTGTAGAGAGCTCTATGTTTACCAGCTGCAGCCCCGTGGACATCCCGAACAGCTTATAGAAAAAGAAGTCCGGCCTGGTGGGCGCCAGAATCAAAGTGTCAAACAGGAAATCCTTGAAAAAGAAGAGCACGACAAAGGCGGCGAGCAGTGCAAGCACCACCCGGAACAGTCCGTGCCGCAAGTCTTCCAGGTGATCCCAGAAGCTCATCTCCTTAGATTCATCCAGCTTCTCTTCCTCTGTCATCTGGATTTACTCTACCTTCTTGGGTTCCTCTTTGTCTATGTCGGTTTTGATGTCGTTGAGTTCTTTTTCAGCCTCTTTCATACCGCTCTTGAACTCCTTGACGCCTTTGCCCAGACCACGCATAAGCTCGGGAATCTTCTTGCCGCCGAAAAGGAGGATGATAACAAGCGCGATGATGACCCATTGCCAGGGACCGATAACGCCCAACGGGAGAATCAACAATGATAAAGCAGTCATAATGTCTATTGTTAAAGATTAATAATTACAGTTTTGCAAGACGCTCCTTTAGACTTGCTATCTTCTGGGTCGCGTCAGATTGTTTCTTGCGTTCGTTCTCTACAACTGCAGCGGGTGCATTTGCCACGAAGCGCTCGTTGCCCAGCTTGGCGTTGACGCCTTTGAGGAAACCCTCGTAGCGGGCGATTTCAGCTACTATCTTGGCCTTCTCCGCCTCTGCATCTATCATACCCTCGAGCGGGACAAAGAACTGGACGGTGCCAGCCAGGAAAGACTCTCCTGCCGCATCACCAAAGTCCTCTACGACGGCGATATCTGAGATATTGGCCATTTTTGCAATTGCGGGGGCCATCGCCTCGGGGAAAGCACCTTTGGCCATCAGGGGCAGCGCCTCCTTGGGAGAGATATTCTTCTTTGCACGGAGGGCACGGATCTCTGTCACGGCCTCGGCTGCAACGTTGAAGTCGGAAATCACCTTGACGTCGAAGGGATACGGCTTGGGGGACTCTGCGAACATAATGGTCTCCCCCTCTTTGCGCGCCTTGATATTCTGCCAAAGTTCCTCTGTGATAAAGGGAGTGAACGGATGCAGCATCTTGAGCAGCGACTCAAAGAAGCCGATTGTCCACAGATATGTATCCTTGTCAATCGAATCGCCGTAGGCGGGCTTTACCAGTTCCAGGTACCAGGCGCAGAAATCGTCCCAGAAGAGCTTATATACAGCCATTATAGCATCGCTGATGCGATATTTTGAATAGTGGTCTTCAACCGCGGCTACGGTTTCGCACATACGCTCGTGGAACCATTTGACAGCCAACTTATTGACATCGGCAGCAGGCTTGTCTTCCACCTTCCACATCTGTACCAGGCGATAGGCGTTCCAGACCTTGTTGCAGAAGTTGCGCCCCTGCTCCACCTGACTCTCGTCAAAGAGGATGTCGTTGCCGGCGCTGGTGCAGAGCATCATTCCAAGGCGCACGGCATCGGCGCCATATTTTGCAATCAGATCCAGCGGGTCGGGGGAATTGCCCAGCGACTTGGACATCTTGCGCCCGAGCTTGTCGCGGACGATACCGGTAAGGAACACGTTATGGAACGGGACCTTGCCCATAAATTCATCGCCGGCCATAATCATACGGGCCACCCAGAAGAAGAGGATGTCGGGACCTGTAACGAGGTCGCTGGTAGGATAATAATAGGCCAGGTCGGCATTGGGCTCCGCCTCGGGATGGCCGGGCTTGCCGGCATCAAACACGGAGATGGGCCACAGCCAGGAGCTGAACCAGGTGTCCAGGACATCCTCGTCCTGACGGAGATCTTCCGCCTTGAGAGATGCGTCCAGGGCGCGCGCCTTGACCAGTGCGGCTTCTGCATCGGGGGCGACAACGTAACGACCGTCGGGAAGGTAGTATGCCGGTATGCGCTGGCCCCACCAGAGCTGGCGGGAGATACACCAGTCACGCACCGTCTCCATCCAGTGGCGGTATGTATTGCGGTATTTGTCTGGAATCAGTTTCACGTCCCCGCCCTCTACGCTTGCGAGGGCCTCTTTTGCCAGGTCCTCCATCTTGAGGAACCACTGGGTGGAGAGTTTGGGTTCGATAACAGCGTTTGTACGCTCTGAATATCCTATCGGAGAAACGTAGTCTTCTGTCTTGACCAGGTTCCCGGCCTCTTCCAGCATCTTCTCTATCTTCTTGCGGGCCTCAAAGCGGTCTTCGCCCACCAGAATCTGAGCCTTCTCGTTCAGGCGGCCGTGGTCGTCTATTATATCAAGCACCTCCAGATTGTGGCGGAGACCTATCTCGTGGTCGTTAACGTCGTGCGCCGGGGTAACCTTGAGGCATCCGGTACCGAAGTCCATCTCCACATAATCATCCTCGATAACAGGTATCTCTTTGTTGATGAGCGGGATGAGCACCTTCTTGCCGTGCAGCCAGAAGTGCCGTTCGTCCTTGGGATTGACGCAGATTGCGGCATCGGCCATAATGGTCTCGGGACGGGTGGTTGCAATGACCAGGAACTTGTCGGTGGGGTTGCCGTTGCCGTCGCTTATAAAGTAGCGCAGGTGATAGAATTTGCTCTGGGTGTCGCGGTGGATAACCTCCTCGTCGCTGACTGCGGTCAGGCCAACGGGGTCCCAGTTGACCATACGGGCACCGCGGTATATATAACCCTTGTCATAGAAGTAGCAGAAGGTGTTTATCACGGCCTTGCTCAGTTCGGGGTCCATCGTGAACCTGGTACGGTCCCAGTCGCAGCTGGCGCCGAGTTTGCGCAGCTGTTTGAGGATAATCCCGCCGTGCTCTTCTTTCCACTCCCAGGCGTATTTGAGAAACTCCTCGCGGGAGATGTCTTCTTTCCTGATGCCTTTCTCACGCAGGCGGCCGACGACCTTATTCTCTGTGGCTATGGATGCGTGGTCGGTGCCGGGCACCCAGCAGGCGTTCTTGCCGTCCATACGCGCCTTGCGTATCAGAACATCGTTTATAGTGTTGTTGAGCACGTGGCCCATATGGAGGATTCCGGTCACATTGGGCGGGGGAATCACTATAGTATATGGTTCGCGGCCATCGGGTTCTGAATGAAAAAAGTTGTGGTCCATCCAGTATGCGTACCACTTGTCTTCTACGTTACACGGGTTGTATTTTGCTTCTAACTCCATCTTTCTAAAGGCTAATATCCTGCAAATTTAATCAATTCATCGTAAACTTTGTGCACCGGGAAGCCCATTACGTTATAAAATGAGCCGGAAATCGAGGTACAGGCGGCGTAACCTATCCACTCCTGAATCCCGTAGGCCCCTGCCTTGTCGTATGGTTTGCAGGTATCTATGTAATATTCTATCTCTTCATCGGTCAGTTCGCGGAAAGTTACCAGGGTGGTATCTGACACTGTTTCGCAATGGTTCCTGTCACGCACTGTGACGGCGGTGATTACCTCGTGGGTGCGTCCTGACAGGCTGCGGAGCATCTCCACCGCCTCTTCCCTGCTGTGGGGCTTGCCCATTATCAAACTGTCCAGCAGGACCATCGTATCTGAAGTGACCAGTATCTCGCCTTCTTGCAGTTCGCGCCAGAAGCCCCTGGATTTGCCCAGCGACATCGCGGCGGGCACCTGGCCGTGGGGCATATCCTCGGGGAAAGTCTCCTCAAAGTTGTTGCGGGTATCTACTGTAAACTCTACGTTGAGACCGGCCAGCAGTTCCCTGCGCCTGGGCGAATTGCTCGCCAAAATCACCTTCTTTCCGTGCAGATTCATAGTGTGCGAAGTTACGGTTTTTGACCGACTATGCAATATGTATTACCATTCAGGATGTTTCTTTCAATTATTTGTATATTAGCAGGGTCATATTCAGTTTTATCGGGAATGGCCCATCATACTTCTCTTCCGGAAGCGGGCCTGCAGATAGTAATTCAAATGTTGCCTGATGCGTAAGTTATCTGTCTTTTTCATAGCCTTACTTGTATCCACTACTGTTTTTGCGCAGCGGACACAAGCATCGCTTGACTGTGATCTTAATGAATGTACATATATGGTAAAATCTTTATTGGAAGAATTAAAGGGTCGGGATGTGGTCCTTTTCGTAGCTGACAAGGATGAGATTTCTCCTTCTGAGGTGCCCTTCCCTGTGGTTTTCACGGGAATGGGAAAGATGCGGATGTTCAGCAGCCTGGTTGAATGGCACGATTCTCTGCCTGAAGGACGGACTCCGGTGGTCCTTAATATCGGCAGCGCCGGATCGGCCCGATATCCAATCGGCACAATCGTCCGTTGCATCCGGATTTACAACGGCGGCAGCGAACTGGTACACGATTGCATTGAGCTTGAGGGAGAAGGCGCCAGCATCTTTTCCGGGGACTATTTTATGAGTACACAGACTTTCAGTCCGGAGCAGGTGAAGGAACTCTCGCAGAAGTACGACCTCTTTGATATGGAGGCTTATGCGGCCGCACGTTTCTGCCAGATGTATGACATTCCGTTCTATTGCCTGAAGGCGGTCTCTGACAACCTGGACGGCAACCTTAAGGACTGGCGCAGCATCCTGGCCGATATCCGCATCCAGTTCACCCAGTTGCTGAACGGGTTATAGAACGGTGTGTCGAATTCTATTTTCTTTGTTATTAGTGCTTTTTCATATTATATTTGCGAATAGAAACAGTGTCCTGCGGAGTAGCTGTGTCATTCCGTTCGCCCCTATGGGTCTCGTCAGTGTCCATCGTATTGTCGGGGACACTGTTTTTCTTTTCAAATGCGGTCAATAACCAAGGCGAAAGGGCATCTCTTTGCCACCGTGGCTTCTGGCTGCTCGGTTGGCGGCCCTCAAAGGGCGCTCTTGATGCTGATTGCAAAGATAGGTTATTTAGTTGTATGGGAGTTCAAGGGACGCTTCCGCCTGATTGATTTCGCCATACTTGACGGCTATCGCACAGGGCTGCGCCACAATCCGGAGGGCAATCTGCTGCCGTTCCAGAGAGAATTCGGGGTGTTGTAGCTTTTCGTCTGTCCTTACCAGACGTAGATGCCGACCGGCAAGGTTTGCTGCACTCAGATTGGCAACCCGGTTTTCGCAGCGTCGGACAAGCAGTACTGAGGCTGCTTTTGAGCGGGTTCCGCAGACGCTGCCAGGGCAAAATGCCTCACAGCGTCGACAAAGTGGCACTATGTTACACTATAGGGCTCATTCGCGGACGCTGCGAAATTTGAGTTAGTATCGGAAAAGTATGTATTGCTGTCGCTGAATGAAGATATTTCAGTAGATTTGCGGTAAAGAAGGAGATGCTCCTTTTTTCAACCCGCTAATAAACCTGATACATATATGAAAAAGTCAACTCTCTTTTTAATTGCAATTGCCGCCGTGGTTCTGGGCGCTTGCAACAAGACTACACCCACAAGAGTTTCTGTAAAGGATTTCGGAGCTGTTCCTGATGACGGGATAAACGACGCTGACGCTCTGCGAAAGGCGGCGGAGTACTGCCGCACGCACGCCGGCACCACGCTGGTCTTCCCTGCCGGCGTTTATGATTTCTCCGACCCTGAAGCGGCGAAGATTGAGCGCGAGGCGATTGACGGCACCTACGGCTATGGCCTCCAGGTGCAGCGCTACCTCTTTATCCCCACCAAACCCTATGTAACGGGGCTTGACTTTACAGGGGCAAAGGACCTCACCATAGAGGCCTACGGCGCCAAACTGATGGTAGAGGGGTGGATGGAGCTGCTGGCCTTCATCCGCTGCAAGAATGTCACGGTGAAGGGTCTTCAGATAGACTACAAGCGCCACAACAACATAGAGGCGGTGATTACTTCGATTAAGGGCGATATGATAGAGGCTGAGTTCGACACGGAGTACTACAAATACAGCGACAAGGTGGTCCAGGGCCGCACCGAGTTTTACAGCCCGTCATCAGGCTTTTTCTTTGACGTGGACGGCGGTATGACCGGTTCCCCTTCTCCCGGCAAGGTTCAATTCAAGTTCAGCAACAGTATCGCTAAGGTCGGCGACATTCTGGTCATCAAGCACGGCGGCCACTACCGTCCCTGCTATATGCTGCGCGAGAGCGAGAATGTCACTCTCAAGGACATCATAATATACAGCTTCCCGGGAATGGGCATCGTGGGGCACGAGACCACAGACATCCTTCTGGACCACGTGCAGATAGTCCCCTACCCCGGCCGATATACCAGCACCACCACCGATGCGACCCACTTCACATCGTGCCGCGGCAATATCACCATCCAGAACTGTATGTTCCGCGGTTGTCTTGACGACTGCACCAACATCCACAATTACTATTGGTATCCTTACGCGCAGGAAGATGACCACAAGGTAGAAATCCGCGTGGAGAAGGCTGACCTTCACGCCCAGTCGCTGGACTATCCCCACAAAGGGGATACCCTGCACCTGATAAACCGCCACGACCTTGAGCATTTTGACAAGTATGTGGTGCAGGCCGTGGACACCTCCTGGAGGGACTGGAAGGTGGTCGTAACGCTGGACAAGCCCATTACTAAAGAGCAGTGCGACAGCTGCTTCCTTTACAACAACACCTTCGCCTACGCCAACATCGTGAACAACACCGTGATATCCAAGTGCGGCCGGGCATTCTACGTGAAGGTTCCGCGCGCCTACGTGGGCTACAACAAGATTATGAAGACCTCTATGAGCGCCCTCAAACTGGGCGGCGAGCTCTGGTGGCACGAGGCCGGCCCTATGCGCGATATGGTTGTAGAGCACAACTACATAGCAAACTGCAACATCCTTTACACAATCTGTACGGGTCCTGACTGGGACGGTTCTGTGATTTACGTCACCTCCGATGTCGAGAGGCACGGCCCCTACGTAAACTCCGGCCTTGTGGTCCGCAACAATGTCTTTACGGACAACTACGGCACGGAAGTCGTGCTCAACGACTGCGAAAACTGCCAGTTCTACGACAACGTCTGCAGCGACTTCGGCATCAGGGAGGTCCACTGCCGCAACATCACTGTGGACGGCAGGCCCAACGTTTCAAGATAAGCTATGAAGAGAATCGTCACCCTTGCTCTTGCATTTTCACTACTGGCCTTCCATACCCAGGCAAAGGATATCAACGTCAAGTCTATTGGTGCCAGGGCCGACGGCAAGACCAAGATCACCAAGACCATCCAGAAGGCGATTGACGATGTCAGCGCCGCCGGCGGCGGCCGAGTGATACTCTCGGGAGGCACTTTCCTCTCCGGCCCCATCGAAATCAAGAGCGGAGTGGAGCTTTTCATAGATGCAGACGCGGTGCTGCTGGCCTCGCCCGACATCAACGACTTCCCCGACCGGACCGATGCTCGGCACTACAATTCCGAGAATCTGCCGCGCAAGCGCAACGCAGCCTTCATCTTTGCCGATGAGGCGGAGAACATAGCCATTACCGGCCGGGGCACGATCGATTGCAACGGACAATACCACGTCTGCCCTGTCCCCGACGACGAATACCGTGGCGGATGGCCTTTCAAACGTATTCACCCCACGGAGCAGACACTCCCCAGGGTGGTCTTCTTTGCAGGATGCAAGTATGTCACCGTGACCGACGTCACTATGGTCAACCAGCCTGCAGGATGGAGCTACTGGGTCCACGACTGCGATTTTGTCCACTTTGACCGCTGCAAGATACTGTCGGATATGCGCTTTCCCAACAACGACGGAATCCACATAAACTGCAGCCGCGATGTAACAGTATCCAACTGTATCATCGAGGCGGGCGACGATGCCGTCATCGTCCGCGCAAACAGCCGTTCGCTAAAGGAGCCGCGCATCTGCGAGAGGGTCGTCGTTACCAACTGCACCCTCAAGTCGTGGGCATACGCCATCCGCCTTGGGTGGTCAAACGACGGCCATATCCGCAACTGCATCTTCTCAAACCTTGTGATAACCAAGAGCTGGCTCGGCATCGGAATCGATTTTCCCCGCCCGGGCTTCAACAACGACTTCGGTCTGGAATCTTCGCTGATAGAGGAGATCATCTTCTCCAACATCATTATGGACGAGATTTACGAATGTCCCCTCCATATGTACGTTTATCCCGACGAGTCCGTCAAGTTTAAGGGGGTCCGCAACATCTACTTCACCGACGTACACGCCCGTTCCCTCTGTGGTATAGAGATATTCTCACCAGAGGACCATCCTTACGAGAACCTAGTGTTCACCAACTGCTCATTCACAAAGGTAGTGCCGGAAGAATTTCCGATGTCAGAAGAGACCATTCGCCGCCGCGACGCCGTCGGCGAGGGAATGACCCGCGGCAGTACGATTGTGGGCGTCAAAGGCATAGTACTCAACAACACGGTATTTGACGAATAGCGCTAGAATATTGGGGCGCTCACACATCTCGGGGCACTGGGAAAACCCTGCGTTATCTCGAACGAGCGAAGCGAGCTGAGAACCCGCTGGGATATGCAGTCCGTCAGGACGAGCACAGATTTCAGGCGCCGTGTCATATCAAGCCAAGTCGAGCCTTTTATCGCTTCGCCAGAATCGTGCGGATAAGGCCCCGCTTACAGAGCGCTCTGGAGACGATTGGACCTCACGATAGTCCGATATCAGTATATCGTGCGCTTTGGGCCCTCCTTTAACCGGAGCTTCTGAAGCTGACGTTCCGCTAATAAGCACAATATCCCCTGCATCCCTCAGACCCTTTACTCCTAAAGTTGGCGGGTGTATTTGTCAAAAATATGGAAGGCATCTCCGGCGAGGTACAGATAATCGGTTAAAAGTCATTTATGGTTTAAGAAGAATCCAATGGCCCCCATTGGCTGGTCCTTCCCGTTCAATCTCCACTCCTTTCATTTTGGCGATGTGCCATTCAATAGTTTTGGGAGTCACACCGATCTCCTTTGCCATCTCCAGAATGGTCACCTCGGGATTTCTACCAATTATCTCCCTAATTTTTACCCTAGTTTTTACCCTAGTTTCTTCGTTTTCAGTACCCTTCCCAGGTGAACTGGTGGACTGAACAAGCCGCAACGTCAGCTCTACCCGGTCATCATTCTGACCAAAGTGTTCCTTGATTTCAGGCACTGGCCACTTGTTATCAGCCCAGCCTTTCTTGATAGTATCTGCCCCGCTACCGGCACGTTCGCCGCCGCCAATCATCTCGAACATCTTGTGGAGGGCGGAGTTGCGGCAAATGCTATGGCCGCCTTCGAAGAAGTCCTCTACGCTCACGAGCATCGTTCCCGGATTAGAGAAATACAGCCGGTCAGGATAACGTTCAATGACAGGACCTTCGTAGAGACGTGTCGAGGCGTGAACAATACAGTTCACTAACGCCTCTCTGACAGCCTTATGTGCAGTGGTCTCGTCCTGGCGATAAACGCCCTCCATCTGGAACGGGGTCGGTAATGCCAGGAAAAGCTTCGGCAGGACACGTCGATAGAATTGATAAAGATTCGGCTCCCACATACCGTCCGGGTAGACACGATCTGTCCAACGGATGTTCGGATCGCTGCTGAGTTTCTCCCGGAAATCAACGAAGTAACGCGGCATTACGCCCATAATGGCCAGTTCAGTACCGAACATCAACACGCCAGCCAGCGTAAAGCCTTTCTCGCCAGTCTCCTGATCCACTCGGTATCCTCCCAGTCGCTGCAGGAACTCAAGATCACCCAGATCATTCCATGCATGACCTTCGTGTTTTATCTTAAACAATTGCCTATACTGCCTGATGGTGGTTTGGTCAAAATCTCGTTCAAGCGAGAAATTCTTCAGAATCCGGCTGTCCTGCGGATTGGTAAGAACCATCGCATCGGCAAACATCCGGCTAATCTCTTCCTTTGAGCAAAGATAATCCCCCTCGTGGTTACGCTTAAACGCCTGATTCGGATTCCCGTTGATATAAACCGGCTTCACATCGAAAGGAGCACGGGGTATTACAAATACCAATACCTTCTTACCGTCAAACTCTCCCTCAATCACATCCTTATCCATCAACAGGCAATGACTCACCTTGCCCTTATTATTTACACAGTCCCAGAACGTCTTCTTATACTTGTCTACCTGCTCATCCGTGAATCCATCGGGAGTGAAGTGATGATTCTTTTCTTTCACGCCAAGCACAATCACGCCACCCTTCGTATTCACAAAAGCCGAATAAGTCTCCCAGAAACTCCCCGGAAAACCGCCAATAGCAGACTTGAATTCGACCTCTGTCCCTTCTTTCTTCTGGCACAAATCCAGAATAAATGACACAATTCCTTTCATACAAACACGAAGATAGCAAAAACTCTCCGCATCTCCCTGTTTTATTTGTAACTCACGGCCAAATCACCTGATGCTTATAATCGCCTGTACTCTATCAGGGCTGAGCCGGGACGGGTCGTGATTGTCACCGTTTAGGCTATCAGTTTGCTCCCCTTAATCTTTATGGTCTTGAGTTTCTTGAAACTCTTGCCGTAGTTGTCAGACCGGAGCAACAATGAGTATAATTTAAATAATAAGCGTTAGCAGAGTGGCTACCGGCTGCCGCCGCCAAAGCCGCCGCCGGAGAACCCGCCGCCACCGCCTATGGACGAGAATCCGCCTCCACCGCTGCTACGGACGCTGCTGAGCTTAGCGGCGGCGTTGTTATATGCGTTGTTGGCGATATTGCGGTTCAGATAGATGATACGCGACAGATATACAGGATCCATATCGATACTCTGTGCATAGCGCTCAAAATCGGCGGGGAACAGCTTCTTGAGCTGCTTTGCAACCTCATCTGCAATGCCGTACAACTGTGCGAACACCAGATAATCTTTCCAGAGTGCCACCTCCGGAACTTCCCGTTCGTTGTTAAGGGTGAAATCCTTAAGGAAGTTCTTGAACTGGATAACCTGCTGCGCCTTTTCGTAGCCATCTTCTGTGCTGCGTCCGTGGCTGTCCAGGCGTCCCTTATCAACAAGATAGGTCTTTCCGCTATCCAGGGCCTTCTTTGGCCAGTCCAAAAAGCGTTCGTACTTCTTCTTTGACCACTTCTCAAACTCACCGTTCTCCAGTATCTGATTGTCGCCGGCAGCCTCCATCACCATCTGGAACAGCTCTCCTTCGCTGGGGTCGTAGAACAGCGAGGCAGGGTCCAGCCTGAGGTTGACACGCTTGGGATGTTTTTCATCCTTCTCCGGTATTGCCTTCTTTTCAAGCACCCACTTGAGGAACAACGCCCCTATAAGGTCCTTGTTGAACTTGTGCTGCTGGAAGATGTCACCCTTGTCAAGGATGTAATAAGATGCGAACAGGTTCCCCTCCTGCGGCGGCTCCCGCCACCATCCGGTGACTTTGTTCACACCGTATATCTTTTTAGAAAGGGTACGACCGGTAATCTTTGCCCAGGTGAACCAGATGCCCACGAAGAATGCGACCAGAACCGGAATCAGGACCAGGAAAAGGGCCACGATATCCAATTTATCGTCGTCATCGTTATAGTCGCTCCCCTTCATAGCCTTGTCCTGAAGCTTGGAGAAAGATTTGTCGTTGGATACCAGGGGCTGAACCAGGTCTTTGTCAAAGCGGGCCAGTATGATGATCTTGCGCGACTTGGACATCGGCTCCGAGGTGGTGCAGACAATACTGCCGTCCTTGACCTCGATATTGCCCTTGAATCCGAATGCCCACACCTTGACGTTATCGCTGGTCCACTCTTCACCGTCGGTGGCGTTCTCGATTGTGACGCGTGCGTTCTGGATATTGCCGATGTCTGGGTTGACAAACATAAAGTTGAACCCGTCATAATCGTCATAGCCCTGAACCAGATTGGCGGCATCGAATTCCGCGGTCCAGATATGACGGCCCATCGAACCCTGCCCCCAGCAAAGCTCCACCCCGTCACTCTTCTCTACTATGCCGCACCGTCCGGCTTTCTGCTCAAGGGAACGCTTCACTTTCCAGTTATTGCCTTCGCTGACATATTGCCGGCCGTTCTCACTGACCTGCAGGCCAGAAATAGTCATCTTGCCCAAATTGCCAACCGGAATATAGAATTCAGTGCCAGAAGAGACGGTTGCATCCCACACTTGCGTGAAATGGGCGGAGCCGTCGGCAAAAACCCTGACGGTTATATCTAGGTCAGATATCTCCTGTGCTACGGCGAATCTTGCCGCCAGGAGACAGCCCAGAAGAGTGATTGTCCTTTTCATAGCGATAAATGTATCATACAAATGTATAAAGAATTAGGGCATTTACGTACATTTGAACCCGTAAAAAGAACAATATGAAGACAAAGCTGATAGTATTTGACTTTGACGGGACTCTGGGCGACACCAAGGCAAACATAGTGATGACTATGCAGGAGACGATGCGGCGGATGGGCTACCCTGTAACTGACGAGGCCACCATTGCATCTACAATCGGGCTGCCGCTGGAGGCCGGCTTTGAGATTATGGCGCCCGGGATAGGCCGCGAACGCTGCCAGGAATGTGCATCACTCTACAGGGCTGTGTTTGACGAGTACAAAGCAATGCTCAATCCCCAGCCGTTCCCCGGCGTATGTGAGACGCTCGCCAAGATCAGCGGGATGGGAATTGAGATGAGCGTGGCGTCGTCACGGCTGTCTGTCTCGCTGAATGCTTTTGTCAGAGATATGGGCTTGGAAAAATATATCAGTTATGTGCTCGGCGTCGATTTCCAGACCCGGCCCAAGCCAAATCCCGATCCGGTGCTGCAGTGTATGGAGCATTTCGGGATATCTGCCGGCGAGACCCTCGTAGTCGGTGATATGGCGGTCGACATACTGATGGGGCGCAATGCCGGAGCCGCTACCTGCGGTGTCACCTGGGGCAACGGTTCCCGCGAACAGCTTGCAACCGCAGGCGCGGATTACATCATAGATCAGATGCAGGAACTAGTTTCTAACGTCATTCGTTAAGGGCAGAGACCTTCGCTTGTAAATGGTTTGTTGCTGTCTCTGCCTATATCGGCTACGCCTGATGGGCAGGACGCAATAAATCCAATACGACTTTTACGGGATTGAAGGTCTCCACGGGAACCTCAACAAACAGGGTATTCCAGTCACTCATAGCCCCGTTCCAGAGCCCGGGCATCTCAAGCGCCTTAAGTTCGCGCCCCTGATAGCTCTTGCTGCTCATAAATCCGGCATCGGGATCGATACGACTGAGAAGGTCAAACTTATTGCCCTTATAATCGCGCAGCAGGCATACCAGATCCACCGGGTTGAAATGCGTCGCCCCGGCCATCGCCGCCATAGCTGCCGGATCATCCTTGGGAATCTGCACGCTCTCCAGAATCTGAAGCGAAGTGCTGCCGTCCTTACCCTCGACGATATACGGACCTCCACCCGGCTCACCCTCGTTGCGTACCATACCGCACACGCGGACAGACCTGTCAAGTTTTGCGCGGAGTGCGGCCACCCGTGCCTCAAATGACTCAGCGGCGGGAAGGGTCACGCACAGTTCGTTTTCAAGGAACGCCTCTATCTCTTTGCACAGTTCTTCATCGGGAGTCTCAAGAGCCCTCAGGTAAGAGAAGATGCGGTCACGCAGTTTGAGCGCCTCTCCCATAAGCACCCACTTGTAAAGCGAAGTCGTCGGGAGCAGCTTCTCGTGGGCCACATTATCGATATTCTTAATGGAAACCAGCTCCTCTTCCACCTTATTCAGGTTATGGATTAGAGCGCCATGGCCTGCAGGACGGAAGAGCAACTCCCCTTCCGAGGTACGGAAAGGCTCATTTTCCATATCCACGGCAATAGTGTCCGTCGCCTTATCCTGATATGTGAAAGAGATGTCATATTTCACACCGTAACGGGCCTCGTACTTCTCCCTGACCTGGGCGAGGGCAGCCTCGAAAAGAGACCTGTGTTCGGGGGAAATCGTGAACACAAGGCGACAGACACCGTCCTGGTCGCGCATATAATCGGCAGCCTCCACAAGATGCTCCGCCATCGCGGTGCGGACCTCGTCGGCATAACGGTGGAACTTCAAGACCCCTTTGGGTTTTGAGCCATACCCCAGACCCTCGTCACACAGCAGTTTTGAGAGTGTCTCCCTGCGATACAAAGCGGTATCGACAGGGGTTCCAAACATCTCGGGGGTGTAGAAGGCAAACTCCTCTATGCGGGCTGCAAGTTTTGACCCGGGTGCATCTGCCGGCAGGTCCTCGCCGGAGCGCAACTTATCCAGGCCGGCGAACATATCCTTGAACATCCGCGAAGCTGCACCGGAGGCGGGAACGAACTTGCATTTGCCCTTGACGCCGGCATTCTGATAATAATCTGCTGCCGCTTTGGCTTCAGCCTGGGTAAGCACACGGATTCCGCGGCCGGGGACAGCTGCCCCCGCAATCTTCATTGCCGGAAAGCCTTTCCTGAACCGGTCAATCTGTTCCCCGATCTGAGACAGAGAAGCGCCACGCTCCTCTATCTGGCGTATGTCTTCTTTAGAGAACATAATGCTATGCCTCTCCCAGCGGCGCTATGGTCATCCCCTGCTTGCGTATCTTGATCTCTCCGTTCTCCGACTCATACTTGGAGATATTGTCGCGCAAGGCCATCAACAGGCGCTTTGCGTGTTCTGGCGTCATCACAATGCGGCTGGCCACTTTGGGCTTGGGAATACCCGGCATCATCTGCACGAAATCAACAATAAATTCGCTCTGGGAATGGGTGATAACAGCAAGATTAGAATAGATCCCCCCGGCCATCTCGGGAGCTATCTCTATGTTTAACTGATTATTGTTCTGATTATTGTCCATAAAGAAGATGTTTATCTGGTTATTATTTTGCAAATGCCACGCTGCGCACCTCGCGGATTACGGTAACTTTCACCTGACCGGGATAGGTCATCTCATCCTGGATTTTGCGTGCAACCTCGTTGGAGATTTCGTCGCACTCAGCATCGCTCACCTGGTCGGCCCCGACAATCACGCGGAGCTCACGGCCAGCCTGGATTGCATAAGCCTTGACAACACCGGAGTGGGATGCGGCAATGTTCTCCATGTCTTTGAGACGCTTGATGTAAGACTCTATCACCTCACGGCGGGCACCGGGACGGGAACCTGAAATAGCATCGGCCACGAGCACAATCGGGGCGATGAGGGTCTGCATCTCAACCTCCTCGTGGTGTGCACCTATGGCGTTGCAAACCTCCGGCTTCTCCTTGCACTTCTCAGCAATCTGCATACCTACTATTGCGTGCGGCAACTCGTACTCCTCTTCTGCCACCTTGCCGATATCGTGCAACAGGCCGGCGCGTTTTGCAACCTTGGGGTTGAGACCAAGTTCCGCAGCCAGGATCGCAGAGATATTTGCCACCTCACGGGAGTGCTGCAAAAGGTTCTGTCCATAGGAAGAGCGGTATTTCATACGGCCCACCATCTTTACCAGCTGGGAGTTGAGACCGTGGATACCGAGGTCGATGCAGGTGCGCTTTCCTATCTCCATAATCTCCTCGTCAAGCTGTTTGCTCACTTTTGCCACAACCTCCTCTATGCGTGCCGGATGGATACGGCCGTCGGCGACCAGCTGGTGGAGCGCCAGGCGTGCAACCTCGCGGCGGACGGGGTCAAAAGCAGAAATAAGGATAGCCTCAGGAGTGTCATCTACCACTATCTCCACACCGATTGCAGCCTCCAGGGCACGGATATTACGACCTTCACGGCCAATTATACGACCCTTGATCTCATCGTTCTCTATATTGAACACAGTAACTGCGTTCTCAATTGCAACTTCCGGAGCGGTACGCTGGATGGTATTGATAACTATCCGTTTGGCCTCTTTGCTTGCAGTAAGACGGGCCTCATCCATAACATCGTTGATATAAGACATCGCCTGGGTCTTGGCCTCGGCCTTCATGCTGTCAATCAGTTGTTCCTTGGCATCTTCTGCAGTCATGCCAGCCACCTCTTCAAGTTTGCGGATGGCCTCTTCCCGCATAGAATCATACTCCTCTTTCTTCTTGTTGAGGATTTCCAACTGGCGCTGGAGATTCTCTTTTATCTGGTCATTCTCCTTGAGCTTGCGATCCAGATCGTTCTTCTGTTGCCCTATCTGACTCTCTTTCTGACGGATGCGATTCTCTACCTGCTGTATCTGGGCATTTTTCTCGTTGATTGCGGCCTCATGCTCACTCTTGAGCTGGAGGAACTTCTCCTTGGCCTGGATTATCTTCTCTTTCTTTATGTTTTCGCCCTCAAGTTCTGCATTGCGGATTATCTCATCCCCTTTCTTCTTAAGGATTATCCTTTTTACGAAAATGTACAGCAGGATACCTGCCGCTGCGGCCAGAACGGCCGTTATTACATATGCGATCATTGTATAGTTATTGTTAGTTGTATAGCCTCATCCAATAACTTACAACAGGCTCCGCCCGGGATTATATAAAAAAGGCCGCTAGTTACTGTAAGTCCAAAAATCTTGCAAGGTAAGATTTAAGTCCGGTGGTTAATGCCGCAAACTTCCTCCGTCCCATAAATGGAATCCCCGTAAAGGGTAACCTAGGCCCGTTTTTGGCAGCCGCGAACTCTTTTGGAAGTTAAAAATGTTGATTTTGGCAAAGAGTCAACTAACGGCCACTGTTTATGTATTCTTCCAAACGCTTGTCAAGGCTGGCGATTCCCGCCAGCAAATCCTTGGCATCGTCTTTAGCTTCTAGCGATATATACTGCATCACGAACTCCATCAACACTATGCTCAGAATGTCCTGCATATCTTTTGTAGCATACTTGGAGGCGTAGAAAGATACCTTCTCTTCTATCTTCTTCACCGCAGCACGCACCCGTTCCTCATTTTCGGGCTGGATGTGAAAGGTGAACTTGCGCCCGCCTATGGTAACCGTTATTTTCTGCTTCTCATCCATAGTATGCGATTAACCTAACATTGCTATACACTCATCTATCTCCTTTATCACAGCATTCAATCTGCGCTTTGCCCCTGCACTGTCCCCTGGTGACGCCGTAAATGCGCCTGCCAACTGTAAGTTATGTAATTTATCCTCTAATGTATTTACTTTTTGTTCTAAAACTGATTGTTTCTCTTTATACTGTGCAATCTGGCTGCGATATGAATCCACCTCATCATTAAGCGAAGCGCTGCGGGAGCGCTCTGCCTCATACATAGAGATTAGCTTTTCCACTTTGGCCGATAGAGCCGAAATCATATCCTCTGCCATATTGCCATCGTTTTAATATACCGACTCACAAAATTACAAATAATCCTGCAAATATCAAATCACTCTTTCACAAGGCCCTTGCGGCAACGGCCGTCTGCATACACCGTGAGAGGCTTGTCAAAACGCACTATCCTGAACCATTCTCCATCATATTCAGCATTCATGGCATCCAGCCTCTTCTCATCAAAGATACCGTCCCCGTCGGATGGGTTGAGAGAGAAGTAACCCACGCCAAGAGAGGTCACGTTCTGGAAGAAATGGGTACCCTGGCTGCTCTCTATGTTAAAGTTCTTGAGCGCCATCTCCACTATGACCTTTGCCTGAGAGATATGCCCCCATTTAACGGGAACTCCAAGGTTGGGGTCAGAAGAGCCCCAGCGGCCCGTCCCCACAAGGACATACTCATGACCCTGCTCTTTCATCATTGCGTTCAACTTGTACAGCTCCTCTGCAATCTCGTTGGTCTTAAGGGAAGAGAACTTGTCAAACTTCATGTATATCAGGTGCTGCAGTCCCTTTATCTCACCTACACCCAGAGCACACTCAGAGTAGATAATTGCATCATCGGTAGAGATAGTGTCCCAATCCACCTTGGCCTCGTCCAGGCCGTTGATGATGGGGCGTATCTGCAAGAAGTTGAAAACGCGGGGGGCGCCCGGCTCGACGTCCATGTTCACTGCAAACTCTATCTCAACTGGGCAGCGGAGCCCCTCCTCGCCTATCCGGAGCAGGTCCCTGATAATCTCGGCCAGCGGGAAAGAGTTGTATTTAAGGATACTGTTGAAGGTTATCACCTTAAACGACTGGTTGAAAGTAGGTCCCTCGCTGATGCGGTTGTTGGCATAGTCATAATTTGAGCAGACATACTTAGCGTTTCTGAAGCCTCCTATCTTGCTCACCGGCAGTCTCTCTATGTTGACCGCCTCGTCAACAGAGGGAAGGAACTTGCCCGGATCCAGATTAAGCGCCAGCACCTCTGTCTGGGCATCGCTTATGGTAAGCTCCACCGTGGATGTCTGCAGGGCTTTGTCGGGGTATGCGGGTGAGAAACGCAGGGTCTTGCCCCCGTCAACCACCTCCTTGCCCAGGCCCATCACAACGTTGCACACACCATCTTCTGGCTTCTCATACCCAATTGGATAGAGATTGCGGGAGCGTGCTACGCCAGACAGTGTAGGGAAATAGAGCCCGTCCTGCTCAGTACCGCACACCTCCTGCACCAGAACCGCCATACGCTCTTCACTGAGCACATTCTGGGAGGTCTGGATATAAGCCTTGGAAGATGCAAAATAGACCGAAGCATATACACTCTTGATGCCCCGGATAAGCATTCGGAGCATCTGCCCGTCGTCTTCACAACGGGGAATCATGTACGTTGAATAAACCCCGGCAAACGGCTGATAGTTTGAATCTTCCAACTTGGAAGAAGATCTTATTGCCAGCGGCCTGCGGCAAGTGGAGACAAACTTCTTGAGCTTGCGGTGCAGCGACTGCGGAATCGTTGAATTCAAGAACTCGCTGAGTAGGAAATCGTCAGTAGTGTCTTTTGCAATTATATATTGCAGGCCATTGGAGTTGATAAACTCCTCAAAATAGTCGGTAGCGATAACGATGCTGCGCGGGATGGTAATGCGCACGTCGGGATACTTCTTGTATTGCTCGTGCTTGGCAATAATGCCGTTCATGAAGGCCAGGCCGCGCGCCTTGCCGCCTATACTGCCATCGCCGATCTTTGCAAAGGCAACGGCATCACTGTAGGTATTCTCGTCAAAATTGGCCACAATACCCTGCCCCAGCAGCGTACGGTACTCTTTGAGCAGACGAACTATTGCGCGACGGTGCTCTTCTGTAGAAGTGAACTGGCTGCTGTTCATACTGCGCAGAACCTTGGCAATCGGGAACAGGCCACGGGCATAGAGCCATTTAGAGAGGTGCATCTGGCTGAGATGGTGCTCCAGCACATCGTCGGGGACCGTTTCAATCAGTTTCTGCATCTGATAGAGGTCGTGCGCCCGGCCAAGTTCGAGTCCCGAATCGGGGTCGGTGAAGATAAAATCTCCGAATCCGAACTCGGAGTGGATAACGTCATGTATGTTCTCAAGGAGATTCTTGCTGCTTTTGGGGATAAAGCCGGCTCCCAGCGACTCCGCCAGCGCCTTGTATTCTACCTGCTGCGACTGCATTATCACTGGCATCCAAGGCGTCTGCTCCTTGACCATCTTGATAATATCGACGCCGGCGTCGGACTTTTCGGTCTCGCTGAGGTCGCCCTTGTGGATTATCATTCCAAGGTCGGTAATCACGCCCAGCAGGTTGTTTTTGTATTTCTGATAGAGTTCTACCGCATCGGAATAGTTGGTTGCCAGCAGCACCTTGGGGCGCGACCGCTTGCGGGCAATCATCTGCTGCTCGTTATATGCATCCTTGATAAATTCGCTGTTCTGCAGCAGCAGGATACGGTAGAGTTCAGGCAGGTAGGTAGAGTAAAAACGGAACGAGTCTTCTGCCAGCAGGATTGCCTGCACCCCACCCTCCAGGATATCGCTCTCTGCGTTAAGATAGTCTTCCGCCAGTTTGATTATGGCGATGATGAGGTCAGCAGTACCGTGCCAGCAGAAAATATTGTCGATTGCTTCGCAGTGCCTCTCCTCTATACGACGGTATATCTCCCGGGAAAAACTTGTAATAAGGAAAACCGGCATATCGGGGCATATCTCCTTGATTTTCTCTGCAAAGTCAAATACAGTCATCCCGCCCACATTGTACATGGTAAGTACAAAATCAAACTTCTCCCCGGCAGAGAGCCTGCCCAGAGCCTCATCGGCACTGCTCACCCTGGTGATTGCAGGTGGATTGCTCATGTTCAGCTCAATGTATTCGCTGTTAATCTGGGAATCTATATGACCGTCCTCTTCTAGAGTATAGCCGTCGTAACTGCTGCACACAAGAAGAATCTTGTGGATACGGTACTTCATATAATCGTGGCGGAGATCGTCGCCAAAAGATATCTGCTCGTAATCGTTCATCTGGTATTTATTACGCTCAAAAATAATGATTATTTACGTAAAATTAAACTTAGGGGTATATTTGCAGTCTAATCAACCGTATGAAAAAGATTATAGTTATCCTGATGTTCGCAGCCTTTGCTTTCTCTGCTGCGGCACAACCCAAAGCCACTGTAAAACTGACACTTGTAGATACACTTACCCGCGAACCGGCATCCTATGCCGCAGTTGTCCTATACCCGGAGAGCGATACCACCGCTCTGCACTATGCCCTGGCAGGCCTGGACGGTAAGGCACAGTTTGAGAAGATAAGTTACGGCCAATATATCCTCAAGGCAGAATTGATGGGCTACGAGACCCTCAAACGCACGGTAAATGTAAACAAAGCTAACGTAAACCTGGGGACAATGGCCCTCAAGGAGGATTTCCAGATGCTGGAGGGGGCAACCATCTCTGCTGTCGGCAACGCAATCACCATCAAGCAGGATACGATAGAATACACCGCATCATCATTCAAGGTCAAGGACAACGCGGTTCTGATTGACCTGCTCCGCAAGCTGCCGGGCATTGAGATCGGCAGCGACGGCAGCATCACTTCGGGCGGAGAGACCATAAAGAAGATTACCCTCAACGGCAAGACTTTCTTCCTTGACGACCCCAGCCTGGCCACTGAGAACATCCCGGTGAATGTAATCGAGAAGGTCAAGGTGATTGACAAGAAATCTGAGCAGGCCCAGTTCAGCGGCATAGAAGACGATGATACGGAGAAGATTATTGACGTTAGCACCTATAAGGGTATGTTCGACAGCTGGTTCGGCAACCTCTCCGGAGGTGTTGGCCGAGACCTGCGCAGCGCACCCGTCGACGGCAGCAAGTTTGCTCTTTCAAACGACTGGCGTTATCAGGGCAACGGCATCATCGGCCGGTTCAACGAGACCGACCAACTGGCGTTTGTAGCCAATGGCAACAACACCAACTCCCGTGGTGGCTTTGGCCCGGGAGGCCCCGGTGGCGGCGGCTTTGGCGGGATGAAAGGTATCAACGACGAGTGGATGGCCGGCGTAAACTACGGCTCTACTCGGGTCAAGGATCTGGAGACCAACATCAGCGCAGAGTATGGTCAGCGCAAGAGCGACGTCCAGAGCAAAGACGAGAAGACAACCTACGTAAATGATGGCGACGACCTGTTGACATCTTCCGACAGCAAATCCACGAGTGGAACCAAGTTCGTGGAGGTCGGCGGCGAAATCAGTTATGAGCCCGATGGCACACGCATATTCTTCCGCCCCAGATTCAACCTGGAGTGGAGCACCAGCGACAAGAGCAGCAGCAACACCACCGGCACAGAGGATGATAGCGACATCTTTTCTAAACTGAACGACTCCCGCTCATTCTCATACGGAATCACTCAGAGCAGGACCGCGGATGGCCGTTTCATGATTGGCAAGCGCATTGTCAAACCGGGCCGTACCATCACCTTTGGCGGACGCTACAGTTTCTCCGGCAGCCAGAGCGATGCAAAGGAATTCTCCAAGACCGATTACATATCCACCGGCACCTCAACCCTGATAGACCAGTATTCACACACCGATTCTAAAAACATGAGTTTGAGCGGCAGCCTGGAGTACACCGAGCCACTCTCAGAGAACTGGTTCCTCAGCGCCCGGTACAACGCCAGCTACACCCACAGCAACTCCGTAAAGAATACTTATGACTGGCTCGGCGCAGAACACACCACAGACGATACCGATTTTATCCGCGACATGGACGAAAAGGGGTATTCTGAGGATATAAACGTATATTACAGCAGTAGCGTAGAGAACATATTCATTAACCATCAGGCCGGAGTCAGCATGCAGTTCCAGAAAGACCGTAACTATATCCAGTTTGGTGCTTCGCTGCAACCCACATACAACGAGACCCATACAACCAAGTTCGGTGTCACCACCGATATGGGAGAGGGAGAATGGCTGCTCAACTGGTCACCCGAGGTGCGCGCCAGATATAATTTCAGCCAGACCACCAACCTGCGCGCCAACTATAACGGACGCTCTTCCCAACCCTCTACCAGCCGTATGCAGCCTATACTTGACGTATCCAACCCTACTGCAGTAACCATGGGTAATGCATACCTGCTCCCCTCCTTCACACATAATGCCCGGGTATTTTTCAATACCAACAACAAGTATACATTCTCTTCCCTTACTACAGGTTTCTTTTTCAATTACGGCCTCAACAGCGTGGTTACCGCCAGCTGGTTTGACAAGGATGGTGTGAGCTACTCCATACCGGTGAATGCGAAAAAACCTTCCCAGTCGTACAATACGTTCATCTCTTACAACACCCCCATTGCCCGCTCCAGCTTCTCCATAGCTTCCAACACCCGCGCGTCACTGACCAATGCCGTGAGCTACCAGAACGTTGCCTCACGCGAAGGCCTTGATGCAACCACCTTTGATTATGACAGCTTCATGAAAGACTTCTGGGGCACCACTCCAGATGGCAGTGTGGATGCTTACGGCGGCAAGTTCTACAACGGCGAAAGCGGCTTTGGCGAGAGCAAAACCACGGCGTATACCATATCAGAGGATCTGAGCCTACGCTACAACGGCGACAACCTGTATGCATCCATTGGCGGCAACATCCGCTACAACAATGCAGTATATTCTCTCAACTCTGCAGCAGACAAGCACACCCTTGACAACTCAATCATGGGATCAGTTGTATGGACCCTTTGGAACAGACTTGAGCTGAGCAGTGACGCCACATATACATTCTACCGCGGATACACCGCAGGTTACAATGACCCGGAATTCATATGGAATGCCGGCGTAAGCTACAAGCTTGGCGCGGTTTCTCTCGCCGTAAACGCATACGACCTGCTGGAGCAGAGCAAAAGCATCTCCCGTACCATGAACGAGAACTACCTGCTTGACAGCTGGAGCAACCGTCTTGGCCGCTACATATTGTTCAAACTCACCTGGACATTTGGCAAGTTCAACAACGACCGCGGCGGTCGCGGCGGCTTTGGCGGCCCCGGCGGCGGACGTGGTGGTTTTGGCGGCAACCGCGGCGGATTTGGCGGAGGAGGAACTCGATTCTAGTGGGGCGCTACACCTACACCCTCATTCGTAGCAATAAAAATACGCTTCTGGAATCAGAAGCGTATTTTTACATGCGGATATAGCGTAAAAACTATAGCAACGCAAACAATCTCTCTGCGAGAATTCCGAGGTAATTTCCAACGGCAAAGCCGATGATTCCGACGGTGATGCCGGGCACCAGCACCTTGGGGTTCTTCATTGCAGACACCATCATAGGCACAAAGGGGGGCGAGTTGATCAGCGAAACGCTGGTTACAATCATCATATCCGCCTCTATCTTCAGAAGCTTTGACATCAGCAGCTGAATGAGCAGTGAGCCGAAAATGATGCAGACGAGGAACAGCAAAGTGTAGAGTTCCTGTCCAAAACTCAGTTTGGTGACGTCGGCCATAGAAGCCACGGCCAAAGAAAAAATATAAATCAGATAAAGGCCTGCATTATAACTGTGCGTGAGTTTGCGCACCGGCTTGAGGAACGATGCCACGATAGCGAGAGTAGTGAGCGAAAGTATGAATACAGGCATAAACCAGCCAGCCCCGAAAGATCCGGTCACGGTCTTGAGGCTAATGGCGTCACCTTTTATCAGTCCTGTTACGACCCCGACTATCGCTACTACGAGCACCGAGAGAACCAGGCAGCAAATCACCGCCAGCATAATCTTGGCGAGCTGAACAATCCCGGAACGGGTCCATAGACCGTTGTAGCCGTGCTTCTCCAGCACTGCAGAATCGGACTGCCCGGCAGTTCCTTCCTGGACTTTGACTGAAGTGTGCGGCAAAACCTTCCTGAACCATTTGATACCTACACTAAGCAGGAATACGAAATACAGGAAGCATATGAGCATATCATAAGAGTTGAGCAGAACATAGCGTTCGCTGGGGAAATCCAACGCCTGCTTCAAAGCCGCCATATTAATTGTGCCGCCCGTTTCGCAACCCACCAGCAGACCGGCCACCTTGGGGCCGTCTGCAATCCTGCTGCCGAACAGCAGATACCCCAAGGTAGTCGCCACGACAACCGCCACCAAACCGGCTATGAGAGACTTGCCTATACCTTTCATATCCTTGAAATTGAATTGGCAGCCAAAGAGCATCATCGGCAGCGCAAGCGGAATCATCACTGTGGTGACAGTATCCTTGAAGGACATTGTGGCCTCATTGTTAAGACCAGGAATCTGACCTATCAGGACACCGATAATGTAAAGGAGCAGGATTGGTCCTATCTTTCCGAAGAAGCTGACCTTGGTGCAAAGCTTAACCACCAGGGCCGGCATAATAATAAAAATAAGGGCGTAAATAATTATTGATATCATATTGTCTGATTATGTTAGGACTACAAAATAAATGTAAGCGGCGTACAGGAGTAAAAATATAAAACCCTTATAACGGGACAGTTCGTTGCGCTTGGGAAGCAGAGCGCTGATATACAGCAGAATGGCCACTCCTATCAAAATAATGAAACCGTCAAGGTTCACAGTATCCACAATGAGGGGTCGCACAAGGGAACTGCAGCCCAGAATCAGCAGGATATTGCAGACATTGGAGCCCAGGATATTGCCAAGGGCCAGTTGGTTGCGCTTTTTGGCTGCCGCCACTATGCAGGTCACCAGTTCCGGCAGGGAGGTGCCGCAAGCCATAAAGGTGATGGCAATCACTGTCTCAGAGACCTTCAGCGCCCTTGCAATCTCACAGCCCTTGTCCACAAAGAGCTTCCCTCCTAGCGCCAGGGCGGCTATGCCGGCAATCACCATTAAAATAAGAAGCCCTAGCGGTTTAGGCTTGCCCTCCCCCTCGGTTTCGACCTCTTCTGACTTATCTCCGCTGCGGAAAGTCATAAACAGATAACCGGCAAAAAGCAGAAGGAAAATTCCGCCTTCGAGGCGGGAGATCATCAGCGACTCCGTAGGGCGGAACGCTATGGGCAGATATGCGAACAGCAAAAGTATTACAGAGGCCAGTGTATTAAGATGCATATCGCGGCGGAGATTGTCCCGGGTAAACATTATGGGATTGATCATTGCCGTAATGCCAAGTATCACAAGCGTGTTGAACATATTGCTGCCGGTGACATTGCCTATAGCTATCTCCGCGCTGCCACGCAGACTGCCCAGCAGGCTGACCGTAAGCTCCGGCATAGAGGTGCCGATGCCAACTATGCAAACACCGATTACAAATTCTGATACTTTATAGCGTTTTGCTATTCCGCTGGCGCCGTCCACCAACCAGGATGCTCCCAGAAGAGTGAGGGCGACACCAACTATAAACCACATATACATCATAACGATAGCAAATTATCAAACTAAATTACGAATTATTCCTCATAAACGCAAAAAACTAATCGCAAACACGTTTATAAGTTACAAATTGTAAGTTATGGAAAGATGCGCTATAAACTATTTTAAAGCAATATTTTTTGGTTTTTAAATAAATCACTTATATTTGCGCTTGAAAATTGCAACAACAAATCTATAACATAATTCTCAAATCTATGACAGCAAAAGAATATGCAGACCGGTTGATGGCCGACGTCATTGCAAAGAACCCGGGTGAGAAAGAGTTCCACCAGGCAGTCAGGGAGGTTGTAGAAAGCGTAGCTCCCATGATAGTTGAAAACCCCCAGCTTATGCAGCTGAAAGTCATGGAACGCATCGTTGAGCCCGAAAGGGTCGTAATGTTCCGCGTCCCGTGGGTTTCCGACTCCGGCGAGGTGATGATCAACAAGGGCTACCGCATCCAGATGAACAGCGCCATCGGCCCTTACAAGGGCGGCGTCCGTTTCCACCCCAGCGTAAACCTCAGCATCCTGAAGTTCCTTGCATTTGAGCAGACCTTCAAGAACAGCCTCACCACCCTCCCTATGGGCGGCGGCAAAGGCGGCAGCGATTTCAACCCCAAGGGTAAATCAGATATGGAGGTAATGCGTTTCTGCCAGAGCTTCATAACCGAACTGTACCGTCATATCGGTCCCGACACAGATGTCCCTGCAGGTGACATCGGAGTGGGCGGCCGCGAGGTAGCCTATATGTTTGGCCAGTACAAACGCCTGGCAAACGAGTTCACCGGAACTTTCACCGGCAAGGGACTCAGCTTTGGCGGCTCCCTTATCCGTCCAGAGGCAACCGGCTACGGCGCCTGCTACTTTGGCCAGTCGATGCTTGCAACCCGCGGGGAAAGCTACAAGGGTAAAGTGGTAGCTATCTCCGGCAGCGGCAACGTGGCCCAGTACGCTGCACAGAAGGCAACCGCACTCGGTGCAAAGGTCGTAACCCTCTCCGACTCCAACGGTTTCATCTACGATCCCGACGGTATCGACGAGGAGAAGCTCGCTTATGTATTCCTCCTCAAGAATGTCCAGAGAGGCCGTATCCGCGAATATGCAGAGAAATATCCCAAGGCTACATACACTGCCAACGAGCGCCCCTGGAGCGTCAAGTGCGATATTGCAATGCCTTGCGCAACCCAGAACGAGCTTAACGCAGAGCAGGCACAGACACTTATCGACAACGGCTGCAAATGCGTTGTGGAGGGTGCAAACATGCCCACCACTCCCGAGGCTATTTCTATCTTCCAGAAAGCAAAGATTCTCTACTCTCCCGGTAAGGCATCCAACGCCGGCGGTGTTGCCACCTCCGGTCTGGAGATGACCCAGAACTCAATGCGTCTGGGCTGGAGCAAAGAAGAGGTCGATGAGAAACTCAAGGGCATCATGGCTAACATCCACGCCCGCTGCGTAGAGTACGGCACAGAGCCCGACGGTTATATCAACTACGTGAAGGGTGCAAACATCGCCGGTTTCATGAAAGTTGCAGATGCAATGCTCGCACAGGGAATCGTATAATACTGGGGCGCTGCCCCAAACCCTCGTTCACTGCATAGCTCCACCGGAGCTATGCTATTCCGCTCACGAGCTCCGCGCTGGCTATTCTTGAAGCCGGCCCGCACGCGCTGCGCTATCGCCTGATGGCGATTGATACCGGGGCGCTGCCCCAAACCAAAAAGAGGTGGTTCGCGAGAACCACCTCTTTTTGCATTTGGTATTGAATGTTTATTCCGCTTTCTCTTCGCAACACTTGTGCTCGCACTCGCCTTCACCCTCGTTGCAGCACCCCTCTTTGGCTTCACAGCACTTGTGATCACACTCGCCTTCTGACTCTTTGCAGCAATCTTTCTTGCAGCATTCACCTTCACCATCCTTGCAGCATTCACCTTTGCCCTCTTTGCAGCAATCACCGGGGCACATCAGGTGATGCAGGTTGCAAATGCTCTTCTTAATGCTTTGCAGCGGAGTCAGGCCCATACTGGGCTCGTCCTGTTCAACAATTATCCACTCGCTTCCGGCATCCTTGAATGCCTCCAGCAGAGAAGGTACATCCTGCAGGCCGCAGCCAACCGGACGGAATTCAAAAGCGCTCTTAGGCTGCTCCTTATCCTCGTCCAGACCGATAAGTGCATAGGGGTCGCCCTCTTTGGGACCTTCAAAGAAATAATCCTTGAAGTGAACCACGGGTGCACGGCCGCTATATTTGCGCAGATAATCTGCAGGCTCTACACCGGCATATTTAACCCAGCAAAGGTCAAGTTCAGTCTGGAGAAAGTCAGCAGGAACCGTCTCATAAAGATAATCGAGGCCATATGAACCATCCTCTATGGTCTTGAATTCAAAGTCGTGGTTGTGATAGAGAAGCGTGAGGCCTGCTTCATGCACTTTCTCACCAATTTTGGCGATAGCCTGCACAGTCTCTTCAAACTGCTCTGCACCGGGACGACGCTCTTCTGTAACGTAAGGGACAACAAGATATTTGCATCCTATCACTTTGTAAGCATTGATAACGGCATCGAGATCATCAATCATGTCAACCAGGGGGACATGTGCAGAGATAGGATTGAGTTCAAGCTCTTCGCACCAGGCCTTTACCTGTTCTGGAGAGTTGCCGAAAAGGCCGGCGAATTCAACACCGTCATAACCCATCTCCTTGACAGCCTTCAGAGTGCCGTAAAAATCATTTTCCATATCGCCGCGAACGCTGTAAAGCTGCACGCCGATGGGGGTTTTCTCCTCTTTTGGAGCATTCTTGCAGGCAAACATCATGGTTGCCGCAATAAATAGCAAAACAATTGTTTTGAGTGTCTTCATATTATCGGGTTTAAATTTGCACAAAAGTAGTATTTTTTTTCTACTTTCGCCGGGTGTAAATATATAAGTAGCGATGATAGTAATGAAATTTGGCGGGACCTCCATAGGGGACGCCGCCGCAATCAGAAGGACAATCTCCATCATCACAAGGAAAATGCGCAGCAAGCCGGTCGTAGTGGTATCTGCGTGCTCTGGCGTGACCAATATGCTGCACCAGCTGGTAGATTTCACGGAAGAGGGAGATAAAGAGAAGAGCGAACAGATTATAAGTTCCATAAAGGAGCGCCACAAAGCTACGGTCGATGAACTTGCCTCCGGAGTAGACCCCAAACGCCCCACCCCCGACACCACAGAAATCAACAATATAATAGATAAACTCTGCAACTCATTATGGACCCTCTCCAAGGCCCATATGGGCGGGCAGATTCCAGATGCCGACAAGGCATATATGATCTCTCTTGGCGAATATCTCTCAAGCCACATTGTATGCTTCATGATGAACGCTCTGGGAGTTAAGACCGCCTGGATTGACGCGCGCCATTTCATGATCACATCGCACGATTATCTCACCGCAGCGGCCGATGTCCATGAAGTTCAGAAGCGGGCCATCGGTATCATCGAACGGTCGTTCAAAAACGCCGATGTGGTCATCACACAGGGCTTTGTAGGTGTCACGGTAGAGGGCGACCCCACAATTATGGGGCGTGGCAGCAGCGATTACTCAGCCTCCCTTCTGGGAATGGTTCTCGACGCAGACCGCGTTGAGATATGGACCGATGTTGACGGTGTCTGCACCGCCGACCCCAACATCGTCCCTGCAGCAAAGGGTATCGGAAAGCTTTCTTACGAAGAGGCCGCAGAACTGGCCCGTTTTGGTGCTAAAGTGCTCCATCCTCTCTCCATAGAACCGGCAGCCTCCAAAAACATCCCGCTTTACGTGCTCAACAGCATGAATCCCGATGCAGAGGGGACGGTTGTACTGGGGAGTTCCTGCATCTTTGACGGAATCAAGAGCATCTCTTACAACGAGAACATCCGTGTAATAAACATCTATTCGCCAAAGATGATCAACACCACCGGCTTCCTCACCAAAATCTTCGCCACATTTGAAAAATTTGGTGTCTCAGTAGATATGATCAGCACCTCGGAAGCCAGCGTATCCGTTACCGTGGATGCATCCGCCCCGGTTGAACCGGTGGCAAGGGAACTGGGCAAGTTTGGCAACATCACAGTTGACAGGGACAAGAGCCAGGTGAGCATAATCGGTAAAAACATTATCGGCGTCAAGGGGGCCGTAGCTGCAGTATTCGATGCAGTAAGCGACAACAAGATTTACATGATGTCCCAGGGTTCCTCTTTCCTGAACCTGAGTATAGTGGTGGACCGCCCGGAGATGGCAAACGTAATCCGCAAACTCCATAAAGTATTCTTCGAAAATGGCAATTAAGGTTGTAATAAGCGGCTATGGCCGTATGGGCCATATGATTGAATCTGTGCTGCAACGACGCGGCATAGAGTGCGCTGCCTGCAGCGAAGACATAACAGCCACCCCCAGGGAGCTGGCCCGCGAATGCGTCTGCATAGATTTCACCACCCCCGACGCATTCCGCGCAAACTACAGGTTTCTGGCGGAAAACTTTAAGGCGACTGTGGTCGGCACCACTGGTTGGAACGATATACAGGAGGAGGTCAAATCGTATTTTGAAAAGTGCGGAGCAACTATGATTTACGCCTCCAACTTCTCCATTGGGGTGAACATCCTGTTCAAGACGGCAGAATACCTCTCACGCCTGGCATCTGGTGTGGGCGATTATCAGACCGCAATAGAAGAGATTCACCATATACACAAACTTGATGCCCCCAGCGGCACCGCTATCAGCCTTGGCAAGATAGTAGATGAGGCTGGCGGTTACAACACCCCCATCACCTCCCAGCGCATTGGCGAAGTGCCGGGCATCCACACCCTCACCCTCACGGGAGGCTGTGACAAGATTACCCTTTCTCACGAGGCGTTCTCGCGCGAAGGGCTTGCACAGGGGGCGGTTGAAGCAGCCCTGATGACAGAACGCGTCAGCGGGGTTCACGAATTCAAAGACCTGATCATCTAATTTTCGAAAGCTATGGAACAATTGAAACTACAAGGCTGCGGTACCGCGCTGATAACCCCCTTCAAGAATGAGGAGGTAGATTACAAGGCTTTTGAAAAACTCGTAAAGTTCCAGATTGAGTCGGGAGTACATTTCCTCGTGCCGCTGGGCACTACAGGCGAGACCCCCTGCCTGATGGACAAAGAGAGAATCCAGATACTCCAGATAGCTAAAGCCAATGCTAAGGGGCGCCCTGTTATGGTGGGCGTCGGCACCAACTCACTGGTTATGACGCGCAACAACATAGAGGTGCTTGCACCATACGAGCCCGATGCGTTTCTGGTAGTGACTCCATATTACAACAAACCTTCACAGGACGGCCTGATATCATACTTCACCGCCGTGGCCGATTTTGCGCCCAAGCCCGTAGTTCTATACAACGTTCCGGGCCGCACCGGAGTCAACATCAGTGCCGACACCACCCTGCGCCTTGCAGAGCACTCCAACATCATTGCGGTAAAGGAGGCCTCCGGCAATTACGACCAGATTTCTAAAATCATCGCAAAAGCCCCGGAAGGATTCTCCGTGCTTTGCGGCAACGACGATGAGACCCTCTCGCTCATGGCAACCGGCGCCGCCGGCGTAATCAGCGTCGCCTCCAACATTGTTCCGCGCGAACTTGTGCAAATGACTGAGGCAATGCTTGCCAATGACCTGCCCAAGGCACGCCCTATTCACCACCGTCTCTTTGACCTGTTCAAGAACTGCTTTGTGGAGAGTAACCCCATCCCGGCAAAAGCGGCGCTCTATCTGATGGGAATGATAGAGAATGAACTCCGCCTGCCGCTGGTTCCTGCACAGGAGAGTACGATGCAACTTATGGAGAAAACCCTGAAAGACCTTAACATTTTATAAAATGAAAAAAATCAGAGCAGCCGTCGTTGGTTACGGCAACATCGGTAAGTATACCGTTGAAGCGCTGCAGGCAGCAGTCGATTTTGAGATTGCCGGAATAGTCCGCCGCAACGCCTCGGACGTCCCCTTGGAACTACGGGATTACAAAGTTGTTACATCTCTGAAAGATCTTGAGAATGTAGACGTTGCCATACTTGCAACCCCCACCCGCAAAGTTGAAGAGCATGCCCTTGAGGCACTCTCACTGGGAATCAATACAGTAGACAGTTTTGACATTCACACCAAGATTCCCCAGCTCAGGGCAACCCTCTCTGAAGCTGCGTCAAAAGCCGGAAAGGCTTGCATCATATCAGCCGGCTGGGACCCCGGCTCCGACTCGATGGTACGTGCAATACTCGAGGCATGCGCACCTAAAGGTCTTACATACACCAACTTTGGGCCTGGCATGAGCATGGGACACTCGGTAGCGGTCAAATCCATTGAAGGGGTTAAGGACGCTCTCTCGATGACCATACCCACTGGACAGGGGGTCCACCGCCGCATGGTATATGTCGAGGTAAAGGAGGGATTCGACTTTGAAAAGATAGCCGCAGCGGTAAAGGCTGACCCTTACTTTGCATCTGACGAGACCAACGTTTTCCAGGTTGCGAGCGTTGATGCCCTCAAAGATATGGGCCACGGGGTCAATCTGGTACGCAAAGGGGTTTCAGGAAAGACCCAGAATCAGAACTTCCAGTTCAAGATGAGTATCAACAATCCGGCACTCACAGGTCAGATACTGGTAGCGGCCGCCCGCGCCGTACTTCGCCAGAGACCCGGTTGCTACACACTGATAGAGATCCCTCCCGTAGACCTTCTCCCGGGAGACCGCGATTTCTGGGTGGCTCACATAGTTTAGAACAGTCAGAACCGCATAGAGAGGGTCATTCCGGCTGCCGGAGTGGCCCCTTTCTGTGTCTGGACAAAGTCAAGCGACGGATGCAGGTCGACATCAAATGCCTGCAAACCTTTCAGGTCCCTGTAATACATATTGCGCACCTTTGCAACACTTATGGCGTCTATGCTGCAGACAATACCGTAAACCACCGCGCCTATTGTGAAGCCCAGGCTGGCGTAGGCCCATTTGGCCGCTTCGTCCACGTTCGTAAAAAGGGCACCGTCAGGATCGAGATAATAAGTGAACTGAGTCACGCTGAAGATCATTGCGGCATCAATTGCGGCACCTGCCGCAAACATCCCCAGTCCGCGCCCCTTCTCTCCACAGCAGAACTGCCCGAGTCCGGGAATGAAGAACGACCCTAATGCAGAAAGCGCAGGGGAATACGGGTCACCCGGCATATGCTTGTACTCTTTAGCATAATAGATATTCTTCAGGTCAGAATACTGTAATCCGGGCACAATCTGGGCACCCAGGTTATCAGCAAAAAGCATTGTAAAAAGAACAAAAAAAAGGAGTCGCTTCATAGATATCCGCATTATGTTTTACAAAGTTATTGTTATATTTGTAAGTTAGAACAGGTTGAACAGTATTTTATGTTTATTGATATGAGACGTCTTCTGGCAATCACATTGATGGCCTTTATATCACTGGCAGCCCTGGCACAGGAAAGCCCTTCCAAAGCCAGGCTTATGGTTGCCGAAACTGACGGTGCCACAGGTTTTTATCTGGCACTGGGAGCACCAGACCGTATCCCCGGTGCATACATTGTGTTTGACCAGTTCGCCCAGACATGCATATTTCTGGGCAATTCTTCTTCAGATGCTCTCAAATCCATTGACGATATCATCGCTCTGTTTGACAAATCCTCCGGCACCAGTGTGGATTTCCCTGCCAGGCTGGCGGTCGGTGAGACATTTATCGCCTACGGCAAATCCTCATGCGTTGTGAAAAGCCGGTTTTTACAGGGTAAACGTCTCAGTTTCTTCTACGAACACGATGCTTATGTCACAGAGACCTTTCTGACCAAAGAGGATGCCAGGTCACTCCGGCGCATGATCGAATCATTAAACATCTGTTCCGTCAGATAACCGCCTCAGGTACAACTTGATATGAGTCATAACCCAGACCCCCATACAGAAGAATTGATGGCACAGTATCGTGCCCTGCTGCCGACGTACCGCATGATTGAACAAGTGGTATCCGGAAAGCTTACGGAGTATTTTGCCGATGCGGGAATGATAGTCGCGGCGGTTGAACACCGTATCAAAACCGAATCCTCCCTTGAGGGGAAACTCGCCCTGAAGGGGCACAAATACAGTAGTATCCTGGACATTACTGATTTGGTGGGGGTACGTGTAATCACATTCTACATAGACGATGTGGACAAGGCCGCCTCTGCACTTGAGCGTATATTTGACATTGACTGGGAAAACTCCGTGGACAAGCGCAAGGTGCACGAGATAGACAGCTTCGGTTACCTGTCGCTTCACTATATCTGCCGCATTCCAGAATCTTCATACAGCGACCCTGAATATCCAGAGCTGAACAAGATCCGGTTTGAAATCCAGATGCGCACCGTGCTGCAGCACGCCTGGGCAAACATGAATCACGATACCGGTTACAAGAGCGGTGTGGAAATACCCAGGGTGTACCTTCGCAATATGAGCCGGCTGGCTGGCATGCTGGAACTAATCGACGATGAGTTCAGCCGTATACGTCGTGAACTTGCCGACTACCGTCGCCGTGTACAGGCGCTGGTGGCCTCCGGCAACCTCGGGGAGGTCCAGCTGGACGGAGACTCGTTCAAGAGTTATCTCTCAATCGGTCCCTTCGATCCCCTTAACCGCCGTATCGCCGCAATCAATCAGGCAGAGATACAGCAGGTGGACCTCTCCCCTTTCCTCCAGCTCTTCATCTCAATGGGATTCAAGACGCTTGGAGATATCGACGGACTGATCAAAGATTTTTCTGAAGCGGCATACCAGATTGCCTGCTTCCAGATAGGTCTCACCGACATAGACATACTCTCATCTTCAGTAGCTCCGCAGAACCTCTGCACTGCCTTCATCTTGAAGAAGGGGGGCGGCTCGGCGGGTCTTAAATTTATGCTTGACAAGATTAACGGCCCCTCAGAGGGGAACGAGATGATGGCTCAGTTCCTGCTTGACCAGTCCAGGGACCTCCCGTTTATGAACCAACAGTAATGGCCAACCAGAAATTAGATACAGGTCTGCTGGACCGTGCAATTTTATTCGCCGTCCGTGCCCATTCAGGCACGGAACGACGTGGAAAGGGGTTCCCGTACATAGTCCATCCGATGGAGGCGGTATCCATCGTCGCCACCATGAGCTCCGACCAGGAACTTCTGGCCGCGGCTGCCCTGCACGACACGGTTGAAGACACCGATGTCACAGTGGATACGCTCCGTGCCGAATTCGGAGAGAGAGTGGCAGCTCTGGTGGCAGAAGAGAGCGATGTTCTGATAGAGGGGCAGAGCGAACATGAGAGCTGGCACGCCCGCAAACAGGCTGCCATAGACCGCCTGTCATGCGCCAGCTATGAGGCAAAGATGGTAGCGCTCGCTGACAAGCTTTCCAATATGCGCGCAATCGCTCGCGACTATGCGGTGCAGGGCGATGCCCTGTGGGACCTTTTCCATGTAAAAGAGCGCAGCGAACACGAGTGGCACTACCGTGGCCTGGCTAATGCGCTCAAAGAGTTGGGGGACACATTTGCCTACCGCGAATTCACAGAATTGATTAATCAGGTATTTGCATAATGGAAGCCATCAAGATATCCCTCAGCGACTATGTACTCACCGGCGGCGGAGCCAATGGAGAGAGCTACGACCACAAGAGCGATCCTAATACGATGCTCAAGCTCTATTTCCCGGGCAAGATACAGCAGCCTCTGGACGAGATGAATCTTGCCAGGAAGGTTTACGAGTTGGGTATCCCCACCCCGGAACCCGGCGATTACGTCGTCACTGAAGACGGCCGCTATGGCATCAGGTTCAAACGCATTATCGGCAAGAAATCATATTCCCGTGCGACTGGAGATGAACCGGATAAGGTAGCGCAGTTCGCCAGTGAATTTGCCCGGATGTGCAAACAGTTGCATTCTACCCATTTGGACACCAATCTCTTTGACAATGTCAAGGACCGGAACCTGCGCCTTCTGGAGGAGAATCCTTTCTTTACTAAGACTGAGAAAGACCGCTTGGGACGCTTCATAACTGATACCCCGGATGAGGATACCGCCGTACACGGCGACCTTCAGTTCAGCAATGCTATTTTTGTTGGCAATAAACGTTATTTCATTGACCTTGGCGACTTTTGCTATGGCAACCATCTGTTTGACATCGCTATGGTCTATCTCTGCTGCAACCTCTCTCCGGAACCTTTCATCCAGGAGACATTTCACATGCCAAAATCACTCGCCATGGAATTCTGGCGGCATTTTGCACCTGAATATTTCGGGAACGACCTCCCTTTGAAGGAGATTGACGAGCAGATACTTCCCTATGCAGGACTCAAGACATTAATAATAGAACGCGACACAGGGGAACCCATGCCTGTGTTCCGCGAAGCCTTAAAATCTATTATATGAAACACAAGGAAGACTCTGACAAAAAAATATCAAGACGATCTGCCTGGGTCGGTGTTCTAATGTTGATTCTGGCTGCCGCAATGCTGGAAGCCACCACCTTGATTCAGTTCCTCTTTGCCCAGAGGGCTCTTGACGAAGAGGCGTCGAGTCGTGCCGAGACACAGCTGGACGCTACGAGGAACAAGATAATGGATATGATTGACCAGGCCGAGTCCGCCGTACGCAACAGTGAGTGGATTGCCCAATGGACCCTGACCTGCCTGGACAGCTCAGAGAGGGTATGCAGCCGCATTGTGGAGACCAATCCTGTTATTTACGGCTCCACGATAGCCCTGATACCCGGATACTCCAGAGAAAGGCCCTTGTTTTCACCTTACGTATACAGATCGCAGGCCGATACCCTTACCACAGTTTCACTGGCCACTACAGAATACGACTATCCTAATCAGGAGTGGTTTGTCAAACCTTTAGAACTGAATCAGGGATACTGGTCTGAGCCCTACGTGGACACCGGTGGCGGAGAAATGCTGATGACTACCTATTCTATTCCGATAGTAGACTACACAGGCAAGAAAGCAGCGGTACTCACAGGAGACATCTCGCTGGACTGGCTCTCCGACCTGGTCAGCAACATCAATATCTACCCCAATGCCAACACCCTGATGCTCAGCCGCACAGGAAGATTTATGGTAAGCCGCAACAAAGAGATGCTAAAGGGGCTTTCGATAGAAGAGGTTATGGCAGGAATACGGGACCAGGAAGATTTCAAGAAGGTCGAGAAAGGGATGAACTCAGGCGAATCAGGTCACCAGCGGATAACATTCCGCGATATTGTCGGCCACGTTTATTACGCACCGGTAGAACGCACAGGATGGTCTATGTGCATCATCATTCCGGACGACGACATTTACGGAGCCAACCGTCGTACCAAGAACATGGTGCAGATCATGCAGTTGTTGGGACTTATCCTGTTGATAGCAATTGTCCGCTCGCTTATAAGGAGCCAGAACAAGAACCGTACATTGAACGAACGTAAGAAACGTATGGAGAGCGAACTCCATATCGCCAGTGATATACAGATGGCCATGATTCCCAAGGCTTACCCTGCTTTTCCGGAGAGAAAAGACCTTGATCTTTATGCTGCCATATATCCCGCTAAAGAGGTAGGCGGTGACCTGTATGACTTTTTTATCCGCGACGAAAAACTCTACTTCTGCGTTGGAGATGTAAGCGGTAAAGGTGTTCCGGCAGCTCTGATAATGGCTGTCACCCGTAGTGCTTTCCGTACAGTAGCTGCCCACGTAAGCAGTCCAAGTAGCATCTTAAGCAATTTGAACAACGGTCTTGCCGAGATGAATGACACCGATATGTTCGTAACATTTTTCTGCGGCGTACTGGATTTGGTAAACGGCAACCTAAGCTACAGCAATGCAGGTCACAACCCTCCCATGATACTGACCGATGCTATCCGCATACTGGAGTCAGAACCAAACCTGCCGCTGGGTGTCATGAAAGATATGGAGTTCACAGAGCAGCAGGTTCGTCTCAACTATGACGATGCACTGTTCCTCTATACCGACGGCTTGACGGAGGCAGAGAATATCAACCATGAACAATTCGGCTTAGAGCGGGTAAAGGCTGCTCTTCATGGCCACAAAAGTTCAGAAGAGCATCTAAAGAATATTCAGAAGAAGGTCAAGTCATTTGTAGGCGATGCTCCACAAAGCGACGACCTTACAATGATGTTCATACATTTTCTTGGCAAACCTGAACCTCAGGTAGAGAAATGCCAACTGATCATACACAACAAGGTGGAAGAGATAGCCCAACTTGCTGAATTCATAGATCAAATCGCAGAGAAGAAGAATCTGGACTTAAGTCTGTCTACAGCTCTGAACCTGGCTTTGGAAGAGGCGGTTGCAAATGTTGTCTTATACGCCTACCCCAAGGATAGCGACGGAATTGTGGAGATAGGAGCATTGTTGGGTGAAGACAATATCGAGATCAGCATCACCGACAGTGGCACACCTTTTGACCCTACCGCGATGCCTGATGCCGACATCACCCTCTCTGCGGAAGACCGCAAGATTGGAGGTCTTGGAATCCATCTTGTGCGAAACATCATGGATTCCGTAAAATATGAAAGAATTGACGGTAAAAATATACTTACAATGACTAAAAAAATATCTGAATAATATGGAAGTAAAGATTACAAAAAACAACAACGTCCTGAATGCGGAGTTCATTGGCCGCCTGGACACCCCCGCATCACTGGAGATCGCTAAAGACATTGAACTCGTAAAGAAAGAGGCATCCGGCACGATAGTTCTCGATTGTGCAGAGCTCAGCTACATTTCCAGCTCTGGCCTCAGGCTGTTCCTCTCTATCAGAAAGGCTGCAGCGGAAAAAGGAGGTAAAGTGATCGTCAAGAGTATCAGCAACGATATCCGTTCAGTATTTATGATGACTGGATTCCTGAACCTTTTTGAAATTCAGTAATTCATGCATCGAAAGTTCAGATCAGTGCTGGTAATAGCACTTGTTTTGTTGTCGGCATACGCCTCAGCACAAAATGACTTTCATAAACCTCCACAGGGAGATGGTTCTGAACAGATGGAGCGGCCCAACTTTCAAAAACCACCTGTTCTGACCATTCAACAGAGAGCCAAGCTTATCACTGACCAGATGGACCAGCTCCTGTCACTCTCTGAGAAACAGTATGATAAGATTTACAAACTCAATCTGAAGGAGCTCAAAGAGATGGAGGCCGACTCGCTGTTTATGGGACGACGCGGAATGGGTTTCGGCCCGGGATTCGGACCCGGCCCTGGTGGGAGCGGCGCTACAGGCAACAGGGCACAGTTTGAACGTGACATGGCCCGTTCCAGCAATCAGTTCAAAGAGCTTTCGCAGCAGCAGCTGGAGGAGTTGCGCACCGCGCACGAAAAATCACGCATTAAAAAGGACAAGCAACTGAGAAAGATACTGACGGACGAGCAGTACGGCATATGGGTGAAGTCAGAGCAGGAACGCCTCGTCAAAATGAAGCAGATGCGGTCCGGACGTGGTCGAAGGCACGGCGCTCCGGAAGGGTTCCGTCCCGATGGCGAAGGCTTCAGGCCTGACAGCACAAACGGACCGCATCATCACCGCCATCACTTGCCAGACAGCACTGCCCTGCCCCAGGCTCCGGTTCAACCCGCAGAGTAAGGCAACGATATGCTAGACAGGATTGTCTCTATAATCAATAACATAGTTTGGAGCCCGGCGCTTGTAATACTTTTAGTGGGCGCCGGTATCTATTTCTCTATACGTACACGCTTCGTCCAGGTGCGCAGGTTTGGCTTGATGGTCCGCTCGTTATTCTCGCCGAAACATAAGCCAGAGGAGGGAGACAAACACGGCATATCATCATTCGAAGCGTTCTGCGTGGCCCTTTCCGGCCGCGTCGGCACCGGCAATATAGTAGGTGTTGCCACCGCCATAGCACTGGGCGGTCCTGGTGCAATCTTCTGGATGTGGGTAATAGCATTCTTCGGAGCCTCTACAGCTTTCGTAGAATCCACCCTTGCCCAGAAATACAAATTCCATCATAAGAGCGGCTTCCGGGGAGGTCCTGCAAGCTATATTGAGAAGGGGCTTAAACTCCCGCGTCTGGGTGTCGTATTTTCCATATTATGCCTTGTAGGCTACGGTGTGCTGCTCACGACGGTCCAGGCGAACGGCATGTCCGGGGCGCTTTACAACTCGTTCGGTATCAACCCTATGGTATCTGGCATAGGTCTGGCAGTACTCCTTGCACTGGTGATCATAGGCGGCATAAAAAGTATATCCCGTGTCGCATCAATTGTCACCCCGTTTATGGCCTTGGGTTATATAATCATGGCATTTGTGGTAATAGGGCATCATATCGATGCCGTTCCATCAGTACTTAAGGCCATTGTATCTAACGCATTCGGCATAAACCCCATCGCAGGCGGCATCCTTGGCTCCACAATCATGATGGGGGTCAAGCGCGGCATATTCTCAAACGAAGCCGGCCAGGGCGGCGGCGCAATCGTCTCAGCATCTGCTGCAGTCTCACACCCTGCAAAACAGGGTCTGGCACAATCCTTCAGCGTATATGTCGATACCCTGTTGATCTGTACCGCCACTGCGCTGATGATACTCTGCTCCGGCACATACAACATCTTTGACTCTCGCAGCGGAGGGATACTGATTGCCAATGTCCCGGATCTTGGGAATAATTATGTGGGTTTCACCCAGGCGGCCGTGGACAGCGTGATGACCGGCTTTGGCAGTACTTTTGTCAGCATTGCACTGGTGTTCTTTGTATTCACTACAGTGATGGCATATTATTTCTACGGTGAATCCAGCATAATCCATATCTTCTCCAGACAAGGGAAAAAAAATGAAGGAGAAAAGATTGCAATATGGATTTTCCGCATCTGCCTGCTCTCTATGGTACTTTTCGGTTCTATACGGGAGGCTAACGTTGTATGGCAACTGGGGGACATCGGCGTGGGGATAACTGCATGGATTAATGTCATAGCCCTGCTGATACTCTGCCCCGAAGCGATAACCGCCCTGCGAGAATATGAATCTTCAGTAAAGAAGAAATAGCATTTATATGAAACGCCTGTTTATCAGCCTGCTAATACTGGCCCTTGCACATACTGTATGGGCTCAGCATAAATCTGCCAACCGCTGCACTATGCCGGATTTCCTGAAGCCCGGCGACAAGATTGCCCTGATTTCTCCTTCTTACCACACAGATATCACTAATGTCGATACCGCCGCCATCGTGTTGCGCGATTGGGGTTACGAGCCGGTAGAGGGGGCATTCGTGGACAGTGTCTTCCTGGGGACGTATGCCGGCAATGCCGAGCAGCGGATAAGCGATCTCAGATGGGCCCTGAATGACCCTGACATTAAGGCCATAATCTGTAACCGCGGAGGTTATGGCACCATTCACCTCACAGATATGATGAAATCGGGAGAATTTGCCGCACACCCAAAATGGCTGGTCGGATTCAGCGACATCACTACTCTTCTAGCTATGGAGACATGCGACGGAGTCATGGGGATTCACGGCACGATTGGGGCATACATTGCAAAGTATCACGGCCGTGACACAAACAGCATTCTTCTGCGGGAGCTGCTTGAAGGTAAGATTCCGGAATACCGGCTCCCCGCACATCCCAAGAATATAAAAGGCGAGGGAACCGGAATCCTTGTGGGTGGCAACCTGTGCACTATTGCCCCCCTGACAGGGACATCTGCCGACCCCACCCGGGACGGAGACTTCATACTCTTTCTGGAAGAGGTAGAAGAGAGCTACCATAATATTGACCGGCTGTTCAACATGCTGATACTCACAGGCGTCATTGACCGATGCAAGGGAATCATCCTTGGCGAGTTCACCGACTGTGTAGCAGATCTAGAATGGGAAAGCCCGGAGGAAATGATCTGCTCATATCTCAAAGGGCGGGACATACCGGTCTTGTGCGGATTCCCGGCCGGACACGGTGATATAAATCTCCCACTGATAATGGGGGCAGAAACAACTATAAAAGTAACGGATAACGAATCTTCGATATCCTTCTGTATTTACGGCGATAGAAATATAATAGATACCGCCGGAATAATCGTTAACGAGTAATTACTGGTATTTGGCAAGCGTATCCAGGGTGGCCTCTATCATACTCTGTACGAAAGGCCTGTAATCTGTATTGCTCTCCCCTGCATATCTGTTGGCAATTACGCAGCACACGGTTATTGCATCGTGTCCAAGCTGTGCCGACATTCCAGCGAGAGCACCGCTTTCCATCTCAAAGTTGGTTATCCGACGACCGTCATAACTCCATTTCTCAAGCTTCTCCAACATATCCGGCATCGCCAGTTTAAGACGCAGCACCCGCCCTTGAGGTCCGTAGAAACCCGGAGCTGAAATTGTCATGCCTTTTACTGTCCAGTCAGAGAACAAATAAGTCAACTCCTGTGATGCCTTTACAAAATAAGGGTGCGGCAGGCCGGCAGCATCCCAATCCATAAAGCGAAGGAAATCTTCTTCATAGTCCTTCAGGTTAATCTTGTCTATGTCAGCGTACCAGCGCATCAGACAGTCAAAACCAATGCTTACATGCGACAGCACAGCGCTCCCGATGGGGATATCTGGCTGTATTGCACCACACGTACCCATCCTGACAAGCGTAAGGCGACGGTGAACAGGCTTGATTTCGCGGGTCGCAAAGTCTATGTTGGCCAATGCATCCAGCTCTGTCATCACGATATCTATATTGTCAGGACCTATGCCGTGAGAAACACATGTCATTCTCTTGCCCTTGTATGTACCTGTAGCAAAGCGGAATTCGCGGCTTTGCCCCTCCGCCTCGATGCTATCAAAGAAAGAAGACACAGCGCCTACGCGACCCGGGTCACCCATCAGCAGTACGGTATCGGCCAGCTGATCCGGCTTTATGTGGACGTGGAATGCGGAACCGTCGGGGTTAATTATAAGTTCTGATTTAGGTATCATGGATAAAACAATTATAACAATTTTGAAATGGCGTTGACGTAAGCCTCTACGGTAGCGGTAATGATATCCTTGTCAGCGGCGAAACCATAATAAATCTGCCCCTTGTTCTCAACCTGTATGTGAACCTTACCTATGTCGTTAGTACCTCTGTTGATAGACTGTATGAGCATCTCCTCAAGATTTATGCGCCTGTGCACCAAAGTTTTTACAGCGGCAAATGCGGCATCTATAGGCCCTATGCCACCGCAAGTCGCAGTGCAGCTCTCACCGTCTATATCGAGGGTGACAGTAGCCATGGGAAGTGAGTTCTTGCCGCAAACAACCTGCAGGTAAGTAAGACGTATCTTCTGCGTAACATTGCCCTCTGTTACACCTGCAATCTCATACAAATCGGCGTCGTCGATATCCTTCTTGCTGTCAGCGACACGTAGAAACTTTTCATATGCGATTGCCAGTTCCTGTGCGGACAGATTGAGACCCAGGCGATGGAAATGATGGTTCAGGGCAGCACGACCGCTGCGGGCAGTAAGTGCGATTATTGAATCGTTCAACCCAATGTCGGTAGGGTCGATTATCTCATAGCTCTCGCGGTTCTTGAGCACCCCATCCTGATGGATACCTGAAGAGTGGGCAAACGCGTTGCGGCCGACAATAGCCTTATTTGGCTGCACCGGCATTCGCATCATAGACGATACCTGGTGCGAGACCTTGGTTATCTGCTTGATCTTTATATCTGTGTCAACGGGGAATTCCCTGCGGCTCTTGATGGCCATCACCACCTCCTCAAGGGCGGTATTGCCGGCACGCTCTCCAATGCCGTTGATGGTTACCTCTGCCTGCCGCGCACCCGCCATTACGCCCGCCAGAGTATTGGCGGTGGCCATGCCCAGGTCGTTATGACAATGGGTAGAGATAATCGCCTTGTCGATATTGGGGACATTATTCATGAGGAACGCGATCTTAGCGCCAAATTCCTCCGGGAAACAGTAGCCGGTTGTGTCAGGGATATTCACCACGGTTGCGCCGGCAGCAATCACAGCCTCCACCACCCTGGCGAGATACTCGTTGTCTGTGCGGCCTGCATCCTCTGCATAAAATTCCACGTCATCCACCTTGTCCCGCGCATACTTGACGGCAGCTACCGCACGGGAGATTATCTCTTCCCGGTTAGAGTTGAACTTATACTTGATATGATAATCGGAGGTACCGATTCCGGTGTGAATCCTTTTGAGCCGTGCAAAATGGAGGGCATCAGCCGCAGCATCAATATCTTTTTCAACCGCACGGGAGAGAGCGCATATGCGGGATTCGGTTATTATCTTAGAAATCTCAACTACCGATTTGAAATCGCCGGGACTGGATATGGGGAATCCGCATTCAATGATATCAACTCCCAGAGTCTCAAGCAATTTTGCGAGTTCTATCTTCTCTATTGTGTTCAACTGGCAACCGGGGACCTGCTCCCCGTCGCGAAGTGTAGTGTCAAAAATGTAGAGTTTATCTTTCATAATGTCTGCTTATCTCACGTTTCCAACCACAAAATTGAGATAATTTTGGTTAATAATAACAAAAAAAAGATACTTTTGCAATTCATATTAACATAACCAGGTGTATATGGCAACACTTCGCAGCAGTAAAACATTCCTGGGCCGGGAGATGGCGGGCGCACGCGCCCTTTGGAAGGCCAACGGAATGAAAAGTAGACAGGTCGGCAAGCCGATTATTGCAATCGTTAACTCATTCACCCAATTTGTCCCCGGACACGTCCATCTGCACGAGGTCGGCCAGCTGATCAAGAAAGAGATTGAACGCCAGGGCTGCTTTGCCGCAGAGTTCAATACAATCGCAATAGACGACGGCATCGCAATGGGTCATGGCGGAATGCTTTACAGCCTCCCCTCCCGCGAGATTATAGCAGACAGCGTGGAGTACATGTGCAATGCGCACTGTGCCGACGCCATGATTTGCATCTCCAACTGCGACAAAATAACCCCGGGCATGCTGATGGCTGCCATGAGGCTCAATATTCCCGCCGTATTTGTTTCTGGCGGCCCGATGGAGGCCGGCAACGTTAAAGGCAAGGACTGCGACCTGATTGACGTGATGGTGGCAGGCGGCGACAAAGGGGTGAACAAATGGACCCTCAACAAATATGAAGATCGCGGCTGCCCCACATGCGGATGCTGCTCCGGCATGTTCACCGCCAACAGCATGAACTGCCTCAGCGAGGCTCTTGGCATGGCCCCCGTGGGCAACGGCACCATCCTCGCCACCCACATCAACCGCCGCAAACTCTTCATAGAGGGTGCAAGGTTAATAGTGAAACTGGCAAACGAATACTATTTCAAAAATAACGACAAGGTTCTCCCCCGCTCCATCGCGACCAAGGCTGCGTTTGAGAACGCAATGAAGTTGGATATAGCAATGGGTGGCAGCACCAACACCGTGCTTCACCTGCTTGCAATAGCACACGAGGCGCAAGTCGATTTCACAATGGCGGACGTCGACCGGCTCTCCCGCGAGATTCCCGTAATCTGCAAGGTTGCACCCAACGGTCACTATCATGTTCAGGACGTAAACCGCGCCGGCGGCGTGATGGGCATACTGATGGAGCTGGAGAAGAAGGGGTTGCTGGATTCAAGCACCCTCCGCGTGGACTATTCCACCCTACGGGAGGCGATGTACGACAACACAGTATTCTCCGCAAAGAGCGATTCCATATATTATTCGGCTCCGGGCGGCAAGCGTACAACCCAGATGGGGAAGAACAAGAAGATGTATAAAGAGCTTGACACCGACCGCAGCGAAGGTTGTATCCGCGATGTGGATCACGCCTATCTGAAAGACGGCGGAATTGCCGTGCTGCGCGGCAACATAGCTCCCGACGGATGTATTGTAAAGACTGCCGGCGTCCCGGAGGAAATCCTCCGTTTCAGCGGCCGGGCAATCGTGTTCGAGAGCCAGGAAGATGCCGTAGAAGGGATCCTCGGAGACAAAGTCAAGGCGGGCGACGTGGTAGTTATCCGCTACGAAGGCCCCAAGGGCGGCCCCGGAATGCAGGAGATGCTCTACCCTACATCTTTCCTGAAGAGCAAACATCTTGGCCAGAAATGCGCCTTGATAACCGACGGCCGTTTCTCCGGCGGCACCAGCGGCCTTTCAATCGGCCACATCTCGCCGGAAGCTGCCAACAAAGGCCCCATCGCCCTTATCAAGGACGGCGACATAATCAATATTGACGTTCCGGGACGCACCATCAATGTAGATATCACCCAGGAGGAGATGGATGCACGCCGGGCCGCAATTAAAGAATACGCTCCAGCCAACCGCAACCGCGTGGTAAGCAAAGCATTGCAGGCATACGCAGCGCTGGCCGACAGCGCCGACAAGGGTGGCGTAAGAATTATAAGGTAAATTATGCAGAAAGCAAAACATATATCAGGCGCAGATGCCCTCATTGAGACGATACTCGCCGAGGGTATTGAAACCGTATTCGGTTATCCTGGTGGTTCAATTATACCCATCTACGATCGTCTCTATGACTACCGCGACCGGCTCAACCACATCCTGGTCCGTCACGAGCAGGGTGCCGTACACGCAGCAGAGGGATATGCCCGTGCATCGGGAAAGGTAGGCGTATGCCTTGCCACCAGCGGCCCCGGCGCCACAAACTTTGTGACCGGCATCGCAGACGCCATGATGGACTCCACCCCCATCGTCTGCATCACCGCCCAGGTAGATGCAAACAAGCTGGGTACCAATTTTTTCCAGGAGGCAGACATGCTGGGTATAACCTCCCCCATCACCAAATGGAACTATCAGATTACCAAGGCCTCTGAGATTGCCGAGATTGTACCTCAGGCATTCCACATTGCCCGCAGCGACCGTCCCGGTCCGGTGCTTATCAGCCTCACCAAGAATGCCCAGGTTGAGATGTGCGACTATGTTTACGACAAAGAGCTGGCCCTCAGCAAAATGGTCCATGTAGTCCGCTCCGATGAATCTGAAAAGGTAGCACGCAGGATAGACGAGGCAATACAACTGCTTAACAATGCAGAAAAGCCGCTCATCATCGCCGGTCAGGGTGTAATCATCTCCGGTGCGGAAAACATACTTGCAGAATGCGCCAACAAAGCCTGCATCCCCGTGGCGTGCACCCTGCTGGGCCGCAGCGCAATGAACTTCCACGACCATTACTACATAGGTATGGTAGGTATGCACGGCAACATCCCCGCCAACAATATGACCCAGGAGGCGGATGTGATCCTGGCGGTGGGAATGCGGTTCTCCGACCGCGTGACTGGCCGTGTGGCAAATTACGCCCCCAAGGCCAAGATTATCCACGTAGATATAGACAAGACCGAGTTCAACAAGAACGTGCCGGTTGACGTAAAGATACACGACGACGCAAAGGATGCCCTCGAGCGGATATCCAAGGGGCTGGTCTTCAAGGACCGCGAGGCCTGGCGCAAGTATGGCTACGAGCGTTACGACTTTGAGAAAGAGAAAGTCATCGCTCCCAAGCTGAGCAGCCCGTCGCTGAATATGGCCCAGGTTGTAAATGCAATCAACGACCATTACATCGAGCGGATAAGCAAGCGCAAGCAGACCGAATTCGGCGAGAATGTCGTCCTGGTGACCGACGTCGGACAAAACCAGATGTTCGCAGCCCGCTATCTTAAACTCACCCGCAAGTCGGGCTGGATCACCTCCGGCGGCCTGGGCACGATGGGATTTGGCCTCCCCGCCGCCATCGGAGCAAAGTGCGGCAAACCTGAGGCGCAGGTGGTACTTATCTGCGGCGATGGCGGCATTCAGATGAACATGCAGGAGTTTGGCACAATTCTCCAATCTGGAATCGACATCAAGATTGTCCTTCTGAATAACTCCTTCCTGGGAATGGTTCGCCAGTGGCAGGACCTCTTCTATGACAAACGATTCTCGCAGACACGCCTGGTAAACCCCGACTTTGAACTTATTTGCAAGGCATACAAAATCAAATACCGCTGCTGCAACTCCCCTTCTGACATAGAAGATGCCGTTGAGGAGATGGCTGCATCCAAGGGACCGTTCCTGCTGGACGCCTTTGTGGATGCCGAATCCAATGTATTCCCCATGATTCCGGGCGGCAAGTCGCTCGATGACATCCGTATCAATTAAAGCTACGCTATGGAACAGAATATGGACAAATATGTAGTTGACGCGATGGTTCGCAACCGTCTGGACATCCTGAACCGCATAACATCCCTCTTCATCGTGAAGAACCTTCCGGTACTGAGCGTGGTCTTCACAGCTACAGAAAACAACATGGCGGTCATCAACCTGATATGCCTCTGCCCCAGCGAGGACATCATGAAACGGATAATGAATCAGGCCAACAACTTTGTGGACCTCTCCGAAATCTACTATACAAAGACTTACAAAACGATTAAGAAATAATTTATTATCATAACATTTTAACAGACTTTTAACATGGCAAAGATCAATTTTGGCGGTGTCGAGGAACAGGTTGTGACCCGCGCCGAATTCCCGCTCGAAAAGGCAAAAGCCGTTCTGGCAAACGAAACAATCGCAGTTCTCGGTTATGGTGTACAAGGCCCCGGCCAGTCACTCAACCTGCGTGACAACGGTTTCAACGTAATCGTGGGCCAGCGCAAGGGTTCCAAGAGCTGGGATAAGGCTATCGCAGACGGTTGGGTTCCCGGTGAGACCCTCTTTGAGATTGAAGAGGCTTGCGAAAAGGCAACCGTTATCGAGTTCCTGCTCAGCGACGCAGGCCAGATTCAGGCATGGCCCACAGTCAAGAAGCACCTCACAGCAGGCAAATGCCTCTATTTCTCACACGGCTTCGCCATCACCTATAACGAGCGCACCGGCATCGTTCCTCCCAAGGACGTCGATGTTGTCATGGTTGCTCCCAAGGGTAGCGGTACATCACTGCGCCGCCTCTTCCTCCAGGGTCGCGGAATCAACTCTTCTTACGCTATCTGGCAGGACGCTACAGGTAAGGCATACGACCGCACCATCGCCCTTGGCGTAGGTATCGGCAGCGGCTATCTGTTCGAGACCACTTTCAAACGCGAGACCTACTCTGACCTCACCGGCGAGCGTGGTACCCTCATGGGTGCAATCCAGGGTATTTTCGCTGCCCAGTACGATGTACTCCGCGCAAACGGACACACCCCCAGCGAGGCTTTCAACGAGACAGTTGAGGAGCTCTCCCAGAGCCTTCTCCCGCTGGTTGGTGAGAACGGTATGGACTGGATGTACGCAAACTGCTCCACCACCGCACAGCGCGGTGCTCTGGACTGGTGGAAGAAATTCCGCGATGCTACCAAACCTGTATTCGAGGCTCTTTACAACAGCGTAGCTACCGGCAACGAGGCTCAGATCAGCATCGATTCCAACGGTAAGGAAGGCTATCGCGCAGGTCTTGAGGCAGAACTCAAGGAGATGCGTGAGAGCGAAATGTGGCAGGCTGGCAAAGCTGTCCGCGCCCTCCGTCCCGAGAACGCAAAATAAATCTTATTCCCTTAAAAGGACCCGGACCTCCACATCCCTGGCATGATTGTAAAAAATATCATACCATCGATCCTATATCTGTTGATTGCTGCAATGGTGATTTGCGGGTGCCGGGAACTGGAAGAACCGGAAAATCAGGAAGAACATAATCAGGAGCCTCCCGAAGAGGATGTATATATCCCTTCGGAGGCTCCTGATCCTTTTTCCTGGATTGCCACAGACTCTCAGGGCAACACCATCGATCTGGACACAGGGCGCTATCCAGATTCTGCGGACCGTGACGGGAAGGTCGTTGCGGTTTTCTATTTTCTCTGGCACGGATGCCACGGATATGATACTCCCGCCAACTGCAATACTGTAATCAGGCCTACATCGGCAGATACCGGAAGCCCCTATGACATACAGAAGTTACTGGACGAGAACCCCGTAAATCCTGAACTCGGGCACATAGGGGTTATGTACCATTGGGGTGAGCCTTACCTTGGATATTATGTATCGAACGACGAATGGGTAATCCGTAAGCACGCACAGATGCTTGTGGATGCCGGAGTGGACGCCATCTTCTTCGATGTCACCAACGGATTTCACTACTACAGCGTATTTGAAAGACTTGCAAATATCTATACGGAGATGCGGGCAGAGGGCAACAGAACTCCGCAGTTCGCCTTTTTGCTAAACTCCAATGCCGGTTCCGTATCCCAATTTCTGTACGATGATATTTATTCAAGCGAAAAGTACAAAGACCTGTGGTTTATGTGGGAAGGCAAGCCTGTGATGCTGGCAAATCCGTCGGAAGTGCCTGCAGAATTCAGAGACTTCTTTACCCTGCGGCAATCCTGGTTCCTTTCAAACAACGCCAAATCGGACAAATGGTTTGGCAGCGGAGAAGACAAATGGCCGTGGGGCAGCGTATATCCTCAGAAAGCCGGCAAACATTCCGGTAAGAATGAATTCGTCCCGGTAATGCCTGCCACCCACCCTATCTCCAATATCGGGCGTAGCTTCGATGTCACCACAGGCACCGAACCGGCAAACCCCACACCTGAGAAGGGAATTTATTTCAAGAAGCAGTTTGAGCGGGCGATGAGCCTGGATCCTCAAATCATATTCTTTACAGGATGGAACGAGTGGACTGCACAACGACAGAGACCGTCTGACAGTCCTCCCCCATATTTTGTTGATCAATACAACCATGAATTCAGCCGCGACATAGAGCCGCTGAACGGCGGCTTTGGCGACAACTACTACTATCTTATGGCCGATTTCATCCGTAAGTTCAAGGGGGCGAAGAAACTGCCTGTATTCAAGGAGAATAAGACAATCACAATTGACGGCTCTTTTGCCGACTGGTCTGAGGTGGCGGCAAGATGGGGCGACGACGTGGATGATATCAGGCATCGCAACCACTTCGGATGGGGACGGATAGGACAGTATATCAACGATACCGGCCGCAACGATATTGTACTCACAGAAGTCACCAACGACTCAGATAAAATATATTTCTACGT
>JAFXNQ010000001.1 GCA_017529425.1 Bacteroidales bacterium | reverse complement strand
TCTCCCAGAGAGCCGGTGAATGTCGCTTGCTGTGCCGGCTCCTGATTCTCTGAGGTGAACATTGCCGAGCCGTCTGTTCCATAGAACAGGTTTATGGCGTCACCTTCGCTCCAGAACACAGCCCCATCGCTCTGAAGGACTGTTTTGGATAGGGACACGTCAGCCTGGGCTGCCGTAAATCTTACCTCATTTGCGGGGAATTGCCCATATTCTTCTTGGTTGCTACACGATATTGCAAATAATGCTGCAGCCAGCGTAAGAACTATATAAAACTTCTTCATGTTTGTTCTCTTTTAGATTAATTCCAGGCTTCTTCAGATGTTACTTCGTGGCCACCACCGTATATTGAGGGATTATCAATTCCCGCGTGTCCCGAGAAATCTTCATCTGCGATACAACGGACGCCCATACCACGAGAAACTATATGACCATAACCACTATTCATATATAAATCATAATCAAAATCATCACCATCCCAAGGAACAGCAAACCTTACGGTGCAAAAAGCTAAATTCCGGCCACTATGTCCAGAAGTCCACAAGGTGGCACATACTGAGTCATCCGGATTATATACATATACAAGCTTCGGCCCTTTTTTCATCCAGAATACTTCACCGTATACATTCACCCACGCTGCTCCGTTATATGGTAAGAAAAGATTAGCACCGCCATCGACGGGTATATAAAGGCCATTAACATCTCTGTAAGATACTTGATAATATGCGTCGGTATCCCAGCCAAAGGTATCCCAGCCCATCACCTTGTAGCCTGCAGGGCAAGGATCATATAAAGTCTTAGTATTCTCGTAGCCACATTTCAAATTATCACTATATTGTCTATCTCCAGCACCCCAAAGATTACCATACAGTCCATTCGTATTTGTAGTGTAAGGCCAGAACCAATAATAATCACCGGTGCTGAAGGGCTCACCTATACAGTTGAGATTAGGGCAATTGGGATTATCAGCTAGAGCCTTTTTCATTGTAGCAGTCGCTCCATCCATATCCTCTTCACGCCTATTTATACAAACCCCTTGATTAAATTCTTCCCAGGTGTAGCCAATAGGGTTGCCAAATTGGTAGTAAAGTCCTGACATCTCTTCGCAGGTTGCACTGTCGGAGCCATCAGAGATTGCACCAAGATTTCGGTCCATAATGTGGTATGTTACGCCACTGCGAGAGAACGGGAGGACAGCGGGGGCATCGGTGCACCAGATTACCCAGGTCCACACCCTTGCGCCACCGTTGGTGAGGGTTAGCTTGGCATTACCTTCGTTGCCGGTAGTCTTAAACAGTATTTTTCCATCAGCATAGCTCACCTCGGATACGCAGTTGTTCTGATTGAGTACTACTTCCACACCGTCGCCAGAGAAACATTTCAAACCAGTTATTGCGTTGTATTCCGGATATGCATAAGGCGCAAATACATTGTCCCATTCTACGCACTTGCCGTTACCGGCTATTGTAGCATCGAATGAATAGGACCCTGCCTCGCTTACGATGTAGCAATTAGCAGTCTCATTTGCACTAAGGTTGATATAATCATTATCGTCGGGAATAACTGGTTCCGCATTGACGGTAACTTCACACGTTGCAGTGAGTCCGCCGTCGTTGGTTGTTACTGTAATGGTGGTGGTACCTACATCAACTGCGGTAACTGTTCCGTTTGAATCTACGGTGGCGACAGCCGTATTGCTCGACAACCATGTCACTGATTGTTGTGTCGCATTCGACGGAGTTATTGTAGCAGTTAATGAAGCCGTCTCGCCCGATGTAAGAGTTAAGCTACTATTGTCAAGTGAAACGTTAGTTACGGGAATTGGTTGAGCCCCACTCTCGGTAAAACTACCGGAGAAACGGAGGAAGGCGGCCTTGCCTTTGTTCACCACACGCGAGACTACCGGGGCGGTGTAGGTGTCGGCGTCGGTGATCAGTGTTGCGGTCACTGTTTTGCTGCTGAAGTCCAGCGGTTGGACGGCCATATATGCACGCACTGTCTCATTCGTCTCTGTGGTGGTGGTATTCACAAACGACAGCGTGAGTGACTCCTTGGTTTCAATAGGTGTAACCACGGGAGTATTCCCAGAAATGTCCAGCGCTGCCTTCTCTACGAAGATAGCCTCGTTGCATGTTATAGTCAATGAAGTGATGGTTGCGGGCTCAGGCACAACTATATCGATATATAGGATAGAGCCCTGCCTGTCCATCTGGAAAGTGACCGTACTGTTGCGGGGCGTGGTCTTGGCTGATGCCAGGAAATCGTATGCCGAGAGGTGTTCAAAGCTGCCATTGCCGTTTTGCACCTGTCCCGAATAATCCATCACGACTGTCTTGTTATTACGGAAATAGTTCCAGACGCTGAAAGGATAGTATGCAGCATAAGAGGCATTGTTCCTCAACGCCCAGCCGCCGCCGTCAAACGATGCGCTAGTGGAACCCTCTTGAGCTGTAATCGGAAACTCCACCTGATTACCCTTGTTGGGAAAGATGCCAAGAGTGTCACCAACTGCCCAATTGAACACAAGTGCGCTACCATTGCTTATAAATGTCGCTTTTGTCTGGTCGACACCGCCTAGTTGGTCAAACGCTATTTCGTCAGGGCCAACAATATTGATGGTCTTAATGAATCCCAGCATCCCCAGATCGGACTGGTTATCTGAGACGCAGCCGACAACTGACACCAGTAAAACTGATGCCACAAGTAGTTTGATATATCTCATAAAGTAAGCCCGTTTATGGTTAGTCCGGATATTCTTCTCCAGGTCCTTGTACAGAGCCGGATACTTCTGAACCGTTCATAATTACACACTCTGCATTAAAATGCATAATCTCCACCATAGGGGTTTCATAGTTTTTTTTCATATCAGTCTTTTTTATTGTGATAATTATTTTGTTGTTAATTAAGCCATTAATCGGGAATCTCGGGGTCGGGACCAACTACCGTACCGCTTACATCAATTCCGATTATCTTGTCGGCATAGTCTCTCCAGCCTTCGGCTGCCTTGTACGCTTCGACAGATTCGTTGGGGACATAGATAGCCTGAATGTTTGTTCCTTGCAATGCGTCCTTACCAAATGAGCATGGCGTGGATGCCAGAATTGTTAATGATTGTAAATTAGGGCAATCACAAAATGCATGGCCGCCTATCTCAGTTACTTCCTCAGGGATACTGATCTCTTTCAAATGTCCACTGCCCCAGAACGCATCGCCTCCTATTACGGTTGTGCCTTGAGGAACATAATATGAGGTAGCCTCATTGCCACATGGATAATTGATTAGTTCTGTCCCGGAATAATTAAACAGAACTCCATCGACAGCCTTGTAGTTCTGGTTGCCGCTTTCAACTATGAATTCCTGAAGGCTCCCTCCGTGACATATAGTGCCCTGTAACGTGGTAACGCTCGCTGGAATGGTGATGCTGGTTATCGAACGACTAAAATAAAATGCGTAGTGTCCGATAGTAAGCAGGCCGGAAGGAAGATTAATAGTAGTGAGAGCATCAGCCTGCCCGAAAGCCACAGCGGCTATCTCTTGCAAAGAGTCAGGAAGCAATATTTCAACCAAGTCGGTATGATAAAACGCACAACAACCTATTGTTATTACTCCTGCAGGAACGGTATATGTCGTACCTTCTTTCTTTTTTGGATAGCAAACAAGTTCCGTCTTGGATTTATTAAACAGGACTCCGTCCTCAGCACAAAAGTATTGATTGTTCTCATCAACCGTTATCGAGGTGAGCTGCGAGCAGTTATATAATCCTCCTTCTTCAGAAATGGTGCTAACATTTTTCGGAAGATGTATTGTGGTAATATTTGTGCCATATAGAGCGTGATGACTAATCTCTTTAAGGCTCTCCGGGAGGCTAATCCGGGCGATGGGACAAGCATTGAACGCAATTACCCCAATTCTCTGTATCGTCTCCGGTAAGACGATACTCTGTAGATTATAGCAATTGCAAAAAGCAGCATCACATATTTCCGTCAGTCCGGTAAAGTACTGCAACTCCTCAAACGATGCAATCACATTTGACTCTTTGAAGGCATCCCCAAGGTCAGTAACTGCAGCAGCCTCTTTGTAACTGAGTTCACCATCGCCATTAGTGTCCCAATGCTCAACACAGATCCGCTTCACCTCAGCATCTACAAACTCTATGTTGACAGGCGTGAACACATCGGAGAAGCGAAGGAAAGCTGCCTTGCCTTTATTCACCACTCTCGAGGTTACCGGAGCGGTGTAGCTGCCGCTCTCGGTCTCCAGGGTAGCCGTTACCGTCTTGGTGCTGAAGTCCAGCGGCTGGACGGCCATATATGCACGGACCGTCTCATTCTGCTCCGTTGTGGTGGTGTTCTCAAACGCAAGGGTAAGGGACTCTTTGGTTTCTATCGGGGTAACCACAGGATTACTCCCTGATATGTTCAAAGCCGCTTTCTCAACAAAGATGGCTTCATCACAAGATATAGTCAATGAAGTAATGGTTTCTGGTTCGGGCACTACTATATCGATATACAATATAGAGCCAAGCCTGTCCATCTGGAAGGTGACAGTACTGTTTTTGGGAGTGGTCTTGGCCGATGCCAGGTAATCGTATGCAGAAAGATGTGTATAGCTGCCGTTGCCGTTCTGTAACTGTCCGGAGTAATCCAGTAGGATGGTCTCGTTCTGACGGAGATAGTTCCAGACGCTGAACGGATAATAAGCAGCATACGAGGCATTGTTCCTCAATGCCCATCCGCCACCGTCGAACGACGCGCTCGTGGAACTCTCTTGTGTCGTAATCGGAAATTCGACCTGATTACCTTTGTTCGGAAAAATACCGAGAGTGTCACCTACCGCCCACCTGAATATCAGAGCACTGCCATTGTTTATTATTGTTGCCTTAGTTTGAGCGTTGTCTCCTTCTGACTCAAACTGGATGTCTTGCGGTGCAATAATCGTGATGGTCTTGACTTCGCCGGAGTAATCCTCTTCTGAATGGTGCTCATTGATGCAGGCAGATGACGATAATACCAACGCCAGGATTGCCGGTAAGACGAATCTAGATTTCATCTATATGAAATATTGTGCCGGCCCCAAGCGGGTTTATACAAAACAAAAGTGTGGAGCCATCTTTCGTTTATTCTGTGGAAGGCTGTGGAAGGGCCGATACGCAATAAACTACTTATTACACTCCACACTCGGCACGATATGAAGTCATCACCCAATAGTTAGGGTGAACTGCATAAACAATGCACGAGCGATAAAGAAGTCCGTAGTCCTGCGTTGATGAAAACTTCCACATTTTCCACAGCGGACACACGAAAACACTTTCGCTGTTATGTCTGCCACCTTACGATGGTATCTGCAAATATAAGGTTTTTTCTACAAATCCAAATACTTGCCGTTCATTATGTTGCAATAAGATTGTCAGGTCATGCCAAACCTACCGACCTGGACATGTTTGGGGGAGATGTAAGCGCATAAAATTGCCCTAAAAAATACGGGCCGCACGAATTTCTCCTGCGGCCCGTTATGGCAAAAGGTGAGGCTGTAAGCCGGGTTCTGTGAGGTGGCGGATGACCGGCAGATGCGGTCCGCTCACCATCCCCTCTGTCATTTATCTGACGCAGCCTACCCCCCGGCAAAGGGCGGGCAGCCCTTATGTGCCGGTATATTTGGCCTTGCAGCGCGCGGGCGCGTACCGGAAGTGCGTCGCCGCACATCCCCGTGGGCTCTTACCCCACATTTTCACCCTTGGTCCGCCTGGGCGGGCCGGTTGTTTTCTGTTACGCGTGACATAAGCTTACGCCTATCTGTGCTTTCCACAGCGCGCCGCCCTGTGCTGTCCGGACTTTCCTGAGACACCCGGAGGCATCCCCGACAGAGCGCCTCACCTGAAGGGATCGCAAAGGTATAAATAATTTGACAGACAAAAAACGACGGGCGCTAGGCCTCGTCGTCATAAATGAAATTCTCCGGGTGCTTTGCCGCCACCCCAAGTGACTTGTAGTGCCTCTGCAGCCGCAGGGTATCCGCCCTCACATCGTCGGTAAGCGGGAACACCTCGCCAAAGCTTATATACTTCTCCTTCCAGTTTATGTATCCGGCATAAACCGGCACCCCAGCCTTGGTGGCGATAATGTGATAGCCCGTTTTCCATCTTTTCACAGGTTTGCGGGTGCCTTCCGGGGCGAGGCCGATGAGTATCGTGTCGTACGTATTGAAAGCCTCCACCATCTGCATTATGGCGCTGGCGCCGCCGGTACCTGTCTTTCTGAGCGGAATCGCCCCCCACTTGCGGATAACCGGCCCCACGGGCCAGAAGAAGAAATTCTCCTTGACCAGAATGTGCATCGGCGCATCGTTTGAGCGGGCGTAGAGAAAAGAGATCACAAAATCCCAGATGCTGGTGTGGGGCACACCCAGCACAAGGGCTTTCTTTGCCGCAGGGAATGCGGGGTCGGGCTTCCAGCCCAGGATTCGTGTAAGTATAAATCGTGCCGTTGAAGGTTTCATTGCCTACTGTGCCTCCTCCACATTGTCTATGTCGCTCCGCAGGTTGTCGCGGATAAAATCCAAACGGATATTGTCGTTTTCGCCCATATAGAACTCCAGCAGGTCGGCTACCGGATCGTCACCTGCCAGATGCACTTTCTCCAAACGGATATCCTTCCCTATGAACCCCTTGAACTCCTCCGGGGAAATCTCTCCGAGACCTTTGAAACGGGTCACCGTGGAGTTCTTCATCTTGCCGGTTGCGGCATCCTTCTCCGCCGTGTTGTAGCAGTAAACGTTATGGGTCTTGTCCGCTACCCTGAAGAGGGGGGTCTGCAGGATATAGAGATGTCCCTGGCGTATCAGTTCCGGGTAAAACTTCAGGAAGAAGGTGAGCAGCAGCAGGCGGATGTGCATACCGTCCATATCGGCATCGGTAGCTATCACTACATAGTTGTAGCGGAGGTTATCCAGATCTTCATCAATATTGAGCGCAGCCTGCAGCAGAGACAGTTCTTCGTTCTCATAGACATCCTTTTTGGTTGCCTTGTGGCTGTTGAGCGGCTTGCCCTTGAGGCTGAACACAGCCTGGGTGTTCGTGTCACGGATCTTTTTGATGGAGCCGCTCGCGCTGTCACCCTCGGTGATGAAAATCATCGTGCTGTCCCTCTCCTGGTTCTTGTCGTTGTAGTGGATCTTGCAGTCGGAGAGCTTCTTGTTGTTGAGGGAGGCCTTTTTAAGGCGCTCCTTGGTCTCTTTGCGCAGCCCCTGGATGGCCTTGCGGTCCTTCTCCGAGGCCAGGATCTTGGCCAGCATCAGATCGGCCACATCCTTGTGCTGATGCAGGTAGTTGTCCAGTTCGCGACTGATAAAGTCGCCCACGAACTTCTGCATCGTGAGCCCCTCCTTGTTCACAACCTTGCTCCCCAGCTGCACCTTTGTCTGGGCCTCGAACTCCGGCTCGTCCATACTGATGGCGATGGCGCCCACTATGGACTGGCGGGCATCCGCGGGGGTAAAGTCCTTCTTGTAGAAATCCTTGAGCGTCTTGCCTATCGCCTCGCGAAAAGCGGTCACGTGCGTACCGCCCAGGATAGTGTTCTGGCCGTTGACGAAAGAGGATATGTTCTCCCCGTACTTGTTGCCGTGGGTCATCACTATCTCTATGTCCTCTCCGGTCAGGTGGATCGGGGAGTAGAGCGGTTCCTCGTCGATATTGTCGTTCAGAAGGTCCAGCAGGCCCTCGGTGGATTTGTAAGAGGTCTTGTTGTAGTTGAGGGTGAGGCCTGTGTTCAGGTAAGCGTAGTTCTTCACCATCTCGACTATATACTCTTCGTTGAACTGGTAGCCGGGGAATATCTCGTCGTCAGGGGTGAATATGACCTGGGTGCCGTTACGCTCAGAAGTCTCCTCCTCACCCTGGCCGGTAATCTCCCCCTTTGAGAAGGTGGCCCATTTTGTCTGGCCGTCGCGGAAACTCTGCACCTTGAAGAAAGATGAGAGGGCGTTCACCGCCTTCAGGCCGACGCCGTTCAAACCGACGCTCTGCTTGTAGGTCTTGTTGTTGTATTTACCGCCGCTGTTCAGCCGGCTCACCGCCATAATCATGGCTCCGAAGGGTATGCCGCGGCCCCAGTCACGCACGGTAACGGTCTTATCTTCCAGCGTTATGTCTATACGCTTTCCGCTACCGCTGCGGAACTCGTCCACCGAGTTGTCTATCACCTCCTTGGTGAGGACATAAATACCGTCCGTGGAATCGCTGCCGTCACCCCTGCGCCCGATATACATGGAGAGTCGCTGACGGATATGCTGGACATCTTCAAGATGTATGATGCTGCCCTCGTCGTATTCGTACTGGGGTATGTTCAGATTGTCTGTTTCTTCACTCATCTGGTCTCTCTCCTATTTCTGTCTGATAAAAATCTGCAGCGGACATCCCTGGAAATCAAAATGTTCGCGCAGCTTGTTCTCCAAAAAGCGCTTGTACGGGTCGCGGATATACTGCGGAAGGTTGCAGAAGAATGCGAATGCCGGGAACGCGGTGGGGAGCTGGGTGATATACTTGATCTTGATGTACTTCCCCTTCCACGCCGGCGGCGGATAGTTCTCTATCTCCGGCAGCATAGCCTCGTTCAGCGCCGAGGTGGGAATCCTGCGGGAATAGTTGTCATACACGTGCTGGGCGGCATCCAGCACGTCCAGTATGCGCTGCTTCTTTATAACGGACGTAAACACGATGGGGATATCGTTATAGGGCTGCAGACGCCTCTGGATTGCCGCGCGATACTCTTTCATCGTGTTGTTGTCCTTCACCACCGTATCCCATTTGTTCACCACCAGCACGCACCCCTTGCGGTTGCGGTTGATGATATTGAAGATAGACATATCCTGAGCTTCTATACCCTGCGACGCATCCACCATAAGGATGCAGACATCGGAGTTCTCTATCGCCCGGATGGCGCGCATAACCGAATAAAACTCAAGGTCTTCTGTAACCTTGCTCTTCTTGCGCAGTCCGGCGGTGTCCACCAGAATGAATTCGTGACCGAATTTATTGTAGTGGGTCGATATCGCGTCGCGGGTGGTGCCTGCTACCGGAGTCACAATGTTGCGGTCCTCTCCAAGAAGGGCGTTGGTGAGCGATGACTTGCCCACGTTGGGCTTGCCCACCACGGCTATATGCGGCAGCCTGGGACCCTCTTCCTCTGCCACCTTGCTGTCGGAGGGGAGTTTCTCCAGCACGGCATCCAGCAAATCGCCGGTACCGCTCCCCGTAGCAGATGATATCGAGAAGGGTTCGCCAAGTCCAAGGGCGTTGAATTCATAGACTCCGTATTGCTTCTCGCTGGTGTCCACCTTGTTCACCGCCAGCACCACCGGCTTTCCGCTGCGGCGGAGTATATCGGCAATCTCGGCGTCGAAATCGGTGATGCCTGTGGCCACCTCAACCATAAAGATCACCAGGTCACTCTCTTCAATCGCTATCATCACCTGGCTGCGGATGGCGCTCTCAAAAACGTCGTCGCTGTTCACGGTAAATCCGCCGGTGTCCACTACGCTGAATTCGTGTCCGCTCCACTCGCACTTGCCGTAGTGGCGGTCGCGCGTAACGCCCGACACGTTGTCCACAATGGCCTGGCGCATCCCCACCAGGCGGTTGAAGAGGGTCGATTTGCCCACGTTGGGCCTTCCTACTATCGCTACGAGATTATTCATTGGCGGAAATATTAAAATGCCGGATTGGCGTACATTATGACATCTTCTTTAGTGATGGTGTCACCGCAGAGTATCAACAGCCTCTCGACCACGTTGCGCAGTTCGCGGATGTTGCCGGTCCAGGGCATCTTCTGCAGCTCCTTGCAAGCCGCCGGCTCCACCTTGCGGCGGGGCATTCCGCTCTCGGAGCATATCTGCTCTATGAAGTAATCCACGAGCAGAGGAATGTCGTCAACACGCTCCGAAAGCGGCGGGACGTGGATCAGAATCACACTCAGGCGGTGGTAGAGGTCCTCGCGGAAGTTGCCCTTGGCAATCTCGTCAGTGAGGTTTTTGTTGGTGGCCGCTATCACACGGACATTCACCTCGATATCCTTGTCGCTTCCCACGCGGTTGAGTTTCTTCTCCTGCAGCACCCGGAGCACCTTTGCCTGGGCTGCGAGGCTCATATCACCGATTTCGTCCAGGAAAAGGGTGCCGCCGTCGGCCTGCTCAAACTTCCCCTTGTGCTGCTTGATGGCGGAGGTGAAGGAACCCTTCTCGTGACCGAAAAGTTCGCTCTCTATAAGCTCGCCGGGGATGGCGGCGCAGTTGACCTCTATGAAAGGGGCGCCGGCGCGGTTGCTCTGCTGATGCAGGTTGTGCGCCACCAGCTCCTTGCCGGTACCGTTGCTTCCGGTGATGAGCACACGGGCGTCGGTGGGAGCCACTCTGGCAATGACGTCGCGAACATGCTTGATGGCCTCCGACTCGCCTACAATCTTGTATCTGGAGTCGCTCTTCTTGCGAAGGATGCGGGTCTCCTTCACCAGGGACGATTTATCGGTGGCATTCTTGAGGGTGATGAGTATCCTGTTCAGATCCAGCGGCTTCTGGATAAAGTCGTAGGCCCCGTTCTTGATGCAGTTCACCGCGGTCTCTATGTCGCCGTGGCCGGAGATCATGATTATGGACGATTCGCACCCATCCTCCATAAGTTTCTTCAGCACCTCCTCGCCATCCATCTCGGGCATCTTTATATCGCAGAATATCGCATCAAAGTTGCCCGCCATAGCGGCCTCAAAGCCCACCTTGCCGTCTTCTGCTACAGAAACGGTATGCCCCTCATATTCCAGGATTTCTTTGAGGGTGTTGCGGATTGCCCTCTCGTCATCGATAACAAGTATTTTCATAATTGCAAATGTAGTCTTTTTTTTGAGTATCTTTGTCAAAATTGACTCTGTATGAAACAACAGCCCAAAATCATAATAGCCATCGACGGTTATTCATCCACCGGCAAAAGCTCGTTTGCAAAGCTTATTGCAGAAAGGCTCGGTTACATCCATCTCGATTCCGGTGCGCTTTACCGCGCGGTGACGCTGTACGGCCTGCGCAAAGGTGCAATCGGCGACGGCAAGATAGATAAAGACGCCCTGGTGGCCCTTCTGCCGGGTCTGGAAGTTTCCCAGAGTCCCTGTACCTGCATTTTCGATGAGAACGTAGAGGGGCTGATCCGCCAGATGGAGGTGAGCCGTTTCGCCAGCCCCGTGAGTGCCATCGCGGAGGTCCGCAACTTTGTGGATGACAACCTGCACAGGATGGCCAGCGGCGGAGGAGTGGTGATGGACGGCCGGGACATCGGCACCACCGTATTCCCGAATGCTGAACTCAAGATTTTCATGCAGGCCGACGATCTGGTGCGGGCAATGCGGCGCTACCGCGAGACCTCCGATCCCGGAGTAACCTTCATCGATGTGCTTCACAGCCTGCGCGAACGTGACCTGAGAGATTCCAACCGCGAAGTTTCGCCCCTGCGCAAGGCCGATGACGCCATAGTGCTGGACAACACTTGCATGACTATGGAAGATGAAATAGAGTGGCTGGTGAACCTTCTCAATGAAAAATATGGCTTCTCGCTGTAGCATTTGCGAAATTGATCCCGACTCAGGCTTCTGCCACGGCGTCATGCGTGCCGTGAACAAGGCGGAAGAGTTCCTCTCCGGCGGCGGTATGCTCTACTCCCTGGGAGCCATGGTGCATAATACAGAAGAGATCGAGCGCCTTGCGTCAAAAGGGCTTGCGACCATCGATATGGAGGGGATGAAGGGCCTCGATGCCGGGAGCACCGTGCTGATACGCGCCCATGGCGAACCCCCTGCCACATACTCGCTTGCCCGTTTGCTGGGCATTACCCTCATAGACTGTACCTGCCCGGTAGTACTCAAGTTGCAGCGCGATATCGCGGCAGCTTTCGCGTGCGTATCTTTGTCGGGGGGCTCGGTAGTGATTTTTGGCAAGAGGGACCACGCAGAAGTCAACGGCCTGGTGGGTCAGACCGGCGGCAAGGCGGTAGTCATCGAGAATCTCTCTGAGATAGACCAGCTCGACTTCTCCCACCATATCGAACTCTTCTCCCAGACCACCCGGGACCCGGGCGAATACGAAGCCCTCAAAACGGCTTGTCTTGAGCGGACAGCCGATATCACCATCCACGACACAATTTGCGTCCAGGTCCGCAACCGTCACAAGAAACTGGCCGACTTTGCCGCAGGACACGACGTGATACTGTTCGTAAGCGGGCGCGACAGCTCCAACGGCAAGGTACTGTTCGAGCTCTGCCGCAAACATAATCCCCGTTCTTACTGGGTAGATGCGCCCGACTCCGTGCAGGCCGAATGGCTTGCCGGTGCCGCCAGCGTTGGCATTACCGGCGCCACCAGCACCCCCCGCTGGCAGCTGGAGGCGGTGGCCGCCATCGCATCAGACCCCAGCCGGTCAGTCATTTGACTGCCAGCATCAGCAAAACCGGGCAAGGTCTGCTTTGGTGACCGACATCTTGCCCAGTCATCTTTCACAACACATCACATCGTAAACTGGGCAAGGTCTGCTCAAATGCTTGACACCTTGCCCTCCCACAGAAACTGACACACTGATTATCAGCCTAAAGCGAAATGTAACCGGGCAAGGTACCCGACATCTCAGCAGACCTTGCCCATCGCTATAGTCGTGAAATCATACTCTCCGTCAGAGACGCTTCTTGCCAAGGGTGTTAACCACAGTTTCCCTACCGATCTCGAATGTTCGGGCCAACTGCGAGGGATCTGTCTTGAAACAGTGATGGATATACTGGAGCAGACGGGCCTTCTTTTCCAGCGTAAGATTGTGGACTTCCGTCTTGAACCATCGTTGTGATATTTCGTTTACGGATATAAGCAGATCGCCGTCAGTCCGTTTTGCGCGTGGCGCATCCACCAGCTTGATGCTCATCTCGCCCGTATTGACTCCCCCGACAAGGCGCATAAAGAAACTCTGTTCTTCTAGAAATGCATCTTGAACATATTTCCAGTCACATATTGAGACCGGTTCCAACTCGTCATCTGCATTAATCATCCAGCGAACGTCATACAGCCTGTCTCCAGTATGCATAATCCGGCGCATATCCCGCTTTGACAGTTTTGCCACACTCCTGACAGCGCTACCCGCAGGTAGTCTTCCGTCGCAAAACATTGCCCTGAACCCAGTCCACTTGTAATTCTGGATGCTTCTGGCACCATTGTCCATAGCATTGCGTACTACATAAGCTATCGCATTGCGCAAATAGTAGTCAGAGTCAAGCCATATTGCCTTGACATCTGTTCTTTGCATAACTGACCTGTCGCCGTATTTTTTGCTGAAGTACATAGAGAACATCCTCTTTACTTCTTCGCCAAATGCATCTGCCCGATTCTGACTGTCAGCAAGAATCACGCAATGTGAATGATTTGATACTACTGCATAAATCACAAGGATAACATTCCTGCGGCGGGCGCTCAGACATAAAAATTTGACAAATGCATCGTAGTCGGAATCTTCCCTGCAAAGAATCCTAGCCTCAAGTCCCTGGAGAGAAACGTGAAACGGGTAAACCCTTGTAATTGTGCCGTCGGGCAGCTCCCGGTACGGATTTCTTTCAAAACACCTCTTCATATCTTCAACTCTAAATCCGTCTTTGTGGGCAAAAGACACCACAAGGTAAGTATTCTCCCGAAAAAAAACATCATAAACTGGGCAAGGTCTGCTGAAATGTCGTGGATCTTGCCCACTATAGAAAGACAATGCTTTGATTATAAGGATTTAACAAGAAAAGACCGGGCAGGGTTCGACGCATATCAGCAGACCTTGCCCAGTTTCGGATTATTCCCTGCCTGCCATAGCCTTTTCAAAGCAGTGACGGCAGAGGGGTTCATAGGTTTGCTTCTCGCCAAGTTCGACCAGTTTTTCGCTGGCTATGAGACGGTGGGAAAAGTTTGCGGGGTCGCCGCAACGCACGCAGATAGCGTGTACCTTGGTTACATATTCCGCTACAGCCATAAGCGCCGGCATGGGGCCGAAAGGTTTGCCGCGGAAGTCCATGTCCAGACCGGCCACAATCACGCGGATTCCTGCAGAGGCGAGCTTCTGGACCACATCTACAATGCCATCATCAAAGAACTGGGCCTCATCTATACCCACGACATCCACATTGCCCGCCAGCAGCATTATGCTGGAACTGGATTCTACCGGGGTGGAGATGATACTGTTGCCCTGATGCGAAACGACTTCCTCTTCTGAGTAGCGGGTATCGACGGAGGGCTTGAATATCTCCACGCGAAGATTGGCAAACTGTGCGCGGCGCAGGCGGCGGATAAGCTCTTCCGTTTTGCCGGAGAACATGGAGCCGCAGATGACCTCTATCCAGCCGGGTGTTTTTGCGTTCTCTATGAACATTGCTTTGGAAAATATATATCTTTGTAGACGGTGAAACAAATATAGCATAAAAATGTCAAAACTCTACATTGTTCCGACACCGGTAGGCAACCTTGGCGACATGACTCCCAGGGCCGTTGAGGTGTTGAAAAGTGTAGATCTGATACTTGCGGAGGATACCCGCACCAGCGGCGTCCTGCTCAAGAAGTTTGACATTCCTACCCATGCGGAGAGCCACCACAAGTGGAATGAACACTAGACAGTGGCCCGCATCCGTGAGAAGATACTCTCCGGCCTCTCCGTGGCGCTTATAAGCGATGCCGGCACGCCCGGTATCAGTGATCCGGGATTCCTGCTTGCGCGCACCTGTGCCGAGGCTGGCATAGAGGTGGAGACGCTCCCCGGCGCTACCGCATGCATCCCGGCATTGGTGAACTCCGGCCTGCCGTGCGACCGTTTCTGCTTTGAGGGGTTCCTTCCTCTTAAAAAGGGGCGCCAGACCCGCCTTAAGGAACTCTCCGAGGAGCGTAGAACTATGATATTCTACGAATCTCCGTTACGCCTTGCCCGTACTTTAAGCAACCTGGCAGAGGCGTTCGGTGCCGAACGGCAGGCGTCCGTGAGCCGTGAAATCAGCAAGATTCACGACACTACCGTGCGAGGCACGCTTGGGTTTTTATGTCAGTTTTTCACCGACCATCCGCCCAAGGGCGAAATTGTGATAGTGGTCGCAGGAAAGGGCGGCAAATAAATCCTTAAATTATTTAATGTGAGGGAGATATGAAGCGAGAGAAAATGTCAAAGGCAGCTGCCTCCGGTGTTGTGGCGCTCATCTTTTTAATCCTGGGTTTCCAGGCCGCCATTTTCACCGGAAACGTTTTCCGTTACAACCGTGAACACCGCGTAGATACCGTCTACATAGATAACAATCGCCAGCAGGCGATAGCGGAGGCTGAGCAGGGCAGGTCGTGCGATAGCAAAGCCGGAGCGGCGGGGCTTGGGGCAGAGCCCCAGTATTATCGCCAGCAGGCGATAGCGGAGGCTGAGCAGGGCGGATTGTGCGATAGCAAAGCCGGAGCGCACGGAACTCCACCGCAAGCAAGTGGCCGCCCCAGCAGCAGCGCCAGCCGTGGTATAGCATACAGAGGTATTGCTCCCAGGCAGGAGCCGGGGTACGGGGATTCGCGGCGGGTGATTTCGGAGAGGTTAGAGAATAAGCCCGAGCCGGAACTGTTCCAGTTCGACCCCAACACGGTGAGCCGCGAAGACCTCGTCCGGCTCGGTTTCAGCCAGAAGCAGGCGCAGGTGATAGAGAACTACCGCAACAAGGGGGGCAAATACAGCCGTCCCCGCGACTTTGCAAAGATGTATGTGGTGGACAGCGCTATGTATGTCCGTCTGGAGCCATATATCCGCATACAGAAGATAAACCTGAACACGGCCGACAGCCTTCAGCTGGTTTCGCTGCGGGGCATAGGACCGTATTATGCCCATAAAATCCTGGAATACCGCGCCAGGCTGGGCGGCGTTTTTACCGGTAAGAACCAGTTACTGGAAATTGAGGGGATTGACGCCGACCGCCTGAGCGGCTTTGCGGAGGGAGTGGAGGTAAAACCGGTGCAACCGCGATACACTCTATGGTCAGCGACAAAAAGCGAGCTGGCGGCGCATCCTTACATCGGTCAGTATATGGCGAAGGGGATAGTGAGATACCGCTCAATGACCGACACTGCCGCCTGGTCCATTGCAGGTATGGTGGAGAACGGGGTCATTACGGAGAGAGAGGCCGTCCTACTGAGTTACCTTGATTTTGACGAAAGGTGAAAAACTCCCAATAATTAATTAACTAAGCAAATATATCTCCCACAAATAGTGCACCCAACGGTCCACTTTCCGCATGGTTTTGATGATATGTATTTCGGGTTGTTGTTTCTGGAGCCAGAAGGATTATATTAAGCAGTCTTTGTAAAAGACATTATCTTCATGCGTTTATGTAAATCAAAAAAAATGATTGTAAAAAAGCATTCTTCATTTAGTCTGTATTTACATTATGGCATGTGATCCTAAATAAATAATCTGGGACGCTGTCTGCAATGAGGGGTAAGATTATTTGCCAAATCGCAATGAAGTTATTAGTTTTGCAGTAGATGTGACGAGTGTCATATCTTGACATATTTGCGAAAAGTGTTTTCGCGTTGCTCTGCTCGAAATCTGGAACGTTTCATTACTGGAGACAACGTTAAACGCTCAGCACGACTCTGATTATGTAGTCGTTTGCAGTTTGCATCCGAACTCCATACTTGTCGTGTGTGGAGTCTCAGACGTATCTTATTCCAGTATAGGTAATCCAGAACCTCGGGCAGATGGATGCGAAGTGGCTCCACACTTTTTTTGTTGTACTTACAATCGGTCCGGAGTCCGACCGTAATGCTTAAGATTATGGGTAAGGAGAACAAAGATGCGAGAAATGGGGTTCAATCTCGAAGGAAGTTTTTAAAAAAAGCTGCGACCAAGGCACTTCCTTTTTTGACCATTGCCTTATTCTCATCAATCCCCATTAAGGCAAAGATTCCTGCCAAGAAACCAAGCTCGTGCTGGGGATGTGGATATACATGTTTCACGGTCTATTAGACAAATTGGGTGATGAATTGTCATCAAAAAGTTCCTATTAGACATTTCGGGTGATAGAAACGCAACAGACGGGCGCGAGGAGGGCCTTAAACAGAGCCCACCGCAGCGCCCGATCTGTAGCAGCCGGAGAG
>JAFXNQ010000014.1 GCA_017529425.1 Bacteroidales bacterium | reverse complement strand
TCCGGAACTATATCCGGTATTACAACAACGATAGAATCAAACTGAGGCTAGAAGGAAAGAGCCCGGTGCAATACCGAGCTCTATTCCAATCTAAGGCCTAGTAGATAATGTTAAACCGTCCAACTTTTAGGGGTCACATCACTTTCGGTGTGGGTTACTTTTTGTAAAAACCTGTCAATCAGACTGATATACACCAGCCGTTTTACCAGTTCAGTATCTTCTTGAAGTCGTACTCCTCAGGGTTGGGGACAAACTTCTTGGCTGCCTCGTAATCGGCTGGAGTGATGTAGTGGCAGATGTGGTTGTAATAGTTCTGCGCGATACCGCCCTCGATAGCTACGCGGCGCGGGGGAATCTTGCCGTCGGCCTGCTGCAGGTCCTTCAGGTAGAGAGGATGAGCCTCACCGTTGACATCTACATATACCATACAGCCGGTCTCGCCCCTCTTGAAGAGCTCGTAAGCACCCATTGCCAGCTCAGAGCAATAGGTCAGATCGTAAGCGATGGGGTCCTGGCAGCGGACATCGTAACCAATCTCCACGGGACGGGTCTTGATCTTGAGGCCGATTTTCTTGAACTCCTTCTCCAGGATATCGTTGAACAGGACAGCCTTGCTGATCTTGCCAAGCTCGGGGTGACCGTGTTCATCGTAAGTCATGGTAACACCTGCAGACTTGATCTCCTGAGGGTCGAGGTCGTGGAATACGCCCTCGGCAACAACTACGGTACCGTAGCCGATGCCCATGATTTTACGTTTAACGATGGTAGAGATAGCCAGCTTCACAATCTTGTCCAGGCTGATGGCAGTCTTGTTGAACATCTCGGGGATGATGGTCATCGGGCAGTGAGTTGCCTCGCCAATACCAAGTGCGAGGTGGCCTGCAGAACGACCCATAGCGCTGATAAGCAACCAGTTGCCAGATGTGCGAGCATCCTCGTATACGGTGCGTGCCAGATGTGCGCCCTCGTCCTTGGCAGAGTTGAAACCGAAGGTCGGGGTGTTGTTGGGCAGAGGCAGGTCGTTATCGATTGTCTTGGGAACGTGGATGTTGCTGATGGGATAGTTCTTCGCGGTGAGGAACTTGGCAATACGGTTGGCTGTAGAAGCGGTATCGTCACCACCCACGGTAACCAGCAGTTTGATGTTGTTGTCCTGGAACAGAGCCAGGTTGAAATTCTTCTCAAAATCCTCGTCGGTGGGTTTGAAACGACTCATCTGGAGGTAAGAACCGCCACGGTTGAAGTATGCATCCGCCTTGAAGAAATCGATGTCTTCTGTGCGGGGAGCCTTGCTGAAGAGGCCGGAATAACCGCCGTGCAGGCCGATTACGCGATAACCGTTGGTGAGGAATGTTTTTGCTACGGAGCAAACGACGGTGTTCATACCCGGAGCCGGGCCGCCGCCGCAAAGGATAATGACAGAATCTTTCATATAAATGTATTGTTCGAAAAATAATATTGTCGCCCAAAAGTGGCGTCGCAAAGTTAGAAAAAAACCGGATTATTGAGTATATTTGCAAGTTAGTTTCCATTATTATGGCAAAAATTACAAAATCGGCTGCAAAAGAGCGTATAGAGGCGCTCAGCGAGGAGCTTAAGAGGCATAATTACAACTATTATGTCCTCAACGCCCCCGTGATTACCGATTTTGAATTTGACCTCAAGATGCAGGAGCTGCAGGCGCTGGAGTCGCTCTACCCGGAGCTGGTAAAACCCGACTCCCCCACGCAAAACGTTGGTAGTGATCTGGCCGAAGCCCCCGACTCAAATAACACTGAACCCCTGTCCGGCATTGCAGACCAACCCACTGAGGACTCCACCCCATCTGAAAGCGAGCCTGTGCGCGCTCCTCAATCCCCTGCAGGCGATTCCTATCAACGCCAGGCCGGTAAATTTGAACAGATTCCTCACAAATATCCTATGCTCTCCCTCGGCAACACTTACAGCCGGGAAGATATGCTGGCCTTCTGCAACAAGATAAAGGCTGAGAACGGAGATGGGCTGGAATACTCCTGCGAACTTAAGTTCGACGGGGTGGCGATCTGCCTGACCTACATTGATGGCGAACTCAGGCGCGCAGTGACCCGTGGCGATGGTGTAAAAGGGGATAACGTGATTGACAACGTACTCACCATCAAATCTATACCGCGCAACCTCAAGCCGGGCGAATGGCCTCATGAGTTTGAAATCCGCGGCGAGATATTCATGCCGTGGAGCGCCTTCGAAACCCTTAACAAAGAGAAGGAAGAGATTGGCGAGCAACCCTTTGCCAATCCCCGCAACGCCGCCAGCGGCAGTCTCAAGCTGCAAAGCAGTGCACAGGTCGCCAGCCGCGGCCTGGATTGTGTACTGTACCATATGCTCGGAGAGAATCTCCCCTTCACTACCCACAGCGAAGCTATAAAGGCGGCGGCAAGCTGGGGCCTTCCCACCAGCGAACTCTCTCAGGTAAGGAAAGGCGCTGCCGACGTTATGGAGTTCATAGACTATTGGGACTCGCGGCGCAAGACACTCCCCTACGCCACCGACGGCGTGGTGATCAAGGTTAACTCCCTGGCCCTGCAGAAGCGGCTCGGCTTCACCGCCAAATCCCCCCGCTGGGCCACCGCATACAAGTTCAAACCGGAGCAGGCGCTCACCAGGCTGCTCAGTATCAGCTATCAGGTGGGACGCACCGGCGCAGTGACCCCGGTGGCTAACCTGGAACCGGTACCTCTCTCCGGCACAGTCGTGAAGCGGGCCTCCCTGCACAACAAAGACCAGATGGACCTGCTGGACGTCCACATTGGAGACTGGGTCTATGTGGAGAAAGGGGGCGAGATAATCCCCAAGATTACCTGAGTGGAGCTCTCAAAACGACCGGACGACGCTGCAAAGCCCGATTTCCCCACCCTCTGCCCCGACTGCGGCACCCCGCTGGTGCGCGACCCGGAAGAGGCCCGGCACTATTGCCCCAACCGCACCGGCTGCCCGACCCAGACGAAATCGGCTTTTGTACACTTTGCAAGCCGCGACGCCATGGATATCCTGGCTGGCGACGCCACTATAGACCAACTCTACGACAACAACCTTATCCGACGCCTGAGCGACCTCTACCGTCTCACAAAAGAGCAGTTGATGCCGCTGGAGGGTTGGCAGGAACGCTCCTGCGACAACTTCCTCTTCAGCCTGGAGAAAAGCAAGAGCGTCCCCTATGAGAGGGTGCTTTACGCACTTGGCATCCGCCACATCGGCAAAACCACCGCAAAACTGCTGGCAAAGCATTTCCCCGACATCGACGCCCTGGCTGCGGCCGGCACTGGGCAACTCGCCCAGATAGATGCGATCGGCGACATAGTGGCGGCATCTGTATCGGCCTATTTTGCCGATCCTGAAAACCGCCGCCTGATTGATGAGCTGCGCGGCTTTGGCCTGCAGTTTACCGGAGGCGGCGCGCCACAGAAGGTCTCAGACCTGCTTGAGGGCAAAACCATAGTGGTATCTGGCGTCTTTTCCATACCGCGTGAAGATCTGAAGGCGCTTATCGAGGCCAACGGCGGCAGCGCCACCGGCAGTGTGAGCGGCAAGACCAGCTATCTGCTGGCGGGCGACAAACCGGGCGACGCCAAGATGAAGAAGGCGGCCGCGCTGGGCATAGAAGTTATCGACGAACAACAGTTCTACAGTATGATTGGCAGATGAGCGAGTTCACGGACCATATCAAGGAGACCATCGGCAAGTGGGTTGAGGCTGTCAAGAACTTTATAGCGTTCCTGACCTACGACATCTGGCGGCTTGACTTCAGCAAACCTCAGCGCCTCAGCGAGAAAGTGGCCCACCGCCTGCAAGTGGCCATCCTCACCGCCTCCCGCTACACCACCGGACGCATTGGCCGCGAATCTGTGTTCCTGACATACACCACAATGCTCTCCCTGGTACCCATGGTGGCCATTGTGCTTTTCATCTCATGGAGCTTTGGCCTGGATGCCCGGCTCCTGGAGCTGATTCAGCCATATCTGGGTGACAACAAACATATCGCCGACATGATTCTGGGCTGGGCCAACAACATTGTTGACCAGACCCGCTCCGGACTGTTCGGGATAGTGAGCTTCCTGACCTTCGGCTGGCTGGTAATCTGGCTGATGCTCAGCATAGAAGACACTTTCAACCATATCTGGAACGTAAAGCGCTCCCGCAATTTCTTCAAGAGCATCGGCATTTACATACTGATATTGATACTGGTCCCGTTCGTGCTGTTGTTCTTCCTCTACGGAACCGGATATTTCATGTCGATGATAAACGAACTCAGCGTGCTTGGCCGCAGCGATGTGGTGCGCTTCTTCGCTTCATCGTCTTTCTGGCTGATATTCTACGGCGCTGCCTTACTGGTATTCGCCCTTATGTACAAGTACATACCGCACGTCAAGGTCAAATTCCACTATTGCATAAAAGCGGCCATATGGAGCGCTCTGGTATTTATATTGTTACAATACCTCTATCTGGAGACACAGATGATGGTGAGCCGGCTCAACGGTGTTTACGGCGCATTCGCTGCCATTCCACTCATGATGATATGGCTCAACTACAGCTGGCAGATTATCCTGTTCGGGGTTTACCTCACCTATTCATACGAACATGTAGATGATTTTGACCCCGACAAGGACGAACTCTTCAACAGGCGGCGCATCATGCGCCAGAAACGGCGCGACGAACGGCGTGCAGAACGCCGCCAGGCGATTAAAGAAAAGGAGAAACAATGAGCAGTACATTCACATCGGCAGATGAATTGCTTATCCGGCGCGAGTTTGAGAAACTCCGTCTGGTAAGCCTCAAGCGCTGTGCCGACCAGGATCAGTACAACCTGGTGCTCAAGGCGTTTGAATTTGCCAATGAAGCCCACCGCAATGTCCGCAGGCGCAGCGGGGAGCCCTACATACTCCACCCCATTGCCGTGGCCAGGATAGTGGTCCAGGAGATAGGCCTCGGATGCAAGTCCATCTGCGCCGCCCTTCTCCACGACGTGGTGGAGGATACCGAATATACCGCCGACGACATCCGTAAGGTGTTCGGCAGCAAGATAGCGAGCCTTGTTGACGGCCTCACCAAGATCAAGAGCGCCCTCGACAACGACAACCTCAAGGAGGTCCCCTCCGCACAGAGCATGCAGGCGGAGAATTTCAAGCGGATCCTGCTCACCCTGAACGACGACGCCCGCATTGTGCTCATCAAGCTGGCCGACCGGCTGCACAACATCCGCACCATCGGCTTTATGCCGGAATACAAGCGCGAAAAGATTCTGAGCGAAACCATGTTCATCTTTATCCCGCTGGCACACAGGCTTGGACTGTACAACATCAAGAGCGAGATGGAGGATGTATGGATGCGCTACAACGAGCCGCTGGAGTACCGCCGTATCGACTCCGAGCTGGACACCATAATGGAGACAAAGGGGGCGGCCATCGAGAGTTTTGTGGGCGAGGTGAACCAGATGCTGCTGGAACGCGGCATCCACGCCCGAATCATCAAGCGGCTCAAGAGCCCCTATTCCATTTGGCGGAAGATGCAGACCAAGCATATCCCCTTTGAACAGATATTCGACCTGTATGCCGTCCGCATCATTTTCGATCCGATGGACAAATCCACGGAACAGGAGCAGTGCTGGGCTGTGTTCCACACCATCACCAGCAAATTCCGCTGCAACCAGAACCGTACCCGCAACTGGGTCGATACACCCAAGGTGAACGGCTATGAGGCACTCCACGGCACGGTGATGTATATGGGTATGTGGATAGAGGTCCAGATCCGCACAGAGCGGATGAACGCGATAGCGGAGCGCGGTGTAGCGGCCCACTGGGCCTACAAGCAGGGGGTATTCGTAAACGAGGGGGACAATGGCATCGGCCGCTGGCTCAAGTCGGTGCAGGATATCCTCGAGAATCCCGACGCAAACGCCCTGGATTTCCTGGATGACGTCCATAAGGAGCTCCTCACATCCGAGATTTTCGTCTTTACCCCCAAGGGCGATGCCCGCAGCCTGCCCAAAGGCTCCACCGCCCTCGATTTTGCATTTGACATCCACACCCAGATCGGTTGTCACGCCATTGCCGCAAAGGTCAACATGAAGCTGGTGAAACTCTCCACCGTGCTGATCAACGGCGACCAGGTTGAAATAATCACCTCTGAGAATGCCATCGTAAAACGCGAATGGCTCGACTTTCTCAAGACCGTATCGGCACGCAACGCGGTGATAGAGGCCCTCAAGGATATGAGCAAGGACAACGTATCCCGGGGCATGAACACCCTGCGCGAAGAGCTTGCCAAGCGCAACATCCAGATGCAGACCCGCGTGCTTCGCAAGATGATAGATTACTACGGCATCACCGGCGGCAAGGACGAGCTGTACAACAAAATAGGCATCGGCCTTATAGATATGGCAGAGCTAGACACCGTGCTCAAGACCAATGCCAAGCAGCGCAACGTCCAGATGTGGGGCTTCAAACTGCTGGAGGCAAATTCCAGGCACGTCAAGAAACACGTGGACGAGAACAGCGTGATATTCCACGCCTCCGGATGCTGCCACCCCATCCCCGGGGATAAGGTAGGTGGTGTGCTGGACGCAGAGAACGTGGTCACCATACACAAGACCAGCTGCCCGGTTTACACCAACATCGCCGCCACACAAGGCAACAAACTGGTGGCTGTGCGCTGGAGCAAGCACTTTATGATGTCTTACCTGGCCCGCATCACCATCTCCGGCATTGACCGCATGCGTATGCTCAGCGACATCACCAACGTGCTCAGCAACAAGCTGGGCATCAACCTGCGCAAGATATCGATTGAGGCTCACGACGAGATTTTCGAGGGATATATAGACCTGTATGTCCACGACCGCGCCGATATAGACACCATAATCGACGAATTCTCAAAGATTAACGGAATTGAAAAAGTAACCAGGTCAGACATCGAGTAAATGAACAGAAACCGACTCATAGCGGCGCTGCTGATTGTTGCGACAACCCTCTGTTGCGTTATTTCGCACTCATGCGCCAACACCAAGGCCTCCCCCGCCGGCGGCCCCAAGGATACCATTCCCCCGGTGATCATATCGGTGACTCCCCCTCTGGGCGACACCGCCTTCCCACTTACAGACGGCACCGTCAAGGTCCGTTTCAACGAATATACCGTGGTGAAGGATGCCAACCAGATACTGCTCTCCCCGCCCCACAAGAAGAAACCCAAGGTTAAGGTAAAGGGGAAAGACATAGTGGTCAACTTCCAGGACACCCTGCGGGAGAACACTACCTACACCATAGATTTTGGCGCCGGCCTGGCCGACAACAACGAGGGCAATATCGCCCCGCGCTTTGTTTACGCATTCTCTACCGGGGATACCCTGGACTCTATGTATATCTGCGGCACTGTGGTCGATGCCGAGACCATGACTCCCGTAAAAAACGCGCTGGTCTCTCTCTACCGGGAATTCCGCGACTCCTCCACAATGCTCCTCCTCCCCGATGCCGCGGGCCGCACGGACGACTGGGGATTCTTCTCTGTACGTAATATTAAGAATGCTCCCTACTGGGTCTATGCATTCACCGACGAGAACAACGATTACCTGTATAATCTGGGTCAGGAGAAAATCGGCTTCCTTGACACGGCATTCACCCCCTTCACCGTGGTTCGCGACTCCATTTACGAGCTTCAGGGCTTCAATATGAAGGATACCCTGGAGTGCCTCGCCCGCAAAGGACAGATTGAAATAGCGGTATTCAAGGAGTTCTTCTCATATCAGTTCATAAAGGATAAGGGCCGCAAAAGGGATAAGTGCGGCTATGTAACCTTCGGCGCCCCCAATGTAGAGGTCAGCTCCTTCCAGATAATGGGTGTGGACTCCAGCGACATAATTATCCAGTATTCCCCCCAGCGCGACAGTTTTGATTTCTGGCTCAATACCCAATATCCCCCGGAGGACAGTCTCTTTATGACTGTGTCGTATATGAAAAGCGACAGCACCGGTGCGCTTGTCCTGACCACAGAAGAGATATCGGCCGCCCTGTCAAAAGAGCAGGTGGCCAAGGCCAAGACAGATGAGGGCAAGAAGGCCGCAGCCGCCGACACACTCACAGAAATGAAATTGACTCTCACCGACACCAATGTAGAGCAGGACGGCATCAAGCTGGAATTTACCGTGCCCATAGTCCAGATGCATCTCGATTCCATTGTCCTGATCACCACCAACACCCGCAACCAGACAGATACGAGCACCTTTACCTTTATCCAGGATACCAGCAATATCCTCCGGTATGTGCTGCAGAACACAGAAGAATACAAGCCGGGCTACAAGTACACCCTGCAGATACCGGAAGCGACCTTCTGGGATGTTTACGGACGCAAGAACAAGAAAGAATCCAAGGATTTCCAGCTTCCCAACACAGAAAACCTCAGCAGCCTGACGCTTAACATTACAGGCACCAACGGCAAGCGTTATATTGTGGACCTTACCGACGACAAGTGCAACAAGGTTTTCCGCAAATACGAGGTCACCGCCGACGGCGAGTATTACTTCCCCTACCTTTCAGAGGGCAAATATGCCATCCGCATCACAGAAGACCGCAACAACAACGGCCTGTTTGACACCGGCAACCTTCTCAAATGGCAGCAGGCGGAGCCTATGAAACTGTTCAAACTGCAGGACGGAGGCACCACGATGGAGATAAAGGAGCAGATGGATATTATGCAGGATGTGGACCTTAACGCAATGTTCAAATGACAATGAGGAAACTGATATATACCATAGCTTTGCTTGCAGCGGGCACTGTTGCCTTGCATGCCCAGGACCCGGAACGCAAGCCCCTGGGCGGCAAGGTTGGCGGTATCCCTGAGTTGCAGCCGGGAGAGGCACCCGCCCCAGCCTCCTCTGAGGGAGCGCTGCCGGACACCGTATTCACCATCCCCGACTATAATGCAGAACTCCCCACAGGAGCCGACATTCTGGCACAGGACATAACCGTGAAGCCGGTGAAGAAATTCCACAGCACCCACATGATAGGTGTACGCTATGGTGTGAATCTGGCCACAGCCAAGTTCACTCCCGACCCCAAGCCGGGCAGCATCTGGTGCTTCAATAATTACGGTATAGTCTATACCTATTACAACGACCTCTGGGATATGCTCGACAACTTTGGCGTCCAGGCGGTTGCCCACCTCAACCACGAGGGCTACACCGCGGAGCTACTCCAAGATATGGAGTTCACAGTGGCACAGCTGGATCTGCTCACCAACCTCAGGTTTAACATCAACCCCATCCGCATATTTGCAAACGTGGGTCCATACGCCGGCTACCGCATTGCCAACAGTCGTGAGGATAGCCGCTGGGAGTACACAGACAACCGGTTTGACTATGGCCTGGTATTCGGCGGCGGCCTGGGCGTGATGTTTGGACCCTTTGAATTCCAGCTGGAAGCAAACTACAAGTGGGGCCTCAGCAGCTATTATCACACATACTATTACAGCGATGAGTACTGGCTGTTCGCATACCCCCGTGTATTCATGTTCAGCGGTACCCTCTATTATAAATTCTAAGGATGAACTATCTCTCTTGCAAAATAGGCGATGTTGTAATCGGCCACGGCCACCCCATCGCCGTGCAGTCGATGTGCAACACCGACACTTTGGATGTTAACGCCAGCGTGGCGCAGTGCGAGGCGCTCTCCCGCGCCGGATGCGAAATCATCCGCCTCACAACCCAGGGGTTGCGTCAAGTGGAGGCCCTCGCCCAGATCAAGGAGCGCCTGCGCGCAGAGGGCATCTGCACGCCGCTGGTGGCCGATGTCCACTTTAATGCCGATGTTGCTATAGCCGCAGCCCGCATTGCGGAGAAAGTCCGTATCAACCCCGGCAACTTCTCAAAAGACCATGAGGTGGCCAAAGCCAAGTTCGCCTCCCTCACAGAGGTCTGCCGCGAGACGGGTTGCGCCATCCGCATCGGCCTGAACCACGGCTCGCTTGGGGAGCGCATCACCGCCGCATACGGAGACACCCCGCTGGGGATGGTACGTGCCGTTATGGAGTGGCTCCAGATGGCTGTGGAACGCAATTTTTTGAACATCACCGTATCGCTCAAATCCAGCAATACAAAGGTGATGGCGGACGCCTACCGTTTGCTCTACAGGACCATGGGAGAAGAATTGGGGATGATTTTCCCCCTCCACGTCGGAGTCACTGAAGCAGGTGCTGGCGATACCGGACGCATAAAATCTGTGGTCGGCATAGGCACCCTGCTGCGGGAAGGGATTGGCGACACTATCCGTGTCTCACTCACAGAAGACCCGGTGTGCGAGGTGCCGGTGGCCCAGAAACTGCGCGAACTTGCTGCCACAGAGGCTCCTGCACCCGATGCCACATCATTCTCTGTGGATACCTACAGCCACGACGATTTCATAATCCGCGGAGCATACCTTGCCGGGCCTGCCTTGTTGGACAGCCGTATAGACGACTTTACAATGCAAGCCAAAGTGGCGGGCCGCGAGCTCTCCTCAGCAGAAATTGACGCCTTCAAGGATGACCTGATGCAGGCCTGCCGCAGGCGTTTTACCAAACCGGAATATATCGCCTGCCCCGGATGCGGCCGCACCCTCTATGACATCCAGTCACTGCTGAAAGAGGTGATGGAGGCAACAAAACAGTTTGCCGGTGTGAAGATTGCCGTTATGGGCTGCATAGTAAACGGCCCCGGCGAGATGGCCGACGCCGACTTTGGTTATGTGGGAGAAGGTGGCGGCAAGGTGACACTATACAGGGGCGGCACCCCCGTCATGCGCGGCATCCCCCAGGAAGAGGGGGTAGCAAAACTTGTCTCACTTATCAATTCGACTCTGAATAAATGAGAAGGATAGCGGCAATTCTACTCCTGGCGTTGCTGTGCCTTGGGGCTCCTGACGCCTCGGCCCAGACCAAAAGGGAACTGGACAAGTGGTTTAGCCCGATGTGCAGACAGCTCAACGAACTGCTTGAGGGTCGCAGCACAATGACGGGCAAAGTCAGCGTGGAGCGGGTCAGCGTGAAGAACGGCAAGACCCTCATGATCTACTTTTCCCGCTACATGAGCGACTGTGCCATCCGTTATGAAGACCTGGAGAAGATAAACTCCATCATCTCAAGCAAGATGCCGGAGAACTACCGCAGCTACCGTCATAACTACGAAGCCTTTGCCAACGGCACCCCGTTGGACGTCCTGGTCGGTCGCAACGCCAGCGGAATGAGGCCTAATGACGCCGCACGCAGCAATGCCTACAAGGCCGCCGACGTCCCGCTGGTGCGCAATATTTCACGAAACCGCACTTCACCCAAAGGTCTTGATGGCCGCCATATCGCCCTGTGGCAGAGCCACGGATATTATTATGACCAGAAGACATGCACCTGGAAATGGCAGCGTCCGCGCCTGTTTGAATCTGTAGAGGATCTCTACACCCAGAGCTACGTGCTCCCCTACCTGGTCCCTATGCTGGAGAACGCCGGTGCAGTGGTGATGCTCCCTCGCGAGCGCGACGTGCAGACACGCGAACTCATTGTTGACAACGACACCAACTCCCGCAACGGCTCCTACAGCGAACTCTCTCGCAAGCGCCACTGGAAGAATGCAGAGCAGCCCGGCTTTGCCGCCACCAGGGAGGTTTACCTGGAGCAGGAGAACCCCTTCACGGAAGGTACCGCACGTATTGTCGAGTCCATCGCAGAGGATGATGCAACTTCTGTAGCCACATGGACCCCCGATATAAGGCAGGAGGGCGAATATGCCGTGTATGTTTCATACATAACCACTGACGGCAGTACCGACAACGCCCGCTACACCGTTACCCACAACGGCGGCAGCTCCACCTTCCGGGTGAACCAGACTATGGGCGGCTCCACCTGGATCTACCTCGGCACATTCGGCTTCTCCCCCTCCGCCAGAGATCAGGGAGTCACCCTCACCAATGTCACCGGCCGCGACGGGGAGATTGTATCGGCCGATGCGGTTAAATTCGGCGGCGGCATGGGCAACATCGCCCGCAAGCCATATCCGAAGGACGAGGATGGCAAGCCCCGCAGGCTGGCCTTCGATCCCTCCAGCGAGATATCAGGATATCCCCGCTGGTGCGAAGGTGCCCGCTGCTGGCTTCAGTGGGCCGGTATGAACGACACCATCTACTCGGTGACCCGGTTCACCGATGACTACCGCGACGACTACACCTGCCGCGCCCGCTGGGTCAACGCCCTGTTGGGCGGGAGCAACCGCAACCCCGGTGAGCCGGGCTACCGCATCCCCCTGGACCTCTCCTTTGCCTTCCACACCGATGCCGGAATCACCAAAAACGATTCTATTGTAGGCACTCTGGCCATATATACCAGAATCTCCGACGGCGAGGAGAAGTATCCCCACGGCGGCAGCCGGGACATAGGCCGCGAATATGCCGACATGGTTCAGACACAGGTTGTAAACGACATACGCGCCACTCTGGAGCCAGACTGGAACCGGCGCAGTATCTGGGATCGCTCATATTACGAAAGCCGCGTCCCCTATGTGCCGGCGATGCTGCTGGAACTCCTCTCCCACCAGAATTTTGCCGATATGAGGCTGGGGCTTGACCCCAGGTTCCGTTTCGTCGCCTCCCGGGCGGTATACAAAGGAATCCTGAAGTTTCTCACATACATAAACGAGTGTGATTATGTTGTGCAGCCGCTCCCGGTGACCGCCTTTGAGGCACACATCTCCTCCGGGAAGGCATGTCTCAGCTGGGAACCGGTTACGGACCCTCTGGAGCCCACCGCAGGAGCCGACAGCTACATAGTTTACACACGCATCACCGATCCCAAACGTGCAGGCATGTACTCCGGCGACCCGGAATTGGGCCTCGACGGCTTTGACAACGGAACCCCGTGCAGTTCCAACACCTTCTCCGCAGCTATCGAGCCGGGCAAGATATACAGCTTCAAGGTGGCGGCGGTAAACGAGGGGGGCGAGAGCCTCTGCTCCGAGATACTGTCGGTGGGGCTAGCAAAAGGTTCCGATTCCGCAGATGTCATGGTGGTCAACAACTTTGACCGCATCGCCGCCCCTGCATCTTTTGCAAGCTGCGACTCATCCATGGCCGGCTTCGCCAATTTCATTGACGGCGGCGTCCCCTACCTGCGCGACATCTCCTTCACCGGCGATATGTTTGAATTCCGGCGCAATGCATCGCACCTTTCAAGCGAGTATTCAGAATTCGGGGCCAGCTACAGCGATTACGAGACCAAGGTCATCGCCGGCAACACCTTTGACTTTCCTCTGCTCCACGGGGCTGCGATTATGAATGCAGGGCTCAGTTTTGTCTCCTGCTCGCGCGAAGCTCTGCTCCGCGGCCGCGTAGAGCTCCAGAAATACCGCATTTGCGACCTTATCTGCGGCAAACAGGTTCGAACCCCGGTCGGCTATGAGAAGTGCGAAAAAGAGACAAAATCGGCCCGCAGGCGGATGATTGAGTATTCTGTATTCCCTTCCGCCATCCGCGACGCCCTCTTTTCTTTCACAAAACAAGGGGGCAGCTTGCTGATATCGGGATCATACGTGCTCAGTGACAGCAACGATTTCATCTATGATTTCGGGACTGATGAACCTATTCTCAAGAAAGAGACAGAATCCGAGAAGAAGTTTATCAGCGACGTTCTCAAGTGCCAGTGGGTTACCAACAAAGGGGGCAATGCGGGCGATGTCCGCTCAGTCCAGAGTCCATATAAGTTCAGCTCAGGCCGGCATTACACCTTCTATACAAAGCCCAACTCCATCCGCTACTGCGTAGAATCTCCGGACGGCTTTGTCCCCACTAACGCCGCCGGAGCGTTCACCGTAATGCGTTATGCCGACTCCGGAATCAGCGCCGCCGTCGCCTACAAAGGCCCCGCCTACCGCGTCCTCACCCTCGGTTTCCCCATCGAATCCCTCGCCACCCAGTCCGACATCAACGCCCTTATGAAAGATGCCGTCGGATTCCTGAAATAGCAACAAAGAGGCTGACTAAAAAGGTTTTTAAAGGCTCTGAGAATTGCATATTTGAGGAAGTCTCAAACCAGTAGTACAAAGAAAAAGAGGGTGGCTAAGACTTTTTAGTCACCCTCTTTGTTGGATATGTAAGTACAACTGCTATTTTGCTGCCTCTGCGTCAACCTCTGCCTGGGCCTCTGCAACCATATCTGCGTTTGCAGTGATGTAAACCTCAACTCGGCGGTTCTGTGCGCGGCCTTCGTCGGTGTCGTTGGATGCGACGGGCATGTCATAAGATTTACCCTCTGCAACCATGCGGTCTGCAGCGATACCCTGGGCAACGAGGAAATCTTTAACGGCATTTGCACGCTTCTGGGATACGCTGGCGTTAGCCTCTGCAGTACCGATATTGTCGGTATGACCCCAGATAGTGATGTCTGTGTCGGGCATATCTGCCATTTTAGTCGCAAACTCTGTGAGAGATTTCTTTGCGCCATCGCTAAGGTTAGATTTGTTGAATGCGAAGAGGATACCGTTATCAAAAGTAACCTTGACTGAGGTCAGGTTGTTGACATCGGTCACAGTCTCTACCTGTGCCCCCTCTATAGCAGCAAGTTCCTCTGCTTTTTTATCCATCCTGTCGCCGATGATGGCACCTACTCCGGTACCGATGATTGCACCGATGGCAGAACCGATGGCAGCAGACTTGGCATCCTTACCGACCAGGGCACCGACGCCTACACCTACGGCAGCACCGGAGCCGCCGCCGATTGCAGAACCCTTTGCCAGATTGGACCACTGACCGCAGCTGGACAGAACCAAGGTCACGCACGCAGCAAGCAAAATAAACTTTTTCATAACTTCAATTTTAAAAATGTTAATAATATCTCTTCTATTTTTTATTCAGATGAGCCGCATAGAGCTCTAATAATCCAGTATATACCTCTTGTGCCATACCCTCTGTCTCACGCTTGCACCTTGCCACAAGCCGCTCCCTGTCTTCTGCCGTATAATAACCCTGTTTGAGGAACTTATCGTCCCCGGCAAGCAGGTCTGCAGCCGCATAATTTGTGGGCCACAACTTGAAGGAAGCGGTGAGCCTGGCGTCCAAAATCTCAGACAATATACGGAATTTTTCGTTATGTTGGGCACTGTCTGCCAGCGACAGCTCCTCTGCGGTAAGAGGTTTGCAGAAATCGATATGAATCCTCCCCTTGGGCTGGATAAAACCTTGCACCATACTGTTGACATCCTCACCAGGCTGCTTGTGATAGTATCCCTGACGCGCCTTGGTCAGTGTCTCACGTACCTTGAGCGCACCACATGTCTCATATTCATAAGAGATAGTGACCGGCATAATGCGCAACTCGGCAAAATTCTCTGCAAACTCACAACTGCCGCTCATCGCAAGCATCTTCAGCAGCCCCTGCTCGGTGCGGTCGTAACCGTCTTTAGTGCGCCCGCCGCGGTGGGCAATCCATACAGAACGTTCACCGCTGGTCACCTTTTCGCGAATGTAGGCAGAAAGTACCTTGGATGAGGAATAAACTATTCGCGGGTTGTCGCTGCGCACCACCGTTATCATGCGGTTGGAGCGCATCGCATCCACTATTTCCGGGCTTGCCAGCAGGTTATCTCCCGCCGCAATCTCCGTCATAGGCAAATTGTTCAGGTTGAGGGTATATTCCACCAGGGCCGGATCCAGCACAATATCGCGATGGGTAGAGAGCAACACAAACTTTCCAACTGAACCGTCACTGTCGATAAAATTCTCCACCCCACTGTAACTGAGGGAACTGTGTGTCAGCTCCAGATCCTTCCTCAAGGCCTCGGCAATCACCTTTACCTGGAAATCTTCCACCGTTTTGCAACTGCGGATGATACCCGGGAGATAATCAGGATCTTTATCGGGATACAGAACCTTTGCCGCAGATGCCACAAGGGAACTCCCCGCCAGCGACGGCATTACCGCAGCCGCCTCGGCATCGGTGTAAGGTCTTATATTTTTATATAAATCTTCCATCCTACTCTTTTCGAATTGTTAACTCGGCGCAAGCTGCAACCAGATATGCGACAGCGAGCGATGCGCCTGCCATAACTGGCATCGAAGCCACCTTACCGTTCACAACCATAAATACGGCATATACGACAATCACAATGGCGGCCAGTGCATACCATAGACGCCACTTGAGAATTCCATGCAGCAGCTGCGTCACAACCACCACCATCACCGGGAACATTATCAAGTCAAAACGCTGTCTAAACGCCAGAGCAACGGCAGCGGCTGCAATCAGCGCTATGCAAATACCAAACAACCACCCTTTCGAATGCCTTACAGCAGCTGTATTGCCGGCGCTTGAGCGGAGCGAATTGGCAGTAGCCACCCTCAGTATGCGCTTCTTTCCAAAGATATAAATCAGTACGGCCGCCGCAACTGCAACCAGCGCAACTCCGTAGAAAGCCACGGAAAGCCATTTGCCGGAAAAAGGCAAAAGCGACAGAAGATAACCTGCCAAAACGGCAACGGCAACGGCCACTATGGACCTGCAGATGTAGCCCAGAATCTGACGGGCCTGAACCTTTCCCCTCACCACCGCAAAACAAATCTCCACACAGAGAAGCGCCAGGGCTATACTGCAAAGCAATATTGAAAGCCCCCTGTTGAGCGCGAGTCTATCTAGAAAACCGAACATACACCTATTTATTTTTCAACAAATATGCAAAAATTTACTACAAATTCAATACCTAACAACGTGTCAAAAGCGAAGAGTCTCCATAACTTAAAAAGCGGAAGCCGTTATCCATTGCAAACCGGTACATATCACGCCACTGGTCGCCAATAAACGCCGCAATCAGCAGCAGCAGAGTGCTTTTAGGCTGATGGAAGTTTGTGACCAGATAATCTGCCATGCGATACTTGAAACCAGGGACAATAATTAATCTTGTTCTTGCAGTAAGCTTGTCAAGATTATTGTTTTCCAAATATTTAATAAGTGAAGACAGTGCATCTTTCGTGGAGATATCGTACCCCTGCTCGCGGTAGGGTTCCCACTGTTCCACAACGCCGGGTGCGCCCCTCTCTATGCAGTGCACACCAAGATAATAGAGCGATTCCAGGGTGCGGGTCGACGTGGTGCCGACGGCAATCAGCTTCCCGCTGCCGACGTGACTAAGCAACTTCTCCAGAAACGCCAGAGTCACCACAAACGGCTCGCTGTGCATATTATGCTCCGCCACATTGTCGCTCTTAACCGGGAGAAATGTTCCCGCCCCTACGTGAAGGGTGACATAATCTATATCTATTCCGCGGCTTCTGATAGAATCCATAACCCTGTCGGTAAAGTGCAGGCCGGCTGTAGGAGCCGCAACAGACCCCTCCCAACGGGCATAAGTAGTCTGGTAGCGGGTATAATCCAGAGCCTCGGTCTCCCGGTTCAGATATGGCGGAATGGGCATATTGCCGCACATCTCCATCACCCGGGAGAAAGACTCCCCTCCATACCAGTTGAACTCTACTATACACGTATTATCGGTACGCTCAACAAGAGTGGCAGTGAGATCCAGACCCTCCAGGACAGACCTCTGCGAGGCGTCACAATGGTCGGTTACAAGCCTTACGCGATCCTTGAAACGCTTGAGATTTCCCACCATACACTTAAAGCGGCAACTTGAAGTGGTAGCGAAACAAATTTGATAATCAGATGGTTCGTATGGTTCAAGGCAGAATATCTCAATCAGAGAGCCTGTATCGCGACGGAAGAAGAGCCTTGCAGGGATAACTTTAGTCTGGTTGAACACCATAAAGCCGTTTTCCGGCAGGTAACGGGAGATATCCCTGAAACACTTTTTAGAATACCCTTCACCGACATTTACCAGAAGATTGGAGTCATCTCTGTTAGGCAAAGGATACTTAGCAATGCGCTCTTCGGGCAGGGAATAGTCGTAGTTATTAATGTCTATATCTACGGTCATCATCCAAATTTTAAACAAAGATAAAAAATATGCAGGATTCGTGACCAAAAAAGTATCTAAAGCATCACTTTAAATACCCAATAATTGAAAGATGTAATTTGTAAATTACATTTCAACAATCGCGGCTCGCAAAAGGTGTATTTACAATGTTCAATAGCAAATAAATCACATTAAATTCAAATATGTCTTATTACTTTTCGTTATACCACCGTCATTATAGTCTTATATTATTTAATATCAGATGTTTATCAAGATTAATTTATATTTATGGAGTAGGTATATCTATCAACAGTTGTAATATTCTACCCTTATACGCCCCAAAAGACGATAAAAAAGGGGATTTCAAATATTTAAATTAATTAAAATCAGTTAATTATTCAAATTAACTCATTCTATACATTAATAAAATATGCCCACTTTTACCACGCCTCTTACCTATATGATTTTGATTACATCTGTAATTTACATTTGTATTACAAATAATCTTTTGTCCGGCTCAAGAATGTTTACTACATTTGTAACGGACGGTTCACAAAAGTTATATGGAAGAAAGACTCAAACTTTTCCTTGCAATGGAGGGGCTCTCCCCGAGTCAGTTTGCAGACAAGCTCGGTGTTCAGCGTTCTGGTGTCTCCCACCTTCTCTCCGGTCGCAACAAACCCAGCTTTGAATTCATCAACAAGATGCTGGTGACTTTTCCCAAGATCAATCCCGACTGGCTCATCACCGGGAACGGTAAAGCGTACCGTGACTTCCCCATCCAGCAGGCGGAGAGCAACGCATCTGCTCAACTGCAACCAGAACCCTATTCCGGGGAAACAGTTGATGTATCACTTGAGGAAAATTCGGTAACAGACAATGAACCAAGTCTTTTTCCTACCGACTCCCCTTCTGAATCAGCTTCCCAGAGGGCCAGTAGTACCCCTGCATCGCCTTACCAGTCCGTCCAGATGCAGCAAATTCCGCAAACTGCGGCACAACCGGAAGAACCAAGCAAATCATCTGAACCACAGAGAGTTATTGCACATCAACCGCAAAAATATCCCTCTGAGAATCGTGTAAAAATCCCTGTAATAGCCGGTAACCCTGCTAAACGGATTGCTCAAATCACAATTTTATATACCGACGGCACCTATGAAATAAGATAGGTTGTCTCTTTTTTAGTACCTTTGTACGTTATGTACAAACTGCTAATCAGACCTCTCCTTTTTCTCTTCCCTGCAGAGAAGGCCCACAAGATAACGATGGCGACCCTGAAGGCCCTCCGTTATATCCCGGGGGCTCGTTTTGTTGTGCGCATGTGCTTCTGCAGGAGGAGTAAATCGCTTGAGACTGAGCTGTTCGGCATTAAGTTTCCCAACCCTGTGGGGATCGCAGCCGGGCTGGATAAAAACGGTGAGTTTTACAACGACCTGGCTAATCTGGGCTTTGGCTTTATAGAAATAGGTGCGCTCACCCCTGAGCCTCAGCCTGGGAATCCCGCACCCCGCCTGTTCCGTCTCCCCAAAGACCAGGCTCTGATAAACCGTATGGGGATCAACAACAACGGCGCCAAGGCAGCACTCAAGCAGCTCCGCTCCAACACTCCCCGCATTATAGTCGCGGCCAATATATCCAAGAACAGCGACACGCCCAACGACCTGGCATACAAGGACTACTGCCGTTCACTTGCCCTGCTCTACGACTTTGTGGATTTCTTTGTGCTGAACGTCTCCTGCCCCAACGTCAAGAACCTGCAACAGCTTCAGGGCAACCAGATGCTAAGCCAGGTGATTGAATCTGTGATGGAGGTGCGCCGCTATCACGAGACCTCCCGCCCGATTCTCCTCAAGATATCTCCAGACCTGGAACAGAGTCAGTTAGACGAGATTATCCACCTATGCCTGATTAACGGTATAGACGGTATAGTGGCCACTAATACCACCCGCAGCCGCGATAACTTGAAATCTCCCGAAAAGACCGTTGCCGCAATAGGCGATGGCGGCCTGAGCGGCGCCCCCCTGTTTGAGAAAGCGCTCGCTACCGTGAAATATGTCCACGAGAAGAGCAACGGCCTGCTGCCAATAATCGCCTCGGGTGGAATAATGACCCCCGCACAGGCCAGCCAGATGCTGGATGCAGGCGCATCACTGGTAGAGGTTTACACCGGCTTCATATACAATGGGCCGGCATTCAGCAAGAGAATCATACGATATCTTAAGAAGAAAGAACGCAGTAAAGCCGCAAGGCAATCTTGAGAATATGAAAACAGCATCTATCTGCGCCATCGGCGATGAAATATTAATAGGTCAGATTGTTGACACAAACTCTTCCCACATATCCCGCGCTCTGGGTTCTATCGGGGTGCGAGTGAAGCAGATCTCCTCTATAGGCGATGACCGCGCAACCATAATGACTCATCTGGACAACCTCTTGAGGAACAACGATATAGTTATGGTCACCGGAGGGCTTGGTCCAACCAAGGACGACATCACCAAAGAGGCCCTGGCCACCCTCTCCGGAGCCAAAGGTTATTACCGCAGCGAAGCACAGATGGAGGTGATAGAGAGCATCCTCAGCCGCCGCGGCATCGCCATGCTGGATACCAATCGCGCTCAGGCCGACGTGCCCGACACCGCCCGTGTAATTGTGAACAAGCTGGGCACCGCCCCCATCATGGAGTTCTTCTTTGACGAAGGTGGCAAATATGGCCACCCGAGGCTGCTCTACTCCATGCCAGGTGTGCCATACGAGACAATCAACGCCCTGCCGGACGTGATGGAGGCAATAAAGAGTCACTTTGAGATGGACGGTATTCTCCACCGCACCATCTGCACCTTTGGCCTGGCAGAGTCGGTACTAGCAAAGACCATAGAGGCATGGGAGACCGCCCTGCCGGAATACCTCCACCTCGCCTACCTGCCCAACGCCCTCTACGGCGTGCGGCTGCGCCTGTCGCTCTACGGAGCCGGCGAACCCGGCCGCAAGGAGGCAATGGATAATGCGATAAGCGAACTCTATACCCTTCTGGGCAATTATATATATGGTGAGGGTGAAGACACCCTGCAGACTGTAATCCCCCGCCTGCTCCAGGCTCCCCCGGCAGCTGCATATCAGGAGACAATCTCCGTGGCGGAGTCGTGTACCGGCGGCCTCGTATCAAACCTGATCACCGGCGTTGCCGGCAGCAGCGAGTACTACAAGGGTAGCGTCACCAGCTACGCTAACGAGGTCAAAATGAACCTTCTGAACGTTCCGGAGGAGATTCTCGAGAAATACGGAGCGGTGAGCAAAGAGTGCGCAGAGGCAATGGCCCGCGGCGTGGCCACACTGCTGGACACCGACTGGAGTGTAGCCACCACCGGCATCGCCGGCCCCGGCGGAGGGAGCGAAGCCAAGCCGGTTGGCACCTGCTGGATAGCTGCAGCGCACCGCAACCCGTTCACCGGCACCACCGAGGTGGTCTCCCGAATGGTAAAGAGCGCCTCTGCCAGCCGTGAGGTCAACATGCAGCGCTTCGCCTCCAACGCCCTCAACCTGCTGCGGCTTATGATGCAACAGAAATTATTATAATATATTATATGTATATGAAAAAGACATTGGCACTCCTCGGCTGCGCCGCTTTGGCATCGGTTGCCCTCCATGCACAGTCCAGGCCAGAAATCAAGACCAAAGATTACACCTTCACCACCGTGAAGGAGATTCCCGTGACCTCAGTAAAGAACCAGGCCAGCAGCGGCACCTGCTGGTGCTACTCCGCACTATCTTTTATCGAGGCTGAGATTATTCGTATGGGCGGCCCCGAGACCGACCTCTCTGAAATGTTTGTGGTAAGCAAGGCTTATGCCGACAAAGCAGAGAAGTATGTACGCCTGAACGGCGTTCTGAACTTTGCACAGGGCAGCTCCTGTGAAGATGTGTTCCACATCTGGCAGGACTATGGCATTGTGCCGCAGGAAGTTATGACCGGCCTCAACTATGGTGAGAAACTCAACCGCCACAGCGAGATGGAGACCGGCATGAAAGGGTTCCTGAACGCCATAATAAAGAACCCTAACAAAAAAGTATCAACTGCATGGAAACGCGCCCTGCAGGGCATTCTGGATGCCTATCTTGGCCCCTGCCCGGAGGTGTTTGAGTATAATGGCAGGACCTACACCCCCAAGACCTATGCAGCTTCACTTGGCATCAAACCGGAAGACTACGTATCCATCACCTCCTTTACCCACCACCCCTTCTACTCTCAGTTTGTGCTTGAGGTTGAGGACAACTGGCGCTGGGATTACAGCTACAACGTCCCTATGGACGATATGATGGAGATTATCTACAACGCCATAGACAAGGGCTATACCGTAGCCTGGGGCACCGACGTCAGCGAACAGGGTTTCACCCGCTCCGGCATCGCCATCAACCCCGACCTCTCTGCAGTGGAAGAGGCCGGCAGCGACCAGGAGCGCTGGGTAGGCGTATCTGCAGAGGATAAGGCAAAGCAGCTGGAGAAGATGAAGGCCGATGCGCCTGAAATCAAAGTGACTCAGGAACTGCGTCAGGAGAGCTTTGACAACAAGACCACTACCGACGACCATGGAATGCACATCTACGGCCTGGCCAAGGATCAGGACGGCAACAACTTCTTCATGGTGAAGAACTCATGGGGCGACTATGGCAAATACCACGGCATGCTCTACGCATCCGACTCTTTTGTGCGCCACAAAACGCTCAACATTATGGTGCACAAGAATGCCATCCCCAAGGAAATCCGCAAGAAAATGGGTATCCTCTAACATCTAAACTGTCACTGCCGTGAAAAAACACATTCCTAACCTGGTAACCTGCCTGAACCTTATGTGCGGCGTTTGCGCCTGCATTCTGGCCCTATGGGGCTACTTCTACCAGGCCTACTGCTGCATACTGGCAGGAGCGGCATGTGACCTTTGCGACGGCGCCCTTGCCCGTATGCTGGGGGTAACCTCGCCTATGGGCAAGGAGCTGGATTCGCTCAGCGACCTGGTGAGCTTTGGTCTGGCGCCGGCCCTGATGATGTTCACCTGGCTCTTCAAAATCAATTATAGCGGGGTATCCCATCCCCTGGCCTTCGTACCGCTTCTCATGGTACCCTTCGCAGCAATAAGGCTGGCCCGCTTCAACGTGGGCGAAAGCCAGAGCCATCACTTCAACGGCCTCCCCACCCCCGCTGCAGCAATGATAGCCGCCTCCATGATTGCCTACGGACACACCTGCGCCATTGCAGGAGCCGACAGCGCAATCCTCAACCTGCTTAAAGGTGGCTGGGCCATTCCGGTAATATCATCGGCTCTCTGCCTTCTGATGGTCAGCCGCATAAAGATGTTATCCGTCAAGGGCAAGATCGGCGTTAAACACTACATCCTGGCGGGCGGAGCGCTTGCCTTAGTGGCCGGAATCGCTGCCATTGCCCCCCGCGGGCTGATACTGGCAGGCTACCTGGCACTCTTCACCCTGCTGCTCTTCACAGCATATATCTTCCTTGCCGTTGTCGGTAGAGATGGGCAAGAATAATGAAAATGCGTTACCTGTAGAGCTCCGCTTCCGCCAGTGAAGAGGGCATCCCATACATCCACTATCTTCCCAACAAGACCGCCAACGCCCAGGCTGACAATCGTGAGATTGAGACACCGATAGTACGATACGCGCTTGACATAATCCAGCGCACCAACTATGTTTTTCCGATATTAAAGAATATCTACGGTGCCAACGGGTTATAACAAAAAGATCAAAGAACTTTTGCAAATCTGCAATATAAACAGGGAGGTTCCTGTATTTAATGAGGCTACCGGACAGAACGACTACCCTCTCCTATGTTATATAGCAAGCAACAAAGTGTGGCGCGTAAACAACACTTTTTAAAAATAATGCTGTTTGCACGCAACGGTATTCGTATGTGCGTCTGTCGCCAGCCACCCTTTCTTTTTTTGTATTAGAATATTATCTTTGCAAAACGCGAAGATGGAGTCACCGACAGCGGACGGAGATTAAGTACAGACCCAGTTACGGGGGGCCCGCCCAAGTTTTTACCGAAACCGCTTGAGACTCCAGATTCAGGCACTAATAGTAACATTTTTTATTAACCTTTAACACTGTGTTACTATGGTGCAACAAATCTACAACGAGGGGCAGCGGTACATCATACCGACCTCAGACTGGGGCTTCAAGAGACTCTTCGGCTCCGAAATCAACAAAGGCCTCCTGATAGGCCTCCTCAACAGAATCATCGACGACC
>JAFXNQ010000013.1 GCA_017529425.1 Bacteroidales bacterium | reverse complement strand
CTGCCAGAAATGCAGTACGGCATAGACAACGGAAAAAAGAGAGCATCTCACTTCTCGGCCTCTTGATTTAATACTGGCGGGTATTTATGGTTGGGCCAAAAGCGCTAATGCACCTTTATCGATGGATTTCTCTCCCTCGACAACGTAAAATTAGCAAAAAGTAAAATGCTCTCAAAAAAAAGATGGTGTTCCTTCAATTATAAGAGTTTAGAATACGTTGCATAATACTACTGGAGTGGACAAAAAAGAAAAAGGGTAAAATACCCGTTTCTTCGTAATCACACGCTAAACATTATCTCTGAACGCCTTAGAGACATGTTCGGCCAGGGAAGCGCCGTCAGCGGAGGTCGGCTGAATGCCTGTCGCGGATGTCGCCACCCGCGGCGTCATGCGCGGGAGGGGCCCGCCGCAGACGAGTTCTCGCGCAGCGAGGACGAAGGATGTGGTGGGAGGGACGAAGCGAGAGCCAAGCCGTGTTCAGCGGCTTGGCGGTTTACGAGCGGAGCTCCGCAGCAGGCATTGCAGCCGCCGAAGCCCAAGGCGCCTTATTCTTTGGCCTTTTTCTTCTGGGCGTTGAGGGCGTTGTGGTAGCGGCGGGCGTTCTCAAGGTGACCGGCGAGGTTGGTGGCGAAGCGGTGCTGGCCGTTGAAGTTTTCGTGAGCGCAGAAATAAAGGTAGTTGTGATGCGCATAGTTCAATACGGCATCAATGGCAACCTTGGTGGGCGTTGTGATGGGGCCCGGAGGGAGCCCTTTGTTCTTGTATGTATTGTACGGAGAATTAACCTGCAGGTGCTTGTTAAGGATGCGCCTCAACGACGGGTCGTTCACTGCGTACTTCACCGTAGGGTCGGCCTGCAGGGGCATCCCGATATTCAGGCGGTTTATATATACCCCGGCGATGGTGGGCATCTCCGGTTCGTATTTGGTCTCTTCTATGACAATAGATGCCAGGGTGATCACCTCTTCGCGTGTGAGGCCGGCTGCCTGTGCCTTGGCTGTGCGGCTTTTGTTCCAGAAGGCTTCGTATTCCTTCCACATCCGGTCCAGCAACTGCAACGGAGTCGTGGTCCAGTAAACTTCGTATGTGTCGGGGAGGAACATTGCCAGGTAGGTGGCTTTATTAAAACCGTGGGCCTCCATAATCTCTGTGTCGTCCATCGCTTCACGTAACTCTTTCGGAGATGCCTCCAGCTGCTGTCCCAGCAGCCTGGACATCTTGTTGAGGTCGCGCACGTGGGGCTTTACGATGAGTCTTACCGGTGTCTGCCATCCGTATGCGAAAACCCTCACAAGCTGCTTGTTGGTGAGTCCCCCGGACAGGCAGTAGTGTCCCGGTTTGAAATTCTGGTCCAGTTTCATATGCTCCGCCGCGTGCTTGAATGTAGCCATATTCTTTACGGAGCCGCTTGCGGCGACCGAATCCAGCAGCCCCTGGAAGTCGGTGGTGTGGTAGATGTTTACAGGGGCGCCTCCCGTAACGGTGTTGGCACGCCGGTAGGTCAGGTAGTAGAACAATCCGCAGGCGAGCAGCACCACGGCAATCAGGGCAGTGCCAGCGATGACCGGCGCTCTGCTGGACTTGGTTTTCTTTTTCATTACTGTTCCTTGCGAAGATTAATGATGCTCCCCACCTGAGGTTCCTTGCCGGGAGTCATATTGTTGAACTTGTAGAGATTCTTGAGTTTTACGGCAAACCGCTGCGAAATGGAGTACATTGTTTCCCCCTCTTCTACCACATGCTTGGCCAGATCTTTAGTGCTCTGGTTGCGTTTAGATTCCAGATAAACGATAGTGCCGGCAGGGATTGTATGGTCTTTCTTAACGTCGTTGAAGCGCATCAGCTCCCGCTTGAACAGGTTGAACTGCCGCGCCAGCGAGGCATAATCTTCAGTGCCGGTTGCGATAATATATATCAGGCCATGCTTCTCGTAGAATGTATACTCGATTACCACGCTGCCGAGGCTGTTCGGGCGGAAAGATGCAGGCCGCTCTACTTCGCGGGGGCGTTCCAGAGTAGATGGGGAAGGGGGGAGTACAATCTTGCCGTCGGGCGATTTGCCGCCGGCATAATCGTATTGATACAGCTTGTAGTCCTCAATTATCTTTATCAGTTTGTCGGCATACGCAGGGTCGGTAGCATAACCCGCTTTGCTCAGGCCTATTGCCCAACCCTTGTAGTCAGAGGTCTCCAGGTCAAAGAGAGATGCGTACCGGTCGTTGTAGCGCAAAAAGTCAGAGTGGTCACTGAAAGACTGCTCCGCATTGTCGTAGCTGCGGAAGCATTCTCCCTTGAGGTCATCGTCGTGACGGATCATCGGCCCCCGCCAGTTGTGGCATTTGATTCCAAAATGGTTGTTGGCCTCCACGGCGAGGCGTGAGGTGCCGTTAGACGACTCCAGTGCAGCCTGCGCAAGGGTAATGCTGGCCGGGACGCCGCTGGCCGCCATCTGGTCCATTGCAACATCCCGCCACTTCCTGATATATTGTTCTCTAAGGTCGTCCCCCTTAGCCCACATGCATGTAAGCAGAAGGATGGCAGAGAATGCGATTCGGGCAAGGAATTTCACGTAATTAAGGTTTATCGTAACAAATTTAATCAAAAAGTCGTAAATTAGCCTTCCGAATAAGACAATTAAGCACAGATCGATATGTTAGCACTTCTTATTATCATTGCCCTGCTGGTATTGGTGGGGGTTTACATCTTCAATACGCAGCGCAGCCTGGTTAACCTGGATGAGATGGCAAACAACGCTCTCAACCAGATCTCCGTGCAGCAGAACAGCCGCTGGGATGCTATCAGCAGCCTTGTGGCGATGACCGAGAAATATTCCAAACACGAGCACGACACTTTGGTGGAGGTTATCGGCCAGCGTACCAAAGCCACTACGGCAGAAGAGATCAATGCACAGGAGAATGCGTTCTCCGGCGTACTCGGCCGCCTGCTGGCAGTGAGCGAGCGTTATCCTGAACTCAAGGCAGACGCTATGTTCCAGAAGACCATGGACTCCATCAACGAATACGAGAATCTGGTCCGCACCAGCCGTATGGTTTACAACGACAGCGTCACTAAGATCAACCGTATGGTACGCCAGTGGCCCAGCTCGTTTGTGGCAAGCCTGCTCCACTTTGGTAAGCGTGAGTATCTCGAGGTGGAGGACAAGAAGAAAGATATGCCCCCTATCAACGTCTAAAGATAGCTGGTGGCCTGCGGACCTTCGCAGAAAAGCAAATCTATTATCGAGAGGTTGGGGATGAAATCCATCCTCCCGGCGAATACCTGAAAGTATTCTTTGAAAAGGGAGCCTGCGGGCTCCCTTTTCGGGTGTATGGCTTCACGCAGGTCAGTGACCCCCAATGCGGCTGCGCCCCATTCACCAGTGACGCTGAATGATGTGCGCAGGTTCATCATCGAGGCAATGCGTTCCGCGAGTTCATAATTGAGGTCAAAGAGAAAGGTGTGCCTCCTGTCAAGTATCTCCGCGATGCCGTCCCAATAGTATTCATAGAAAGGGGAGGGGCCATACGCGGTGGATATGGCATGGCAATGGGTGTGAAGCCAGTTTTTGCTGTAGTCAATCCGGATATCCCGTATCAGCCGGCTTCCGGCATGCAGGATGGGGAGTTGCAGCGTCTGCGGTCCGCTGGCGGTACAGATTACGCAGCGGTTGCGGTACGACTGCTTCTGGAAAGATTCGCACCCCTCAATCTGCACCCGTCTGTATCTGGTTACGGCGCGGAACCAATCCACCGGTGGCAGATATGCGGTGGTGAGCAATACGGAGCTATTCCCCTCCACGGCGGCAGATGCCCCGCTTGGAGGCGCGGATAAAATCGGTGATGACCTTGGCGTGCTTCCCTTCCGGGAAAAACTCCTCAATTATGCGCAATGCATCAGAGACATTGTTGTTCTCTTCGTATATTATCTTGTAAACGCTCTTGATTTCGTCTATCTCGGCGTTGGAAAAGCCCCGTCGGCGGAGGCCGATTGCATTGATTCCCTCATATACTATGGGATGGCCCGCAGAGAGGATATACGGAGGGATATCTTTGGATACCCCGCTGGCGCCCCCCACCATTGCGTGAGTGCCGATATGGGAAAACTGATGCACCATTGTGCCGCCCCCCACGATTGCCCAGTCATCCATATCTGTTTCGCCCGCGAGTCCGACGTGGCTGACTATGATGCAATGGTCGCCGATGCGGCAGTCGTGTGCAATGTGGGCGTAGGACATAATTAGGCAATCGTTGCCGATCTTTGTGATCCGTTTGCCGCTGGCGGCCGTGCCGCGGTTTATCGTGGCGCATTCTCGGATGGTGGTCCTGTCGCCGATTTCTACCCAACTCTCCTCGCCGTCAAACTTCAAATCCTGGGGGATGGCGCCTATGACTGCTCCGGGGAAAACATTGCAGTCGCGGCCTAGTTTGACATAGTCGTAGATTGTGGCATTGGGACCAATGTGGCATCCGTCGCTGATTTCTACGTTGGCGGCGATATAGCAGAAGGGTTCAATCACCACATCTTTACCTATCTTGGCGTCGGGGTGTATGTAAGAGAGGTTGTTGGCACTCATAATAATTTAAGGATATCGGATTGAAGCAGTGATTTGCACACTGCCGTGTTGATTCGGTGTCCTGTTTTGCACGCAATAATTGTGCCCTTTATGGGGGCTCCCAGCAGGGCGAAATCGCCAATCATATCCAGCATCTTGTGCCGTACAATCTCGTCCGGGAAGTGCAGGTGCAGGTTGTTGAGGTAGCCCTCGCGAACCTCCAGTTGCTCTGCGTGAAACAAGCTCCGCATACGTTCCAGAGTGGCATTGTCCACCGGATGCTCCACAATTACGATGGCGTTGTCCATATCCCCGCCCTTGATAAGTCCTTTGCTGGCCAGAAATTCCAGCTCGTGGAAAAAGCAGAAGGTGCGGCATGGGGCAATCTGGGAGACATAATCAACAGAGGCGTCGTATTTGAAACGCTGCACTCCCAGAACCTTTGAGTTGAAATCCACGGTCAGTTGCATTTCGCACTCTTCGGTGGGGTAGATGTCTATAGTGGCGCCGCTCGCGTCATCTTCAAAGTGGAAGGGCCGTTGAGGTGCCAGAGTGCGCCGCTCGGCATCCTGTCCGGCAAGGCCGTCGGCCAGGATGGCTTTCACATAGGGGAGGGCGCTTCCGTCCAGTATGGGGACCTCCGGCCCGTCAATATCCACCATCATGTTGTCCACGCCCAATGCGGCTGCGGCGCTCATCAGATGCTCTATCGTGCTTACGGAAGCCCCTTCACAGCTGATTGTGGTGCCGCGGTCGGTGGATGTGACATTGGTGGCCAGTGCCTTTACAACGGCATCGCTGCCTATGTCGGTGCGGCGGAAACAGATGCCGGAGCCGGGCTCTGCCGGACGGATGGTCATCGTTGTCACCACTCCGGTGTGGAGCCCCTTGCCGTTAAAGGTGTATGGTTGTTTAAGAGTGTGCTGCATCGGAATCTCTGGTGGAGGGTTTTGTTTCGCCGCTCTTCTTGAATGCAGAATAAGAGCGCATATAATGCATATAGGTCATCGCCGGATAGCCCATCAGGCTTTGCCCCGGGGTCTTCCAGTCTTTCATAAGGCCGGTTTTGGCCGCGAAGGTGGTGTGGGGGGCGATTGTGATGTGCCCTCCGATACCGGTCTGCCCGCCCAATACGCAGTGCTCTCCCAGGTGGGCGCTGCCTGCTATGCCGCTCTGGCCGGCTATAACGGTGTCAGAACCTATCTCGACGTTATGCGCTACCATTATCAGGTCGTCGAGCTTTACGCCGCGGCGGATAATGGTAGAGCCCATTGTGGCGCGGTCAACGCAGGTGTTGGCCCCAATCTCCACGTTATCTTCAATAATCACGTTGCCGGTTTGCTGAATCTTCTTGTAGGAGCCGTCCTCGAGCGGGGCGAAACCAAAGCCGTCGGCCCCTATCACGCAGCCGGAATGCAGAGTGCAGTTATCGCCTATCACGCAGTCGTGATAAACTTTTACTCCGGGGTAGATGGTGACGTTGTCTCCGACCTTTACATTTCTCCCGATATAGACCTGGGGATAAATCTGGCAGTCGCGTCCCACCCTGGCGCCGCGCTCAATAACGGTATATTCGCCAATCCAGGTGCCGCGTTTCACCTTTCCGCGGACAGTGTGGACAAAACTGAAAATACGTGCGATACGGTTGCCCTTACGGCGCGAGCGTTTCAGGGAGGAGAACCACTCCAGCAGGTCTGCTACCGCCTTGTAGGCATCATCCACCGCAATCATGGTGGCGTTTACCTTCTCCTTCGGGGTGAAGGAGCGGTTCACCAGTACTATGCTGGCATTGGTGGTGTAAAGATATTTTTCATATTTGGGATTGGCCAGAAAGCAGATGTTGCCGGCCTTGCCGTATTCAATCCTGGCGGGAGAGGAGACCGTTACGTCGGGATCCCCAATTATGTCGCCGCCCAACTGCCCGGCTATTTCCCTCGCTGTTAATTTCATTTGTGTCAAAGTATTGAAAAAAGCGTGGCTAAGGTAATAAAATTTGCACAATAAACTCCGATGGCCTATATTTGCGCTCGAATTTGAGGGGCTGGGCAAGTCCCTCATTTTGTTATATGATGAAGCAGGCAGACATACTCAAGGGCGCAGCGGAACAGTACGCTGAGGACAATGGCCTTTTTGTGGTATCTATAGAGATATCCAAAGACAACGACATAGACATCACTATAGATGCCGACAGCCGCGACATCACCCTGGACGATTGTGTGGGGATGACCGGTTATATCCAGGAGAGGGTGAGCCGCGACGAGGAGGATTACTCCCTCACCATCGGTTCCGCCGGGCTTACATCGCCATTCAAGGTGCTGCGCCAGTGGCGCAAGGCGGTCGGAAGCGAGATTCAGCTGACCCGCAAGAGCGGCGAGCGCGTGCGTGCAACGCTTTTGGCGGCAGAAGAAGACGGGGTGGAGATATCATACCAGAAAAAGGGCGAGGGCAAGGGCGCAAAGGCTAAGGAGACTGTTACCGAGCATCTCGGATACGAAGAAATTAAATCAGCAAAACCAATAATTAAATTTTAATCACAATAATGGAAGTAAATCTGGTCAGCACTTTCGCTGAATTCAAAGAGGGTAAAAACATCGACAGGCCCACGATGATGAGCGTCCTTGAAGAGGCTTTTCGTGCGCAGTTGGAGAAAATGTACGGAGAAGATGCCAAATTTGACATCGTCATCAACATAGACAAGGGTGACTTTGAGATCTGGCGCACCCGCGAGGTGGTCGAGACCGTAGAGAATCCCGCGACTGAGATATCTCTGGAAGAGGTAAGCAAGATTGATGACTCTTACGAGGTGGGTGAGGATTATTCTGAGGAGGTCAAGCTCTCCCAGTTTGGCCGCCGCGGCATCCTGAATATCCGCCAGAACCTTGCAGGCCGCATTATGGACCTTGAGAATGCAAACCTCTACAACCGCTATAAAGAGCGCATCGGCGAGATTATAGTTGGTCAGGTACACCAGTCGTGGAAAAAAGAGACCATCATTTACGACGAGGAGAAGAACGAACTGGTACTCCCCAAGAGCGAGCAGATCCCTTCTGATTTCTTCCGCAAGGACGATACGGTCAAGGCTATCATCATAAATGTGGAGATGAAGAACAACCGTCCCGTAATAACCCTCTCCAGGACATCCAGCCTCTTCCTCGAGAAACTCTTCGAGCAGGAGGTGCCTGAGATATTCGATGGCCTGATCACCATCAAGAAGGTGGTCCGCATCCCCGGCGAACGCGCCAAGGTGGCAGTCGAGTCTTACGACGACCGCATCGACCCGGTCGGCGCCTGCGTGGGTGTCAAGGGTTCCCGTATCCACGGTATCGTTAAGGAGCTGCACAACGAGAATATCGACGTTATCAACTGGACAAACAACAAGCAACTGCTTATCCAGCGCGCCCTCTCTCCCGCACGCATCTCATCTATGGAGTTTGACGAGGCCAACAAGACCGTCAACGTATATCTCAAGCCCTCCGAAGTGTCCGTGGCGATTGGCAAAGGTGGCTGCAATATCAAGCTTGCAGGTATGCTCATCGATTATCAGATAGAGGCTTACCGCGAAGTTGACGAAACCGAAGCCGCTGCAGAAGAAGAGGACGTATTGCTGGAGGATTTCAGCGACGAGATCGATATGTGGATCATCGATGCCCTCAAGGCTATCGGCCTGGATACGGCAAAGAGCGTTTTGGCCCTCCCCGTTTCGGAGATCAGCCAGCGTGCCGACCTCGAGGACGAAACCGTAGAGGAGGTCCAGAGAATACTCCGTTCCGAATTTGAATAAAAAAACAACAAGGGATACAGAATGGCAAAAATTCGAGCTAGTAAAGTAGTCAAAGAATTCAACATCGCACTTTCGACTCTGGTAGAGTTTCTCCACAAGAAGGGGATAGAGATAGAGTCCAATCCTGGCGCGGTGCTCTCAGAAGATGCTTATGCCCTGGTGGAGAAAGAGTTCGCCAAGGAGCATCTGCTCAAGGAGCAGTCCCGTAAGGTGGCTATCTCTGTAAAGGAGATTACAGAAAGCGAACATGCAAAGGCACCGGTAGATGAGCCGGAAGAGGTTATTATCAAGACCAACGTGCTGGAGAGCAAGCCGTTCGCGGCAAAGAGCGCGCCTGCTCCCAAGCCTGAGCCCGAGCCGGAGCCGGAGAAACCCGCACCCGAGCCGGAGCAGCCGGCGCCGGAGGTGGAGGTGGAGGTGGAGAAGCCTCAGCCCCAGGTGTTGAATGTTCTGGACAAGATAGATCTCGATGCCCTCAATAAACCCAAGAAGGTTGAAAAGCCTGCACCTGAGGTGGCTGAGCCGGTAGTGGAAGAGCAACCGGCACCGGAGCCCGAAGCAGTCAAGAAAGAAGAAGAGGCTGCCGCTCCTGCTGAGAAACCTGTCATCGAGCATATTGAGACTAAGGTAGAGAAGCTCAAAGGACCTGCCATACTGGGTAAGATTAACCTTGAGGAGACCAAGCCTGCACCTAAGGAGAAGCAGCGCGACAAGAACAAGAAACGCGAGCGTATCCACAAGCAGACCACAAAGGTCGATATCAACCAGAGCGCAAGCTTTGGCAAGGATGCCGACCGCAACCGCCGCGGCAAGAAGGGCCAGCGCGATGCAATGCCCAATAAGTTTGTCCGTCCAGAAACAGATGAAGATGAGGTTCAGCGTCAGATAAAGGAGACCTACGCACGTCTCACAGAGAGCCGCAGCAAGACCAAGGGCAGCAAGCACCGCCGCGAGAAGCGCGAGATATTCGAGGCTAAGCAGGAGGAGGCTATGCAGCAGGAGATGCTCACCAGCAAGATACTGAAGGTGACCGAGTTCGTTACTGTGAACGAGTTGGCCATCATGATGAACAATACCCCCGTAACCAAGGTCATCGAGGCTTGTATGAACCTGGGCCAGATGGTATCCATCAACCAGCGTCTTGAGGCGGATGCCCTGGTGCTGGTGGCAGAGGAGTTCGGCTACAAGATAGAGTTCACCACTGCCGGAGAGCAGGAGGCGCTGGAGCAGGAAGAGGACCGTCCGGAGGATCTGGTCCCCCGTCCCCCTATCATCACTGTGATGGGGCACGTGGATCATGGTAAAACATCGTTGCTCGATTATATCCGCAAGTCAAATGTGATTGCCGGTGAGGCAGGTGGTATCACCCAGCATATAGGTGCCTACAACGTGAAGCTTCCCGACGGGCGTCACATCACATTCCTGGATACTCCTGGTCACGAGGCCTTCACCGCGATGCGTGCCCGTGGTGCCAAGCTCACGGATATCGCCATCATCATTATTGCAGCCGACGACGCCGTGATGCCCCAGACCATTGAGGCTATCAACCATGCGCAGGCGGCCGGCGTGCCCATGGTGTTTGCAATCAATAAGATAGATAAGCCCGGTGCAAGCGGTGAAAAGATCCGCGAGCAGTTGGCAAATATGAATATTCTTGTGGAGGACTGGGGTGGTAAATACCAGTGCCAGGAGATCTCTGCAAAGAAAGGTATCAATGTTGACAAGCTTCTGGACAAGGTGCTTCTGGAGGCCGATATGCTGGATCTTAAGGCCAATCCAGACAAGCGTGCCGTAGGTAGCGTGGTTGAATCTTCGCTCGACAAGGGACGTGGTTATCTTGCCACAGTGCTGGTTCAGTCGGGTACCCTTCATGTCGGTGACGTGGTGCTTGCGGGCTGCTATACCGGCCGCGTAAAGGCTATGTTCAACGAGCGTGGCCAGAAGATTACAGAGGCTGGCCCCTCTACGCCTGTGTCTGTGCTCGGCCTGAACGGCGCTCCCACCGCCGGTGACACCATAAACGTTTTGGAAGATGAGAAAGAGGCCAAGGAGATTGCCAACAAGCGGGAGCAGCTGCTCCGTATGCAGGGCCTGCGCGCTCAGCAGCATGTCACCCTCGAGGAGATCGGACGCCGTATCGCAATCGGCAACTTCAAGGAGCTCAACATCATTGTCAAGGCCGATGTGGACGGTTCTATCGAGGCCCTTTCAGATTCCCTCATCAAACTCTCTACAGAAGAGGTCAAGGTCAATGTCATCCACAAGGCTGTGGGTGCCATCTCCGAGTCTGATGTCCTGCTGGCAGTTGCATCCAACGCCATCATCATCGGCTTCCAGGTGCGTCCCAGCGCAGATGCCCGCCGCCAGGCAGAGAAGGAGGGTATCGAGATCCGTCTCTACTCCGTCATCTACGACGCCATCAACGAGGTTAAGGACGGTATAGAAGGTATGCTTGCTCCGGAAGAGAAGGAGGAGGTTACCGCTACCGCCGAGGTGCGCGAGACCTTCAAGATCTCCAAAGTTGGTACCATTGCCGGTTGTATGGTCAAGGAGGGCAAGCTCACCCGTACCGCCAAGGTGCGCGTAATCCGCGACGGTATTGTGGTTTATACCGGTATGCTCGGCTCTCTGAAGCGCTTCAAGGATGATGTCAAGGAGGTTGCGGCAGGCTACGACTGCGGTATGAACATAGAGAACTTCAACGACATCAAGGTCGGTGACGTGATTGAAGCCTACACCATAGTCCAGATCAAGAGGACCTTATAAGGTTCGCTTATATCTGCGCCAATTCCGCTCCAGGGCGCTTTGCCAGGGCTCGGCAACGATTCCGAAATCGCGCTCAATCTTGGAGCAGTCCAGATAAGAATAACTCGGACGGGTCGCCTTTTGCGGGTACTCGTCCGATTTTATATCCACTACCCGGCAGCGGTTATGTGCGCAGTGCATTATGGCTGCGGCAAAAACGCTCCAGCTGCAGGGACCCCGCCCGCTGAAATTGTATATCTCTCCGCGTTGCGTAGTCATGTTGTCAATAATCTTCACTACGGCCGCTGCCAGGGAGTCGGCTGCGGTGGGACTGCCAATCTGGTCGCAGACCACTTTTACCTGATCATGCTCCGCGCCTAAGGCGGCCATCGTTTTCATGAAATTCTTGCCGTAGGGGGAGTAGAGCCATGCTGTGCGTACAATCACTCCGCGGCACCCGGAAAGTTGCATGGCCCGTTCTCCAGCCAGTTTGCTTGCGCCGTACACGCTTAGCGGGGCCGGAGGGTCGCTCTCTTTGTACGGGGTGCGCTTGCCTCCGTCAAACACATAGTCGGTGGATATCTGGACAAGGGCTGCATCGGCCTTGAATGCTGCATCGGCAAGGGTCTTCACGCCTATTTCGTTTACCCTGTAGCAAAGTCCGGCATTCTCTTCTGCCGCCTCTACATTGGTGTAGGCCGCGCAGTTTATTATCGTGTTGATGCCGTTGCCGGCGATGAACCTATCCACGGCCGCGGCGTCGCATATGTCAAGTTCTGCGTCGGTGGCGAACACCCGTTTGCGACGGGCGAATTTCCGCCTCAGCTCTATGCCAAGCTGGCCGTTTGCCCCAGTAATCCAGACAGAAGAAATCATTGAATAATATTTTTTCTTTCACAAATGTAGATAATAAAATTGTTATCTTTGTAAACTGAACATAGTGTACGCATATGGATTACAATACATATAGAGAGAAGTTGATTCTTCCGGAATACGGGAGACACGTGCAGAAGATGATTGAGAAGGTGAAGGGAATCGAGGACAAGGAGAAGCGAAACGAGCAGATACAGGCCGTGGTGAACGTGATGGCACTGCTGAATCCCTCGCTCAAGGAGTATCCTGATTACAAGCGCAAGCTTTGGGACCATGTATATGTGATTGCCGGCTACGACATTGACATAGACTCACCCTACGAGGTGCCTACTCCTGCAAAGGCGGCTGCAAAGCCGGATCCTATCCCCATTGAGAAAACTCCTATCAAGGCGAGCTGTTACGGCCGCAACATAGAGAATATGATAGACCTTGTGGCCGGCATAGAAGATCCCGCCGTCCGCAACGAGATGATACGCAATCTGGCCCGCTATATGCGTCAGCAGTATCTCATCTGGAACAAAGACAGCGTGGCCGATGAAACCATCCTCAAGGATATGGCTCAGTTGGCCCAGGGCAAGCTGGAGATACCGGAGGGGTTGGAACTGGGGGCAGTGCATGGAGATTTCAACCGTCCCCGCGGACTCGATCCCCGTCAGGGCCAGTTTGGTAAGAAAAACAAGAAGAAGAAATACAGGAACAACAACTAGTGATGGCCACAAAAAAGAAGAAAAAAAAGAGACAGTCCCAATTGCCGACTCTCAACCAGGATCAGAAAATAGCTATCCGGTTGATTCTGGGTTTGCTGTTGCTTGGAATCACGGTGTTGGTTACCGCATCGCTTATTTCGTATGTGTTTACCTGGAAAGCGGACTATAGCATCAAGTCCAATCCGGAGGTGTGGCGCGACTATGTGATTACGCAGAATGTTTGTGGCAAAGTAGGATATTTCATTTCAGACTTCCTGATAGCCAAGCTGTTTGGTATCGGTGCCTACTGTATTCCATTTTTCCTTGTAGCTCTCACTATCGGTTGCTTCCGCATCCGAAAGGTGCGCCTGCTTCGCTGCTTTATGCTCTGCCTGATGGGCGCTATCGTTATCTCTCTCCTGGCATCTTTCGTCGCCGGTTTCTGGAATGTATTTGTGCTCTCCACCGGTGCCGGAGGTTCCTATGGCTATTATGCCAACAAGTGGCTTTGCTCAACCGTGGGCAGTCTTGGGGCGGGTTTGATAGTGGCGTTCCTGTTTATCCTCTGGCTGGTGCTCTGCTCCAACAGGGTTGCCGTGGCGATAGACAATTTCATTAACCGTGCGTTCAACCGTCCCCTCAGGACAAAGGCGGAGGTCTTCGAACCGGAGCCGGATGTAGAGGAGGATGACCCCGGATATGAGCAGGAAATTGAGCCTGCCGTGGTTCCGGAAGAGGAGGTTGTTCCGGAAGAAGCGGAAGAAGAGACCGTGATAGATCTTGCATCAGACGCTCCGGAGAGTGATGTCGTGATTACGGTAGAAAAGGGTGGCTACGACCCGGAAGCGAATATGGAAGAGGACGATATCGACCATCTGTACAATCCCCGTCTGGACCTGTCGCAATATGAATTCCCTTCTGTGGCGCTCCTTGACGATTATAAGGACAAATGGTATGAGATATCGATGGACGAGATGGAGCGGAACAAGAACCGCATCGTCCACACACTGGGCAGCTATAAGATCCGTGTGGAGAGTATCTCCGCCAAGAAGGGTCCGACCGTTACTCTCTATAAGATCCGTCTGGCGGAGGGTACACGCATTGCCCAGGTCAAGCGTCTGGAAGAGGATATCGCCATGTCGCTGGCAGCCAAGGGTGTCCGCGTACTTGTCCTGGAAGGCGCCATCGGTATTGAGGTTGCCAACGAGAAGCCGAGCGTAGTGCCGCTCAAGATGATTCTCAACTCCCCTCAATACCGCGAAAAGAGCGCAAATATGGAGCTCCCCGTGGCACTGGGTATCACCGTTACCAACGAGCCGTTCTTCCTTGATTTGGCCCGTATGCCGCACCTTTTGGTGGCAGGTGCCACCGGTATGGGTAAGTCTGTGGGCCTGAACGCGATTATCGCATCGCTGCTATATGCAAAACATCCATCCGAGATGAAGTTTGTGATGGTGGACCCCAAGAAGGTGGAGCTGGACTTTTATCAGGCTTTGGAGAAGCATTTCCTTGCAGCCCTGCCCGATGCCGACGAGGTGATTATCACAGATACCACAAAGGTCGTCCATACGCTGCGTTCTCTCTGCTCTGAGATGGATGCCCGCTACGATCTGCTCCGCGATGCCGGGGTGCGCAAGATCACAGAATACAATGAGAAGTTCCTTAACCGCAAGCTCAATCCGCTTAAGGGCCATAAGTATCTCCCTTATATAGTGGTGGTTATCGATGAGTTTGCAGATCTGCTCATGACGGCGGGCCGCGAGGTGGAAGAGCCCATCGCCCGTCTGGCGCAGAAGGCCCGCGCCGTGGGTATCCATCTGGTTATAGCAACCCAGAGGCCCACTACCGATGTAATTACCGGTACTATCAAGGCCAACTTCAACTCCAGAATAGCTTTCAAGGTGAACTCCGGCGTGGACAGCAAAACCATAATCGATGCCTCAGGTGCGCAGCGCCTGATTGGACGTGGCGATATGCTGGTGCTCTACCCCGGCAGCGATATAGTGCGTGTCCAGTGCGCGATGATTGATACCCCGGAGATTGAGCGCATCACCAAGTTTATCGGTAAGCAGAGGGGATACAGCCATGTATTCTGGCTGCCGGAGTATGTAGAAGAGGGTGCTGATGATGCCGGAGGTAACGCTGCCAATCTCACCAAACGTGATGCCCTCTTTGAGGAGGCGGCCAAGATTCTTGTCCAGACCCAGCAGGGTTCCACATCTATGCTGCAGCGCAAGCTCAACCTGGGCTATAACCGTGCCGGCCGCTTGATGGATCAGCTGGAGGCTGCCGGTATCGTGGGTCCCTCCAACGGCAGCAAGAGCCGCGATGTCCTCATTACCGATTTCGATACTCTGGATCGAATTATCGAGGCGCTTGACCATCAGTAGCCTTTGGCACTCATTTTGCCTTTTTAGGGGAAAAGGCCTAACATTGGATTGTTATCATGAAAAGGATAGTAGCAGCACTCTTTCTCTTGGTATCTGCATTCGCAGTTTATGCGGCAGGCGATGCCGTGACCCTTTGGGATGAACTCAAAAAGCAGGGGCAGGTTTCTATGAACTTCTCGCTTAAAGGGACCGACGCCAGTGGCGTTGTGGTCTCTTCCGAGGAGGGCAAAGCCTCTCTTCAAGGTGATTGCTACCGCATTGAGTGCGGTGATATGCTCATCTGCTGCGACGGCAAGTCTATGTGGATGTTCAACAGCTCCACAGAGGAGCTTGTTATCGATCATGACGAGGCGATGCCCTTCATGAAAGCTTCCAATATAAGAAAGGACCAGAAGGGCAATATAAATGCGACATACGTGACAGACGACATCACCTTCAAGGTTAAGGTCAGCGACATCGTAACAGTCGCCACCCCCTGGCCGGCATCATTCTTTACGATAGACCAGTCTGAACTTTCGGATAACGTGATAGTCACCGATCTGAGGGAATAGCTTTAGTAACAGTTACACAGTTTTGAAGACGTCACGGATGGAGGGGTAGGCGTGGCGCAGGCGGCGTGGCAGCCGGGTGGGACCGCACCAGGTGGCGCGCTCTATGTCCTCTTCTGTCTGGACTATGACTTTTTCGGGTTCGATAAGGGTCATTCGGTACCAGTGTGACTCTTTGAGCACAAAGTTGCCGTTGCGGTGGTATGTGTGGTATGTGACGCATACTGGTTCGCCGAGGGCGATGTGTGTCAGGCCTGTCTCTTCCTGCACCTCGCGCAAGGCGCACTCCTCAAGGGTTTCCCCCGGCTCCTGGTGCCCTTTGGGCATGTCCCACGAGCCGCGGCGCCAGAACAGCAGGGTCTGACCTTTGTCGTTGCTTATCACGCCGCCGGCTGCGACCTCCAGTTTCAAGGAGGAGATGAACTCGGCAAATGCAGAGGCCGGATTGTCGGCTTCAATCACAAGAGCCTCGATGTCGTCCGCCTTTTCAAACCAGTTGGGGAGTTGCGACAGATCGTCGCCTTGCTGGTATTTGTAATAAACACGGTCGTCTTCATAACCGGCCACGGAACCCGTCGGAACAATCTCCACGCTGCGGTTTGTAAAGTACACTTTATACATTTATTCCTCTGTTTTCTATGAGTTTGACAAAAATACTAAAAATTATACCTTTGTAAATCATTATGACAAGTATGAATACGATAGAAAAGAATGTCGCCGGCTTCCTGCTCGATATTGGTGCGGTTCAACTCCGCCCGGACGAGCCATTTACGTGGGCTTCGGGCTGGAAATCCCCCATCTACTGCGACAACCGCAAGATTCTCTCTTACCCTGAGATCCGCAACAAGGTGTGCGAGTATACCTTGCAGACTATAGAAGAACACTTCAAAACCGTGGATGTCATAGCTGGTGTGGCAACCGGCGCCATCGCCCTCGGGGCGCTGGTGGCAGATCGCCTGAACAAACCTTTCATCTATATTCGTCCTGTCCCCAAGGATCACGGTATGGGCAACCAGATTGAGGGTGTATTCCATCACGGCGACCACGTGGTGGTGATTGAGGACTTGATTTCCACCGGCTCCAGTTCTCTGGCCGCTGCCGATGCAGTTACCGCTGCCGGCTGTATAGTGGAGGGTATGGTGGCTATTTTCTCTTACAACTTCACCTCCGCCCGCCGCGAATTTGAGCTTCACTCTGCGCTGGAGCTCTATACGCTCTCTAATTACGACGTGCTGATTGAGACTGCCGTAGAGCGCAACCTGGTCTCTGAAGAGAGTCTGGAGATGCTGCGCGAGTGGCGTTATCGTCCGGAAACCTGGGGGAAATAGTATGTCCGACACGCTGCTCAAAAGCAAGACTGTGCTCATTGACCGCCAGCCTGTGGTGCTCTACAGCGCCCTTGGCGATCTGAGCGCGCTGGTCAAGAACCTGCCAGAAGATAAGCGGGCCACTATCACAGCCACCCAGGACACTATCTCGGCAAATATGCAGGGGTTCAACTTTGGAATGAAGGTGGCAGAGCGCGAGCCGTTCAACCGCATCACCTTTGTACAGACCGACGGTACACCGATTGAGTTCCAGATTCAGGCTTGCTTTGATACTGTGGACGACCCCTCTGATGCCGACGCTGATTGCAAGACCAACTTCCATCTGGAGCTGGCGACTCATCTTAGCGGCATGCTCAAGATAATGCTGGGGAGCAAGCTTCAAGGGGTTCTGGACCGCCTGACTGATACCATTGCTGCTGCGGCTGAGGGACGCACCCCCGATATCTCCATGGAGAGTTTCATGTAGTGCCGATGGCGCTTTTTCCGCAAGAATTCATTGACAGTACCCGCGCTGTTTTTGAAGACAGGGCAGATGCCGTGTTGGAGGCGCTTGCCGCCGGCGAGGCCGTTACTGCCGTCAGGGCAAACCCCGCCAAGATAAGTGCATCCTTATTGCATGACAGATTCGCTGCGGCGGGGGAGTTTGTCCCCTGGTGTGGCGACGCGTTTTACCTGGAAGAGCGTCCCGTCTTTTCTCTGGATCCGTTGCTCCACGCCGGAGCATATTATGTGCAGGATCCATCGGCAATGTTTGTCGGAGCCGTCGCAAAAAAAGTGATTTCAGAATCTGAAGTTCCGCTTAAGGTACTGGATTTATGCGCCGCCCCAGGCGGTAAGTCTACGGCCATTGCTGCCGCCCTCAGGCCATCCGATTTGCTGGTTTCAAACGAGGTTATAGGCTCCAGAACCTCTGTTTTGGCTGAAAATATGGTCAAATGGGGGTCAAGTAACGCTATTGTTACAAATAATGACCCAAAGGATTTTGCGCAGGCTGCTGCAACCTTTGATTTAATTCTGGCGGATGTTCCGTGCTCTGGAGAGGGTATGTTCCGCAAAGACGCCGGTGCAGTGGCTGAATGGTCGCCAGAAAATGTCCGTCTTTGTGCCGCACGGCAGCGTAGAATCATCGCGGATGTCTGGCCGTCGCTCAAAGAGGGAGGCTGGCTGATTTATTCTACCTGTACCTTTAATTCAAGTGAAAACGACGGGAATGTGGAGTGGATTTGTCGCGAACTTGGGGCCGAAGTGGTGCCTCTAAAAGGCGCCATTGTGACAAAGTACGGTCTTCAGTTCGCTCCTGGAATCACCCGGGGGGAAGGGCAGTATGTGGCCCTGCTTCGCAAGACTTTACCTGTAAAATCTGGCAGGCAGGGTAAGAGTAGCAAATCGGCCAAAAGTATAAAGTGTGATTGGGTGCAGCCGGGTATGACGTGTTATGAGGTTGAGACTTCTGCAGGCAAGATGCTGAAGGCATATCCTTCAAATCTAGAAAGTGAAATCCGCAGTATCGAATCCATCTTGAAGGTAATCCGCAGTGGGGTGGCGGTGGCATCCATAAAGGGGCGCGATTTGATTCCGCAGGCCGATCTGGCGCTCAGTCAAGCTTTCAACTGTCAGGCCTTCCCCTTTATAGAACTTATCAGGAACCAGGCTCTCCAATTCCTCCGCTGCGAGGCTCTTCAGATACCCGACGCCCCCAAAGGGTTCCTGACGGTTACATACGAACATTTGCCGCTCGGTTTCGTCAAGAATCTCGGTACCCGTGCCAACAACCTCTTCCCTCAGGCGTGGCGGCTGCGAATGTAGTATTAGGATAGATTCGCGTACTTTCTTACCTTTATGCATATTTAATCCTATTTAGTTATGCAAAGAAGAGACTTTATCCGTTTTTCGGCACTGGGGGCGGCAGCTGCCGCACTGCCGCTTGGCGCATACGGCGCAGAGCCGGCCAAAAGCAAGAAAACATCGAAGAATGCCAATGTGCAGCTGGGTTTCATAGGCCTTGGTCAGCAGGGAATGAATCTGCTGAGCAGTTTTATCTGCATGGACGATGTCCGGGTGATGGCCGGTTGCGATGTCTATGATGTGAAGCGTGAGCGCTTTGTCCGCCGGGTAAAGGAGAAATATGGGGCAAAGGCCAAGGTGGATGTTTATGAAGACTATCAGGATCTTCTCGCACGCCCGGATATAGATGCTGTGGTGATTGCGGTCCCTGACCATCAGCATGCCATTATAGCCATCGCAGCCTGCAAGGCGGGTAAGGATGTCTATCTCGAGAAGCCTGCCACTCTCACTATCTACGAGGGCCAGCAACTCCAGAAAGCGGTGCGCAAACATTGCCGGATACTCCAGGTCGGAAGCCAGCAGCGTTCCAGTATGGAATTCATCACTGCCGCAAATATGGCCCGCGAGGGTATGCTGGGTAAGATTCAGAAAGTCAAAGTATATGTAGGCCGTAATGATGTCAACCCTGTTTCCGGCGCCCCGGTGCCTTGCAGACTGCCCCGGATGGAAGTCCCGGCCGGCCTGAACTGGGACAAGTGGCTCGGCCCTCTGCCGGAGTCGGTATATTATCATTCCGACCTGGATCCCGTGATTACACCCGGGCAGGACGAGCAGCTATGGGGTGCCTGGCGCTGGTATAAACCCAGCGGCGGCGGCCTGATGACAGACTGGGGTGCGCATATGTTTGACATTGCACAGTGGATGCTGGGCAAGGACGGCAGCGGTCCCGTCGAGGTCATTCCTCCCGGGTACAGCTACTTCGACCATCTGACATACAAGTACGACAATGGCGTGATTGTCTCCGAAGAACCTTACAACGAGCGAGGGAGCCAGGGTGTTATGATCTATGGCGAAGATGGCTGGATCAAGGTTTCCCGTGGAAGCTATGAGGCTTCCGACCCCAAATTCAATATGAAAGCATCTCTTAGTGAGGAGGATATCCCTTATGAGGCACGTGGCGGCCATCACCGCAACTTTATCAATTCCGTGATGAGCCGCATCGATCCCAATGTTCCCATCGAGGTTGGTCATTCTTCCTGCACTGTCTGCAACCTGGGTAACATCGCTATGGAACTGAACCGTCCCATAGTGTGGAATCCCATCGTGCAGAAATTTATGCACGACGAAGAAGCTGCCAGACTGATGCACTATCAGTACCGCCCCGGCTACGGGCAGCTGCTGGAGGTTTAGAAAGTGAGAACCTGCCGTTAAGATTTTGTTATTTTTTGCGCTTTCAGTTTCCTGCACGCGTAAAGCATTGTATTTTTGTATCATATTTTGAAGGTACCTATGCTTATTGTTTTGAAACTCCTTGGCTCGATAGCCCTCCTGATATATGGTATGAAGGTTATGAGCGAGGCTCTGCAGAAAATGGCGGGTCCGCAATTGCGTCACCTGCTCGGCGCTATGACCACCAACCGGTTCTCGGGTGTGGCAACCGGCGCACTGGTCACCGTAGCCGTGCAGTCTTCTGCCGCCACAACCGTGATGACGGTATCGTTTGTCAATGCGGCACTGCTAACCCTCAGTCAGGCTATATCGGTCATTATGGGGGCAAACATCGGCACCACGATGAGCGCCTGGATTATGTCGGCCGGCTTTTCATTCAACATCGCAAATCTTGTGTGGCCGGCATTCCTTATCGGTATAGTTATCATCCAGATCGGTAAGCACAGATATATCGGAGATTTCCTCTTCGGGCTGTCATTCCTGTTGTTTGCGTTGGGAATGCTCAAGCAGACAGGTGTCGAGATGGACCTTGCCAGCAAGCCGGAGGTCGTGAATTTCTTCTCTTCCTTTGATTCGTCCAGCTACTGGACCATTTTGCTTTTCCTGCTGATAGGAACCGTACTTACCTGCATCGCACAGTCGTCGGCCGCGCTTATGGCCATCACTATGGTGCTTTGCTCCACCGGAGCCATAACCATTTTCCAGGGCATTGCATTGGTAATGGGAGAGAATATCGGTACCACATTGACGGCAAATCTTGCGGCGCTCAGTGCCAATACGCAGGCCCGCCGTGCGGCGATGGCCCACTTGCTCTTCAACGTGTTCGGCGTGGTATGGGTACTGATCCTGTTCTATCCTTTCGTAAGGACAGTCTGCCGTATTGTGGGAATAGACCCGTCTTCAGACAGCGTGGATCCCGCCCGATTGACGTTTGCTCTGGCCGCCTTCCACACAGGCTTCAACGTCATAAACACCGCGCTGCTGATAGGATTCATTCCGCAGATGGAAAAGCTTGTTTGCCGCATCATAAAGCCCCGGATGAGCGAGGAGGAGGACGAATTCAGGCTCCAGTACATCCGCGGCGGTATTATGAAGACGCCGGAAATCTCCGTCCTCCAGGCTCAGAAGGAGATAGTCGTTTTCGGTGAAAAGATGGGCAAGATGCACCAGATGGTGGTAGAACTCACTTCTGCTGCGGAGGATCAGTTCTCCAAGCTATTCGATCGTATTGAGAAATTCGAAGAACAGAGCGACAAGATGGAGAACGAGATTGGAAGATATCTGGGCGACGTGGGAGATGCCCATCTGTCTGATGATACAAAAGAGAAGATCCGCAGGATGCTCCGCCAGATCGGAGAGCTGGAGTCCGTCGGCGACAGTTTCTTTAATATGGCCCGCATCCTCCGCCGCAAGAAGGAGAACAAAATCGCCTTTACCGCATCACAGGACGCCGCCGTGGCGCAGATGCTTTCACTGGTAGGAAATGCCCTGGAACAGATGAACCGGGTATTGTCCGGCCGCAGGGATGATTACAGTTATTCAGATTCAGAGACCATCGAGAACAGTATCAACTCACTCAGGAATACACTCAAGCAACAGAATATCGACAATCTGGACAACCGTGTTTACGGATACGACAACGGTACCGTATTCAACGACCTTATCGGCGAATGCGAGAAGACGGGCGACTACGTGATGAATGTCGTAGAAGCCAGACTCGGCGCCGCCAGAAACGGTATCCGCTTTCGCGGCGTCCAGATAGATACTGACGCCAAGAGGGTGACGGTTGACAGGGAGGACGTCCTGTTTACCAAAACCGAATATGAAATGCTCAAATTCTTCCTGGAGAATCCCGACCGTGTTTTCACCCGCGAAGAGTTGCTTGGTGCTGCCTGGCCGGAAGGCGTAGTCGTATCGGAGCGCACAGTCGATGTCAACATTACCCACATCCGCAAGAAGATAGGGCAGTATGCCTCACATCTGATAACCAAGCCAGGCTTCGGCTATTGTTTCCAGTCGGAGATATAGCGGTAAGAGGCGCAACAAAGCGGGCAAGGTGTCCGGTATTTGGACAGACCTTGCCCGCTTTGTTATTGTGATATCGTACTATTTCACCAACATATAGTGGGGGCCGAAGCGCTCGAAGGCGGCGCGGTCCAGCTCCTCGCGATGGTCGGGATGGGCGATGGAGATGATGGCCTTGGCGCGCTCCTGGAGTGACTTGCCGTAGAGATCCACGGCGCCGTATTCAGTTACCAGGTAATGTATGTGTGCGCGGGTGGTCACAACGCCGGCACCCAGGGTGAGGGTGGAAGCTATCTTGCTGATGCCCTTGTTTGTGACGGAAGGCATCGCGATGATGGCCTTGCCCCCCTTGGAGAGGGATGCACCGTATGTGAAGTCAATCTGGCCGCCTACGCCGCTGTAGAACTTAGTGCCGAGGGAGTCGGCGCAAACCTGGCCGGTAAGGTCAACCTGCAGGGCAGAGTTGATGGCGGTCATCTTGGGGTTCTGGGAGATGATGTACGGGTCGTTGGTGTAACCTACGTCCATCATAGATACCATAGGGTTGTCGTCGATGAAGTCATATACCTCCTGGCTGCCCATAAGGAAGGTGGATACCATCTTGCCGGGATCGGTGACCTTGTTGGCGCCGGTGATGACACCTTTATCTACCAGCGGCAGCACGCCGTCGGCAAACATCTCGGTGTGGATACCAAGGTCTTTGTGGTTGCCAAGCTGTGCAAGCACTGCGTTGGGGATGGCGCCGATGCCCATCTGCAGGCAGGCTCCGTCCTCTATAAGGGCGGCGCAGTTCTTGCCGATTGCAGTCTCGATCTCGTTGGGCTGGGTGAAGGTGGCCGGCTCCAGCGGAGTGTTGTCTTCTACAAACAAGTCGATCTTGCTGAGCGGAATGATGGCCTGGCCCCAGGAGCGGGGAACGTGTTTGTTGACCACTGCGATAACTGTCTTGGCGCACTCGATGGCAGCAAGTGTGGCATCTACGCTGGTTCCCAGCGATACGAATCCGTGCTTGTCGGGGGGGCAGACCTGAACCATTGCCACGTCGCAGGGCAGAGCGCCGCAGCGGTACAGTTTCTGAGTCTCGCTCAGGTGTACCGGTATGTAGTCGGCATAGCCGGCCTGTACGCCCTTGCGCACATTGGCGCCGACGAAGAAGGCCTGATGGAAGAATATGCCGTTGTATTTCTCGTCGGTGTAGGGTGCGGGACCCTCTGTGTGAAGGTGGTGGATAAACACATTCTTTAGCTCACCTGCGTCTGCGCGACGGCAGAGGGCTTTGATGAGTACCTGCGGAGCGCTTGCCACAGAACTGAAATGGACGTGGTCGCCGCTCTTGACAACCTTTACGGCTTCGTCCGCGCTGATAAACTTGATTTCTCTGTTCATCTATTTTAATGATTATGATTACTTTTGTGCCGCTAAGATACAAAATTGCAATGAACAGAGAAAAACAATTGGAAGCTTTCAACCGTCTGCTGGATGTGATGGATACCCTGCGCGAAAAGTGCCCGTGGGACCGCAAGCAGACCATCGATTCGCTCCGCCCCAATACCATAGAAGAGGTTTACGAACTCTCCGACGCGATACTCGCACACGATATGCACAACATATCCAAGGAACTTGGAGACGTGCTGCTGCACATAGTTTTCTACTCCAAGATTGGCAGCGAGCAGGGGTTATTTGACATAGCCGACGTCTGCAACCAGATATGCGACAAATTGATATACCGCCACCCGCACGTCTATCCTCCCAAAGAGGACGGGAGCGAGCTGGCCAAGGATTCTTCCAAAGCCAGAAACGCAGACCAGGTTGTAAAGAACTGGGAGCAGCTCAAGCGTCAGGAGAAAGACGGCAACAAGACGGTGCTCAGCGGCGTACCCGGCGGGTTGCCGCCGTTGATCAAGGCCTACCGTATGCAGGACAAGGCCCGCGCCGTGGGCTTTGACTGGGAGAAAAAGGAGGATGTCTGGGACAAGGTGGCAGAGGAGATCGGCGAGTTCCGCGATGAACTCTATAAGATGGAGGATACCGATGATGGGAGAGCGAAAGCACAGGCAGAACTTGGCGATTTGCTGTTCTCCATAGTGAATGCATCCCGTCTTTACAAGCTGAATCCCGACACTGCGCTGGAGACCACCTGCAACAAATTCCGCAGCCGTTTCACTTATGTGGAGCTGGAGGCCCGCGAGATGGGTCGTGACCTCAAGGATATGACTCTGGCAGAGATGGACGCCCTCTGGGAGGAGGCTAAAAAGGCAGAATAGATGGCTGAGATCTGGCAGCAGCGCACCGCGCTATTAATGGGTGACGAAGCCCTCTCTCACCTGTCACAGAGCACCGTAGCGGTGGTCGGCGTAGGCGGTGTGGGGGCGTATGCTGCCGAGATGATTGTCCGCGCCGGGGTGGGGCATCTGGTTCTGCTCGATTGCGACGTGGTGAGTCCGTCCGACAAAAACCGGCAGTTGCTGGCGCTGGAGAGCAATATGGGGCGCGTGAAGGTTGAGGTTATGACAGCCCGCCTCAAGGATATCAATCCCGCCCTTCAGGTCGATATAATTGCTGAGTATCTTACAGAAGAGAATGTTGCATCGCTGCTTGGTGCATACAAAATAGATTTTTTAGTGGATGCCATCGATACGCTCACGCCCAAGTTGGCACTTATTGAGTACTGTGTGAAGGGTGGTATCCCGCACGTGAGCTCCATGGGGGCCGGTGCAAAATACGACGCCACAAAGGTCCGCCTGACAGACCTGTCAAAAAGCTACAACTGCCCGCTGGCCTACATTGTCCGCAAAAAGTTGCGCAAGCGTGGCATTGAGAAGGGCTTCAAGGTGGTGTTCAGCGAAGAATTGCCGCTGCGTGAGGCAATTGTTGAGGATGCGGGGCGCAACAAGAAGTCCCAGGTGGGTACAATTTCATATATGCCCGCAGTTTTCGGCTGCATCTGTGCGCAGGCCGCTATTGCATACCTTAAGGATAATTACTAACTTCACACGATTATATGGTGGGGCGGGGCATGGTATATGCACTGTTACCGCGTATACACATTTTTTACTACGAGAGAGACAAAATGACAGAGAATAAATTGCTTGAAAAATTAGAGGACCTCAAGTCGAAGTACGCGTCGCTGCAGGAGCAGCTGGCCGATCCCGAGCTGATTGCGGATATGAAGCGTTTCGTGCAGGTCAACAAGGAATATAAGGAACTGGAACCCATCATAGCCGCCGGGGCGGAGTATCGCCGTCAGGTAGAGAGCCTGGATATCGCAAAGGATATCCTTTTGAACGAGAAGGATCCCGACCTGCGCGAGATGGCCAAGGCAGAGGCAGCAGAGATTGAGGAGCGCCTCCCAAAGATGGAGGAGGACATCAAGCTGCTGCTTATCCCCGCCGACCCTGAGGACGACAAGAACGCTATACTTGAGATCCGTGGCGGTACAGGCGGCGACGAGGCTGCGATTTTTGCGGGCGACCTGTTCCGTATGTACACCAAATATTGCGAGAAGAAGGGGTGGCGGATGGAGGTTAACAGCTCCAGCGAAGGCGCTATGGGTGGATTCAAGGAGGTTGTCTGCAAGATCTCCGGAGAGAAAGTGTACGGCACTTTGAAATATGAAAGCGGCGTGCATCGCGTGCAGCGTGTGCCTCAGACAGAGACCCAGGGCCGCGTCCACACAAGCGCCGCTTCAGTGGCTGTGCTGCCGGAGGCGGACGAGTTCGATGTCGAGCTCAATATGAACGACGTGCGCAAGGATACTTACTGCGCATCGGGCCCCGGCGGACAGTGCGTGAATACAACATATTCTGCTGTGCGCCTGACTCATATCCCCACCGGCCTGGTGGTGCAGTGTCAGGACCAAAAATCCCAGATCAAGAACTTTGAGAAGGCGCTGGAAGAATTGCGTACCCGTCTGTATAATTTTGAATATCAGAAATATATCAGCGAGATTGCTGCAAAGCGCAAGACCCTCGTCTCAACTGGAGACCGTTCTGCAAAAATCCGTACCTACAACTACCCTCAGTCGCGCGTTACCGACCACCGCATAGGCTACACTATGTACAACCTTCCGGTGTTTATGGACGGCGAGATTCAGGAGTTGATAGACCAGTTGCAGATTGCAGAGAATGCCGAGCGTCTTAAAGCAGCAGGAGAAGAATAATATAACACAATATACAGTATCTATGGACAACCAACTTTTGCACATCGCCGAGCATTTTGCCCTTGGTGGCAAGATTGCCTCTATCAACCGCCTGGGCGAGGGCTTTATCAACGATACCCTCACCATAACCATGGAGGGCTCTTCCCGTCCGGATTACATCCTTCAGCGCAAGAACCACAATGTCTTTCCCGATGTCCCTGCAATGATGGATAACATCTACCGTGTGACCAACCATATCAAGGCAAAGATTGTTGCAGCTGGCGGCGATCCGATGCGCGAAACGCTCACGGTTGTGCCGGCTCTGGACGGAAAACTGTATCATAAAGACAAGGACGGCAATTTCTGGGCTGTATGCGTGTTTATCAAGGATTCTGTGACCCACGACCGCGCCGACACCCCGGAACTGGCTTACAAGGGTGGGGAAGGCCTGGGCCTGTTCCAGTCTCAGCTGGCAGACTTTACCGAGCCGCTTGCAGAGACTATTCCCGGTTTCCACAATATCAAGTTCCGTTTTACCCAGTGGGATGAAGCTATAGCTGCCGACGCCGCAGGCCGTGTCAAAGATCTGAAGGAGGAGATATCCTGGATCGAGAGCCGCAGGCAGAAGATGCTCGACTTCTGGCACCTGGTTGAAACCGGAGAACTCCCTATGCGTGTGACCCACAACGATACCAAGCTCAGCAATGTGCTGTTCAACAAAGACGACAGCGTGCTCTGCATGATAGACCTGGACACCTGCATGAGCAGCACCGCCCTCAACGACGTTGGCGACGCCCTCCGCTCTTACACCAATACCGGTGCCGAGGATGACAAGGACCTGGATAAGGTCTCTATGAATCTTGAGATATATAAGGCTTATATGGCCGGTTATCTCTCCAAGATGAGGGACAAACTCACTCCTAAGGAGCTTGAGATGCTGCCGTTTGCAGGCATCTACATCACTTTTGAGCAGGTTCTCCGCTTCCTGATGGACTATATCAACGGCGACACCTATTATCGCATCGCATATCCGGAGCATAACCTTGTCCGCACCCGCGCTCAATACAAGCTTCTCACCAGCATGGAGTCTCAGTGGGACGAGATGAAGAATATCTAACAGGATTTCAGCTGTATGATTTACGATAAGATAGACAATATTGGGACATACGCTTCTATCTCAGAAGACCTCAGATTGGGACTGGAATTCCTGCGTGATATAGAGCCGGGCATAGAGAAGGGTGTTCACCAACTCTCACCGCGCGTGAGGGCGATAGTTTCAGAATACTCCACCAAGCCTGAGAATGAATACGGCTATGAGGCTCACAAGGATTATATAGATATCCAGTATCTCATCAGCGGGGAGGAGAAAATAGCCTCGCTTCCGCTGGAGTACCTTAAGGAAACCAAAGCCTACAACCCTGACGTTGACGCATCCTTCTACAAAGAGGCTGAGGTCCGCCCCCAGGAATCGATAATAGGCAACCGGTATTTCGCGGTATATTTCCCTCAGGACGGACATATGCCCGGCCTGGCCGTTACGGCCCCTTCCCAGGTAAAAAAGGTCGTCGTCAAGGTCAAGTGCTGACCCGGCAGGCTGTTACTTGCGTGCCGCAGTAACCATTTTGAGGTCAAAGGTCTGGATGAGAGCCGATACTTCGCTGCGGATTTCGGGAAAGAGAAACTGCATTGCATCTTGCAGGTCAGAGATTCTGTTGGATTTCGTAGTCATTATCATTTGTTTGATGCAAATGTAGGGCGATATGTGCGCCAAAAGATTACACACATAAACAAAATAATCGCACCGGACTCGTTCCAAAAAGTGCGTTATTACAGTGAAAACTCGTCGGAAAAAGTGCGGGGTAGGGGTTGTTTTTCCCTTATTTATCTAATTGATTTGAGAGTGTTTCTTTGCTCATTCTGATCAAGAGTTCTCAATTGGGAATAGCGAACATTACTCTTGGTGATTCTCTTTTGACTCTAATTCTTCTACGATCAAAGGGAGTAGAACCTCATCAGCTGGCAGCCATTTGACGGAATGTATTTCATCCTTATCCAACCATCTGGCAGCTTCATGTTCATTCAGATGAAGAGTATCATTCCGTAATGAAGACATGAAACAATGCATTGTAAGATGGAACTTGGGGTAATCCCAGTCAACCGTGTAAAGGAATTTGTCCACGCTTATATCCGCATCAAGCTCTTCGCGAATCTCGCGAATAAGTGCATCCTCCGGCGTTTCGCCTGGTTCCATCTTTCCGCCAGGGAATTCCCACCAGTCTTTAAAATTTCCATATCCACGCTGGGTGGCAAAAATTTTATCCTCTTTCCGTATAATGGCTGCGACAACTTCTATTGTCTTCATAATGATTGCTCCGTAATATATTCGTATAAATTACTCTCTACAGGTGTGTCAAGACGATACCCAATTTCTACTGCTGTTACGTCTTCTGTGTCATTCATCACAAACTGATGGAGATGGCCATTATGACGCATCGTACCCAAGAAATAAAATTCTTTTGAGGATTGATCGTCTTTGTTCTTTCGTACAAACAAAGGCATAAGAATACCACGCTCCTGGCTATGCACGGCATTCTGGACATCGTCGGAGTCTATGGTTCTACGACTCTTTGAGATGGCCGTTAAAGAGGAAGGGTCAATGAATCTATCCTCATAACGTGTCGTCGCAGTAATGTCTTCCTCTTTTTCGTAGTTGATAAAGATCGGATAAGTCTTTGAGTATGAATCGTATTTGTATCCGCCAATATTCAATGAGACCTCTTCTTTCCGCCAACCGAGAAGCCAACACACTTCTGAATAGGTATACTTCTTATACAGATTGAACTGAGTCCCAGCGTAAGGCTTGGAATAATCTCTACGATATCTGTAAATGCCGAAATCAAGGAGTTCCCTAATTGCAGTATGGAAGGCCTCATTCTTCAGGGCGTCCTCAAAAATGGTGGACAGT